>JAADIU010000264.1 GCA_013151185.1 Planctomycetota bacterium
CCATGCTTCGATGATGGCTTGTAGTTCGGGGTGGTAAACGGGCGTTTTGGCGGAATCTGCAGCGCATTCTGCAGCGCTTGAATTGGCCGGAATCGCTAAGTCGTTGCAAACGCTGCCGCTTACCGACAGGGGTTCAAGTCCCCTTGGGGGTAGTAGGTGTGCGACGCCTTCATTGCAGGGCGTTGCATTGTTTCGTCTTGGGCGCAAGAACGACGATTTTGTTTCCACGCTACTTGAGTCGTACGACCCTCGGTTGCCCTTGCGGCTATGATTTGGTGGGCGACGTCAATGGTGATGGGTCCTGAGTGCGGTATTGAACAATGAAGCGGCGAATCCGAAAGCGGTGCGTTTTCAAGTGGGTTGGGGTTGTGCTTTGCGCTGGCCTTGGGACGGCGTGGGTTGTTGGGTTTTTCTGGACGGTTCATCTCAGTTTCGGTACGTCTGGGTTTGCGATTTATGAGGATTCGATTCGGTACTGGTTCAGTGCCGATCCGCTGCCGACGGGCTTGCTGATTGAAACGGCTGACGAGTTTTATCGCTACCGTTTTGGAGGTTATCGGTATCGATACATTGCGGGCGTTTCGGTTCGCATCTCGATGCTGGTCGTGCCGACTGTGCTTGCTACCGCTTGGCTGTGGCGGCTGGATTGCAGACGAGTATGTGGTTGCTTCAATTGCGGATACGATTTGAGGGGCAACGTCAGTGGTGTTTGCCCGGAATGCGGGACGGCGATTCCGCTGTTTGAATCGGCTACTACTCCGACACATGCTTCTCCGACACATAAGGGGTGAACACTACGAACTTTCGTTTCATCGCTTATTTCCGATGAATCGGCGAAGCATGTGTTCAGATGATCTGAGTCTCGGTAGCAAGGCAAGAAGATGAACGATGATTTGGTGCAGGTCGGCACCGACCTCGAAGAACGCGAATTCACCACTTCTCCATCGGCGCTGCCACATCCGGCAGGTTCCTAAGACCTGTCCCTCTCGCCGACGATTCGGATTCCAGTCCGATAAGAACCGCCTTGCGAAGAGCGCCTTGTGCGCGCTGCGGGCTTCCTCATTGCGCAAGTGAACCGAGAGAATCTGGTCTCCGATATCGCATACCGGTGGGACGGGTTTCCTGATGCACGTTTCCAGCACGATTCTTCTGGGACGTTTGGCTCAACCGTACTTCCGTGGATGGGCAAACATGCACATTATCATTGCTGCGCGCCGAAAGCTGCGTCCTACTCGTCTTGCGCCTGTTGCGTTGGGTTGCGCTTCGAGGGCGCATATTTCTCGGCGGACCGCGTTTAGTTTTGTCGAGATCGTGGTGGTGTTGGTTATTCTTGGTGTGATGGCGGGTATTGCGGTTCCGCGATTCAGCAATGCCATCGCCCGGCGGCGGGCTGACTCCGCAGCGACGCGTATCGTCATGGACCTTGCCTTGGCTCGACACCATGCTCGGGTCATCAGTGCTGACGTGACGGTGACCTTCGCCCCACAACCCGCATACGCGATGGACAACGTGCCCGATCCAAACCTACCCAGCAGCCTGTACAGTGTGGACCTGAACACCGCTCCGTATCACGTTACCAACTGGCTACTGAATTTTGGCGGGGCAAAAAAAGTTACGTTCGACATGTATGGTACGCCGAATCGTGGCGGTTCGATTGTGATCTATGTCGGAAACGAAGCGCGGACGATCAGCATCGATCAAGACACAGGCAAGGCCAATTCCTCCGACGGTTTGCTTTTTGAAGCGGTCAATACGACGGGTTTCCCGGTGGTTTAGTGAAACGAATGCGACACAGACGCACATCTCATTGCAGTGCATTTACCCTCGTCGAGATGATGGCCGCCATGACGGTGCTGTCAATTCTCGTCGTTGGCGTGAGCGGAACCTTGGTCATCGCCAGCCGAGCGGTGGACGACGGAACCGCGGTGAACGCTCAGATTCCGGAAGCTCGCGATGTCGGCGACATCATCATGGCCGACCTAAGCGATGCCCTCGCCTTCACGGAAAGGACGGTCAATGCAGTCACATTCACTGTACCGGACCGAGACAAGGACGGCACTGAGGAAACCATTCGCTATGTATGGGACGGTATCTCGGGTGGAACTGTCACCCGCGAGTACAATGGGGGAGCGGCTTCGGTTATCGCAGACGATGTTTACGGCTTCGACCTCACGTTCCTAACGCGCACCGTCAGGCCTTCGCCCCAGGCCTGTTGCTACACCGATGGTACTTGCGCGGATGAAGTGCCCGATGATTGCACTTCAAATGGTGGGGCGGCGATGGGATCAAACTCAGTCTGTAGTACAAGCGATTGCAGCGGAATATGAACGACCCTACTTTTCCGGAAATAATTCATTGCTGCGACCGAATCGGGCGATTCCGTCGACATAGTTTTTCGATGGTCGAATCGGTCCTTGCGGTGCTGATCGTTGGCGTGATGATGGTCGCCGCGCTGAACATGGTGGGTATGTCGGCGCGGTCTCGAAGTGTGAACGCTCGGTTGGGTAAGGGCCCGGCGCTGGCGCACGCGTTGTTGGGTGAAGTTCTCCAAGCATACTATGCAGACCCGGATACCATTCCAACGCTGACCGAAGGCCCTGAAGTCGAACTTTCCAGCCACGATCCTTCCGACGGAAACAGCCAAAAATTTGTCGTGCGGAGTAAGGACTGGGTTGCTCAATTCTTCCAGCCGACACTGCCGGCAGACGCGCAATCGTGGTCGCTCACTCGGGTAAGATTCAAGGCGAGAGCCGAGGGGCCCAAGAACGGAGTTGCATCAGTGCAGATTCGTCCAGCCGATGGATCCGGTTTTCCCGACGCGACAGTGATTGAGCAGTACCCGTTGGACGAGAGCACCCTGAATAGTAGTTTCAAATGGCTGGAATACAATTTCGGCGGCGTGTCGAATCGCTCCGTCGGGTCCGGTCTGTTTCTTACCATCGTGGCGCAGGTCGACGACTCGAAGATTTGCAGTATTGAACTGGAGGACGACACCGAATCTGGATCAGGGCTCTTTGAAACCTACGACGCAGGCGCGCCTTGGCAGTCGCGCGACAAAACCGCAATGTACTACTATGTCTTCGGGAAGATTATTACCGAAACGATTCCGCCACCTACCATCGGAACGGACACTGGCGAAGGGAGCAGTTCCCGCACCGATTTTGACGACGTGGATGACTACCACGGCTGGTCAGCATCGCCCCCACAGGACAGGGGCGGGAGCGACTTGGTAGATTACGCGGGCTGGACGCGCAGCGTGACCGTGGAGTACGTCAATCCGGTGCAACCCGGCAGCTTGGGGACTGCGAGCGACGGCGGTGCCAAGCGGATCACAGTGACCGTGACCGATCCGCGCGGGGCCCAAACTACGATTGTCGGGGTGCGTTCGAGGATGGGCGCGTACGAGCAGGACGTCGAAACCGCCCGAACATATATAAGTTGGGTGGGGCTGGATTTGCAGCTTGGTGCGGCAAACGCAGCCCTTTCGCTGGGCACTGCACTGGCGAACGAACCTCTGGCGAATTGAGTATGAGTATACCAACGCCAAAATATCCCAGATGTTGGCACCGGCGCGGCGCGGGCTACATGCTCGTTCTGGGTGCTACCATGCTATTGACGGTCATCGGCTTCGCCTCGCTGGTGACCGCGCGGATCAACACGCGCATGGTAGTGGGTACGAACGACTGGGCGGAAGCCGGAGCGCTTGCAATTGCCGGGGTGGAACTGGCGCCAGTTATGATGGATTCCGATCCGAACTGGCGCACCACATTTGCCAGTGGCGTATCGATACCGTACTCGTTGGGAGGGGGGACAGTCAGGATCGTCCTCATCGATGAGAGCGACGGCGATTTCACCAGCGGGTTGTCTGACCCGGTCCGCGCATACGGAATCGGTTACGTTGGAGACGCGGTGCGCGTTCGCAGTGTCTTGCTGAGACCCAACATCGATGTACCCATGTCCTGTCTGGAGGTTTCTGTCCACAGCGTAGATGATTTTGCGGTGATGTTCGCGACGTTCACGACCAACCAGATTGTCAGTACCGCTGGTCGAGTGACCGGTTTCGCCGCAACACTCAACGGCGATGTGGAAGCGGTGGACTCGGGGGGGGGCGTTAACATCACTGGAACAGAAACCACCGGAGTCCCGCCGCGCACCGTACCCGACGAAACAGCGGTGTTTGAATACTATGTGGCCAACGGCACGCCGATATCGATTGATGCCCTTCCCGTTTCTGGCGTGCCATCCATCAACAACGCTGTTCTGACACCGAAATTCAATTCGATTACTGGTGTCGTAAATGCCTTGGGTATCTACGTCATCGATTGCAAGGAGCAACCGATCAACATCGGAAACTCGAGAATCCAGGGTACGTTGGTATTGCTCGACGCACCGAAGGGCTTCGGTGGAGTAAACTGCCAAGTCATTGATCAGGTCAACTGGGAGTCGGCGATCCCCAATTATCCTGCGCTGCTGGTCGATGGTGACCTGACGTTGAAGTTCGCGGGTGGTGGAACAATGGATGAGGCGGCGCTGTCCGTGAATTTCAATCCGCCCGGTGCCCCGTACCTCGGTGACTCGGACAATGCCATGGACGATACTTATCCTTCGCTCATGGATGGTCTGATCTACGCACGAGGCAGCCTTGTTTTTGCGGGCAGCACTCCCACGTTCAAGGGCGTCATCGTTGGTGGTTCGGGGAGTTTCTGCAGTATGAGTACCGCCGCTGCAATCGAATACAGCAACCGCTACTACCTCGATCCACCACCGGGTTTCGGGACCGGTCCATACGAACCCGTGTTCGGTAGCTGGCGCTGGGATACACTCCCATGCGTGACGAAAAACCAACCCTGCACCAAGGACTCTGACTGTTGCTCGAACGACTGCAATCAAGGCAGCGGCAAGTGCAAGTCCTGACGCGGACGGCAAACCGGGCAACCATTGATGTCCGGGCATACCCACCCCTGCTCAGCTTTCCATCTACATTTCTGTGAAGTTACGGTCGTCTTTCAAACCAACATCGCGGTAACAGCCCACCGCGCAAGGCGCCTTATTACCGCAGGCGTTCTGTTCGCCCGTCGAATTCTCGGCGATTGAGGAAACGCCTCGATGGCGATTCCGAGTCGGATCGAAGTGGACCAAAACGCTGAATTCTGGCTCCTATTACAGTTTACAGGGGGTCTACCACGCTTTCGGGGGGTAGTTTTCGGAGGCGCAGATCGAAATGGTCCCCTACATTCTGGGGGAAAAGGTTCCGGAACGTCTGTGAATCCTTGGAGTCAAGGCTGAATCTTGTTAGGATGGTATACCACGAAGATCGATTTTGTGTCGGTCCCGTGGAGCAGACTCGTGCCAGGCAAGCTGGGATGGTTTGAAGCGACACTTCTGAGGGGACGGGGCACCAACGTCTTGCCTCGGCCCTGCATCAGTAGACTTCGCCTCGTGGCGTTGTGATCTTGCAACCCCAATCACATAGGTGCCCATCGTTTCGGGTGCTTGGGGTTAGCCGGATCGCGCCTTGCTGCTTGTTTGGGAACAATTGGAAAGATGCGCAGTTCAGATTTCTCAGATTCTCTGTTTACTCACTGACTCCAAACGGACGTCCCGTTTGAATACTCTCTCAACAGAAGGACCCTAGGAGGTAGATCATGAAGAAGATTGCAGTTGCAGTGTTGTTGATGGCGTTCGTGACAACGCCAGCGATGGCGGAGTTGATCTCTAGCTCGGCTTCGCTGCAAGTCAGTACCGATGCCTACGCAGGCGACATCAGCCGTTTGTTGGACAATCGAGTTCCGCTCGATTCTTCCCGCGCCCTGACAGGCAATGGGTATGATATCAACTTCCTCGGTCAATCGACTGGTGGCGGTGCTGGTTTCCTCGAAGATGGCGCAGGGGATGGCTCCAACTTCTACAATGGCACTTCGGAATTGGTGGGTAACAGCTTGCTTCCCGGTGCCGATGTACTGACAGCCCAGGAGTTTGAAGTTGTGAGTCCGGCTTCGCAACCGTTAGCGGCTCTTCAGATTCAGGTTCAGCTCACAACCACTGGCGCAGACCTCCTTCCGACTGGCTTCCAGTTTGGCCCGGGTCAACCAATTGACTTGTATCGTATGGACACAGGCACGTTTTCGGGTGCGCTTCCGATCGATCCTGACGAAGGCACCTTCGACGTCATTGACGCGTTTTTTGTCCTCTTTGATTCGACTGGCACCAGCCTTGGTGCATTCAATATGGTCAACGGTACGGTCGCAGGCACCACAGGCGTTAGCGTTCTTGAAGACGCCTCTATCTTTGGTTTCGCCGGTGATGGCGTTGTCACCATTCTCCAGGTCTGGAACATCACTCCAGAGCCAGCCACCCTCGCCCTGATGGGTCTTGGTGGAATGATGTTGATCCGTCGTCGACGCGCGTAAGCATCTCGACGTTTGAGATCACCAACGGCCATTGGGTTGGCCGATCAGAAGAAGTTCAAGAGGCGGGTGCTGAGTCAATCGGCATCCGCCTCTTCTTATTTTGGGGATGATTGATCAAATTAGGGTCCAATTGGTCCAATTAGGGACAGTTACCTATTTACAGGTTTCCGTCTTTTCTACCTGTCGGTGGTCGCGTATACTGATCTCCCATGCCTCGTACCGCGCGAATCGTGACACCGTCAATGCCGCACCACATCACGCAGCGCGGTAACAACCGCCAGGACGTATTTTTCACTGACGATGACTATCGTTGCTATCTGGACTTCCTTCGCGAAAACGCCGACCGCTTCCGCCTTCGCGTTCTTGGTTACTGCCTGATGACGAACCACATTCACCTCGTCGCGATTCCAGAGACCGAAGACGCCCTGGCAAAAGCCATCGGGCGTACGCACTGGCGATTCACCCAGCACATCAATCGCCTGCACAACCGCAGCGGGCACCTATGGCAAAATCGTTTCTACTCGTGCATGCTCGACGAGCACCACTGCTGGACGGCTCTGCGTTATGTCGAACGCAATCCAGTGCGGGCTCAGATGGTGCGCGTTCCGTGGCGCTACAAATGGTCGAGCGCTGCGGCGCATGTATGCGGAGAAGATCGAGGCGATTTGCTCGACATGCGATGGTGGTGCCGAGAGTGGAAACCGTCGGCATGGCGCGAGGCCCTTCGCGCCAAGGAAGATGACGACAGCACAGATCGCCTACGCTCCCGAACAAGAACAGGGCGCCCACTGGCGTCAGATCGCTTCATCGCTAGGCTGGAAGCACGCTTGGGCCGCCGCCTGCGCCCATCGCCCGTAGGCCGACCACAAAAGGCAAGAAGAGCCAAGGAGGCCAAGCCGTAAATAGGTGACTGTCC
>JAADIU010000197.1 GCA_013151185.1 Planctomycetota bacterium
TATTCCTACCGGGAACCGCCGCATTGTTTTGTTTGATTTCTGCGAGGTTGTTATCCGGAAAGATCGGACAGGCTTTCGAGCAGTGCTTCGCGCGATCTGTTGACCTCAGCCAATCGCTCGCGCTCTGCTGCGACGACTTGCGGCTTGGCGTTGTTGACGAATTTTTCGTTGGCCAGTTTGTTTTCGATTCCGGATCGCCGTTTCTCCAGTGACTCCATTTCCTTCTCAAGCCGCTTTTTCTCGGCTGCATCATCGCTGACATCGTGTACGAAAATTTGCAGCGGTCCGACCACGGTCGTGCCCGCATTCTTTGGGCGATCCATCTCGGTGACAAGGTCCAGTGAAGATGTGCCAGCCATCCGTTCGACGATGTGCTGCTGCTGACCGAGCAATTCGAGATGCTCCTGCGTTGATTTGATCGTGACCTTCACGCGATCCTTGTTGGACACCGTACACTTGTTGCGCAGATCGCGGATGCCCCGGACGGCTTGCTGTGCGTTGTCGAACATTTTGAGAATGACTTCATCATCCGCCGCCGTCCAACCGTCTTTCGGTGGGAAGGCGCTCTGCATGAGGAAGCGATCGATCGGTAACTCGATGATGCCGGGAATTCCGCGTTTGGGTGCAAGGCGATTGAGTTCTTCCCACAATCGTTCGGTGACAAACGGCATAAACGGACTGAGCAAACGCAAAATCTGATCGAGGACCAACGCAAGAACCTGCTTCGCCGCCGGTGCGGTGGCTTCGTCGCGCATCCTGGGTTTGGATAATTCGATGTACCAATCGCAGAACGACTCCCAGAACAACTCGCGGATGAGTTTGATCGCGGGTGCATAGTGGTACTGTTTGAGTTCCGCGTGCGTACTGCGGATCGTCGCGGAGAGTTTCGCGAGAATCCAGCGGTCTTCGGGCGGAAGGTTTGAAATGTCGAGCGGTTCGTAGGGCGTGTTCTCCAGATTCATAAATGCAAAGCGGGCGCTGTTCCACAGTTTGTTGCAGAAGTTTCGACCCACCTCGAATTTTTCCGACGTTTCGCGGGCGACGGGCAGTTCGCTCTTGATCTTTTCAGGTGCCCACTGCGTCGCGAATCTCTCCTTGCACCCGCTGCACTTGACGCGATGTACGTCGGCAGGTTGTTTGCCCTTTGGAACGATGCCTGCCTGCGCGGTGAGGTGTCCGCAGTGCGGGCAGATGTAGTCCACCGGCATACGAACGTCCTGCGTTTCGGTGGCCATCTCCGCGATGGAGTAACGAAGGGCATCAGCACCATACACGGTGACCACGTCGAGCGGGTCGACACCGTTGCCCTTCGATTTGCTCATCGTCTCACCGCGCCCGTCGAGAATTTTTGTGTGGATGTAGACTTCGTCGAACGGAATCTCGCCCATGTTGTACAAACCAATCGTGACCATCCGCACCACCCACAACGTGATAATGTCACGCGACGTCACCAACACGCTGGTCGGGTAGTAGTATTTCAGATCGGCGCTGTCCTCGTCCGGCCAACCGAGCGTGCTGTGTGGCCAAAGGGCGGAACTGAACCATGTGTCGAGCACATCAGGGTCTTGAACAAAGCCAGCCGCTTCGATCGTGCGAATCGTGTCTTCGTTGGTATCACCCACGCACACCAGGAAGCGGTAGGTGCCCTCGGTTTCTTTCACCACGGGCAGGATGATTTGCTTTGGATTTTCGAGCACCTCACCCGTTGTCAAATTCTCAATGCGATAGGCGACGTTTTCACCCCATGCGTTTTCGATCAGCGAATCCAAGCCACAGCCAGCCAGTTCGTCCGACCAGTTGCTTTCGGTCAGGTCGATCGTTTTGGACCACACCGGAATGCGGTGTCCCCACCAGAGTTGGCGCGAGATACACCAGTCGCGTTTTTCACCGAGCCAGTCGAGATAGCTTTTTGCATATCGCTCGGGGAAAATTTTCACCGCACCGTCGCGCACCACGTCGAGCGCAGGGTCGGCTAGCTCGCCCATTTTGAGGAACCACTGGTCCGACAGGTACGGTTCCACGGGCGATTTGCTGCGGTCGCTGTGGCCGAGGTCGATCTCCTTGTCCTCAACATGATCCAGCAAGCCACGTTCTTCCATGTCGGTGGCGACCTGTTTGCGGGCGTCGAGCATCAACATGCCTTCATACGATCCGCCGTGTTCGTTCACCGTTCCGTCGGTGTTCATCATGTTGAGCATGGGCAGCTCGTTGCGAATCCCGACTTCGTAGTCATTGTGATCGTGGGCGGGTGTGATCTTCACGCACCCGGTGCCAAGCAGCGGGTCGGCGTGCTTGTCGGTGATGAGCGGAATTTCCCGATCGACCAAGGGCAGCATCAGCTTGCGACCGTCGTTGGCCATGTCGCGCAGTTTGATGAGTTCGGGAAGTTTGTTTGCGCGACGTTCCTCCAGGTGTTCGTACTGTTTTTCCAGCGCGGGCCTATCCTTGGCAGAAGATGCCGCGATGCGTTCGCGCAGCTCGACTTCTTTTTGTTCGATTGCGCGCTGCGGGTCGGGATGCACCGCCACCGCCGTATCGCCCAGCATCGTCTCGGGCCGCGTTGTCGCAATGATGACGTGGTCTGGTTCCCCCGGCTTGGCGTCTTTGATTGGATATTTGAAATGCCAGAAATTACCCTTGACCACTTCGTGATAAACTTCGTCGTCAGCCACGGCTGTTTGTAGTTGCGTATCCCAATTCACAAGCCGCTTCCCACGGAAGATCAACCCGTCCTTGAACATATTGAAGAACGTATGACGCACCGCTTTGGCGAGGCCCTCGTCGAGGGTGAACCGTTTGCGGTTCCAATCGCACGAACATCCGATGAGTTTGAGCTGCGAGACGATGCGTTCTTCGTATTGGTCTTTCCACGCCCAGATTCGCTTGACGAGTTCCTCGCGTCCGATGTCGTGGCGGGTTTTTCCTTCGTCGGCTTTGATGCGCCGCTCGACGACGGCTTGCGTGGCGATGCCGGCGTGATCGGTGCCAGGTAGCCAAAGCGTGTTGTGCCCCATCATGCGATGCCAACGCACGAGGATATCCTGCAACGTATTGTTCAGCGCGTGGCCGAGGTGCAGCGCCCCGGTGACGTTCGGCGGTGGAATGACGATGGTGAATCGTTCGTTGGGCGGGCGGTCATCGGGCGTGGCGCCAAAGCAATCTGCATCCAGCCAACGTTGGTATATGTCGCCCTCGACGGTGGCGGGGTTGTAGGTTTTTTCCAGGTGCTCAATTTCAGACATCGAAGTTCCATCCAGTTGTAGTTCATTGGGAGCGATGTGCTCGGCGGGTAGACTATCCTGTACGATGCGAAAATCCAGACCGGTGGTACCGCGGCTTGATTCTGGGCGACGTTGGAACGATGATAGCTGCCCGCATATCGAGACGGTTGTATCCCGATTTTGTCGCACGAACAATTCGAAGGGGCATTTCTGATGGCCGATGCAGGCCAACAAGTCGTACGTTGCCAATGCGGTGCGAAACTTCGCGTGCCAGCCGCTGCGGCTGGTCGCAAGGTGAAGTGCCCGAAGTGCGGGTTCAAAATTCTCATCGACGCACCCACCGGTGGATCGAGTGCGCCGTCCGTTCCGTCCCCACCTCCTTCCCCACCCGTATCCGTTCCGCAAGATGATGACAACCTCCTCGACGATTTAATGAGCGCCGAATCAACAGCCGAAACGACGGTGAGCGCCGACTTGTCAACAAGCCAAAAAAACTGCCCTAAGTGCAGAGCCGCAATGAAGCAGGACGCAACGACATGCTTCGCCTGCGGGTTCGACCCAGCCACCATACCAAAGGCTGCAACCGGTGCAGGGGCCGCAAGCAAGGTCGGCAAACTCGCAGCCGGTACAGGACGTTTCGGAATCGGATGCGCGCTCAGCGCAGTGGGGGCACTTATTGGAGCAGGGATTTGGTACGGTGTGGCCGTCAACACAGGCGTTGAGTGGGGTTATATCGCCTGGGGTGTTGGCGTTTTTGCCGGGTTGGGGATGAAGTTTGGGTACGGTCAGGAAAACCTGCGCGGAGCGTTGGCTGCCGTGACAATGGCAGCTCTTGGAATCGTCGCAGTCAAGGGCATGATAAGCAGCGAGTATGAAGTCGAATTCATCGAGCTATTCGGAATTATCGATGCCGTGTTCATCTTTCTCGCACTAAGTTCCGCGTTCAAGATCGGCGGCGGCATAGAGGAATGATGCCCCCTCGTTCGGGTGGTTTGCCAATTCGATTTTGACAAAAAGCAAACCGAATGCTGTTGCCTCGCTGGGTTTACGCTGAGTATAATCGCAATCTTGCAGAGTATGCTTGGAGCCACCTTCGGGTTCCAAGCCAGGTATCGCGATACACGCGGTTCCGATTGGGTTTCGGGAGAGAAACTCACCAAACATCTTGACGCAGCGGTCCTTACTCGACAGCGGCCCTGAATCCGTCTTGGGTTCAGTTTGCCACCTGGGCGAAGGTCCGTCTGCGATTGGCCACAGTCATTTGCCGATAACGATCGGAGAGGGAATCTCTACGGTCAATTCACGCATTTTAGGAGGAGAGAAATATGTCTGCTGTCCGACGGTTTACCATTCAGCGCCCAGCCAAGCCTTGCACTTCACCATTTAGCCGCTTTGTCATGCTCGCGGCTCTTCCGGTTTTAGTGGTCTCTGTTCTGGCGTCCACGGCCTCGGCCATTACGTTGCCTGCGTTTTCGCCAACTGGCGGCAACAACTCGGGTGGGTTTACTCAATCAACGATCCTGGGGTTTGCATTCACGCCGACGAGCGACTTATCTGTTTCGGCATTGGGAGTCTACGATACCGGTGATGGTACCTCCGACAGCGGCAACGGGTTGACGACAACGATGTCGGTTGGCGTATACAGTGTTAGTGATGATCAGTTTTCCGGCACCTTGCTGCAGCAAGTCGATGTTCCCGCCGGCAATGCTGCGCCGCTGGTGGACGGGTTCCGTTACGTTGAGATCAGCCCACTCGATTTGCTCGCGGGTCAGGAATATGTGATCCTGTCGCTGTACCTTTCAACAGGATCCGAGGGCTTTCTGCTTGCGGATGCGGCGAACCCGGACCCAGTTCTGTCGGGGGTTCAATCGATCGCTGGGCAGAACAATGCCTTTACCGACTTGCTGTTCATATCGCCCCTGTCCACTTTGGCGGTACCTGCGTTAGGTCCGAATTTCCGATTCACCGTGGTCCCGGAGCCTTCGTCGCTCCTTCTCATGGCGATGGGCGTGTTGGGCCTGCGTCGAACGAGACACCGGAAGCACCCCAACACGCGTTGACCCTGCGGATCACATGAGCGCGTCGAGAATGGGCCGGGTCCGGTTTCTGTCGTAGACGCACCGACGGTGTTCACCTATCGCGACAGGTCAAATTCAGCGAAGTCCTGCAAATCTACGTCTCCATCGTAGTCTGTATCAAACGCTTGCAGGCACATGTTCGCGCACGCGCTGTCGGGCGGTGCGGGCGTCGCTCCTGGTCCGGCTTGGCAATCGGCTAGGAATCTGAAGTCGGCCAAATTAAGCCTGCCGCTGCTATCGAAGTCGCCACCGGCAACAGGTTCACATTCATCGGGGAAGTCGTTGAGGTTGCAGTCTTTGCTTGTGCCATCGCGGATGTCGCACTCGTCTGGTATCCCGTTCAGATTGCAATCGATGCTGTTCGCTCCGCTTGTGTCACAATTGGGGTTTAGCACGCCATTGATGAAGCAATCGTCTGGCATTTCAAAAATGTACGCTGCACCCGCAGGCGGGCTGCTGACTGCTCCGAATACAGCCGTGCTTCCGTCGATCGCAACGCTGTACCCGAGGCGTTCATTCGTCTGCGGGTTATCGCTGACAAGTTTGAGGGTCTCCTGCCAGACTCCGTTGAGTTCACTAAACAGGTAGCCCGAACCGCTTCCCGATGCGCCGTCGTCGTCATTCCTGGCTCCTATGACCGCGTTGAGTCCGCTTATCGCAACACTCCAGCCAAATTCATCTCCCGCAGATGCATCGGCGGCTGAAAGTTTGGCAGTCTGCTGCCACACGCCGTTGATTCTCCTGAAAACATAAGCCGAACCGCTGTCGGCTCCACTGTCATCGTTTCTGTATGCCCCGACGATTGCGGTGACACCATCGATCGAAACGCTCCACCCGAAGTTATCGCCGGCAGAAGCGTCGTCGGCGGTGAGTTTGGTGATTTGCTGCCAGGCACCACTGACTTTTTGAAAGATGTAGACCGAGCCGCTGTCGAATCCATCGTCGTCGTTTCTTGGTGACCCGATGGCGGCGAGACTTCCGCTGATTGAAACGCTGATGCCAAAAAAATCTTCGGGTGCAGCGTCGGAGGCGGTTAGCTTGGCGATCTGTGGCCAATCGCCGGTGCCGACGATTTCACGGAAAATATACGCAGCGCCACTGTTCGGCCCCGCGCTATCATTTCCATACGCCCCTATGACGACGACATTGTCACTGATTGAAACGCTATGGCCGAAACGGTCGAGCACTGATGTGTCATCCGGAATAAGCCTTGGAGGCGGCCACAGACCTGGTCGGTTGATAAACGCGGAACCGGCAAAATTCCCATTGATGTTGTTGCCAGGCGCTCCAGCGACCTCGGTAATGCCGTCGATCGCGACACTGCGCCCGAGAGCCGCGCCCTCAATCATGTCGCCAAAGGTGAATGCGAACGCATCGTACCATTCTCCTGCAGGAGGAGATGGACCATAGAACTCTTGAACAAGCTGGTTTGTCATTCCGACGTCGAAGATATCGCACGGTTCATCCGAGCGGCCCAGGGGGCACGGCAGAATTGCATCTGAACCGGGAGATCCGACAATTATAGTGTGTCCACTAACTGCAACGCTTGCGCCGGATAGCATGGGATCTATCGGGAAGCCGGCACTTTTTACCCCGGAAGCATCTACCTTGGTCATGTCCGGTACAAGTCCTGTTTCGCACTCATCATCGACACCGTTTGAGTTGCAGTCGAAGGGTGCTGGTGGAGCCACGCACAATCCGGTGCCAAGATCGCAGGTTGCGAACGAACACGGGGTGTCTAGAGACGAACAATCGGTGGGTGCTCCGGCGCAGACTCCGCCCACACACACGTCGTTATCGGTACACAAGCTGAGATCGTCGCAGGCGACGCCCTCATTCCCAGGAGCGAGTTCGCACATTCCATCGACCTGATTGCACACACCGACCATGCACCCTTCATCGAGCATCGAGCAATCAACAGACGCTCCGGCGCATATGCCGTTTGAGCAGGCATCCCCAAACGTGCAGGTAT
>JAADIU010000251.1 GCA_013151185.1 Planctomycetota bacterium
TCCCGAGCATTATTTTCCGGTGCGCGGACCGTCGGGTGCGGGGCTTGACGAAATTGAAATCGAACATCTCAAGCAGGGCGATCTGATCACAAAGGTGTATTTCGTCGCCGATCTTCAACGCGCCTGGGAAACGGTTCGCGAGATTGACTTTCATGTCGACAAGTTGCGATCCTCCGAGACGGTGTTGAACTCACATCTGGAATTGGTCGACTCGCGGTTTGAAAGCTATCGGCGCGAATCCCTTTATGGTGACCCGACGACCGATCCGATGGTGGCCTACAACGATTCGACGGGTGCAAGTAGCCGCTACATCAAGATCGAGGCGAAGCGTCAGTCGTTGGAAAACCAGCGATACCTCATCCGCCAGCAAATCGAAGACCTGCAAGATGAAAAACGCATTCGCACCCGTTTGCTCGATTCGATGAAGATCGTCAATCGACGCGGTTCGATGGTGCTCGCGACGCCCGAAAACCAGTGGAAGTTTCACGACACGAAGAGCCAAGTCGGCAGCGCAAGGGTCTACCCCGGACATCGGACCGGTCCCTATGGCGAATACCGAACCGGCGACGTTGTGATTCCGGCGCTTGGAGAAGTTGTCGTTGTGATGCGCGTCGGTGGCCGGCACATGCACTGGGACGACCCGAGGCGTGAAATGGTTGCGTTCAACAAGGAAGCTGTCGAAGCCAAATAGATTGCCAGATTGCGATCGACGCAAGCCGCACAATCAAACAAAAAAACTACCGCCATCGCGGTGCTTGATAGGAGGTCAACACCATGAAGCTGACGATTTCAAAGCCTGCTCTTCTCAAAGACGGGCGCCTTTCGGTGGTGAGCGTTGGCTCGCTCCTATTCGCGATTTGTTTGGTTCAGACCGGCTGCAGCGCGACCAAAACCCAACTGGGTGACCGGTCGCTGCGCGGGCATGGCAACACTTCGATGTTGCCCGATGAATTCGTTCCGCTGACCGGCCTTGATCCGAGCAACCCGAACCACTACCCCGACAATTGGCCACGCTTCATTGTTTCCAATCGCGACAACATGGTCATGGTTTATGTGGATGGTGGTGAATATGACATGGGCTCGGGCGAGAGTCGCCGGCGCGTGTATGTCGACCCGTTCTACATCGACATGCACGAAGTGACCAACTCGCAGTTTGATCGCTTCCGCAAGGATCGGCGATTCGCCACGCATCTTCGCCGCAATTGGAATCGCCCGTGGATGGAGAGCAACGCATTCCACACCTATCCGAGCGAGTACTATCCGTTTCGAAAGTGGGACAAGCAAAAGCTCTATCCCGAAATTGCCCAGCAGTACCATCTGTGGCGCGGGCAAAATCCGAAAGACATCGACTTCTATCTCGACTATTGGGAGCCCGGTCACAACAACGACGATCCCGTGCGAAATGTTTCCTGGTGGGAAGCGTGGTTGTATACCCAGTGGTCGAAGAAGATGCTGCCCACCGAGGCCCAGTGGGAACTGGCTGCCCGTGGCAAACGCGATGGCCGCGCCTTCCCCTGGGGTAGCGACGCTGCGGGTGCGGGCAAGCTCTGCAACAGCGGCGAACAGGGCATCGACGATGGACACGACTATGTGGCTTCGGTCATGGAGTATTCAGGCGGGGTGAGCCCCTACGGTTGTTACAACATGGCTGGTAATGTTTGGGAATGGTGTCTCAACAATTACGACCCAACCATTGCCTCGCGGCCACGCAATTTTCCGTGGGTCGATCCCTATCCATACGAACCGCATGAATATCCGGGCGGCCAGATGGATGTTGATGAACAAGTCGAGGTGAACCCGGTTGGACCACTGCATGGCGACCAGCGCACCCTGCGGGGTGGTTCCTATACCAAGGGCCTGGAGCAATGTACCGTGACAAGTCGGCGCGGGGCCCGTCCCGATGTGCATCAAATGGACATCGGGTTTCGCTGCATTCTGCCTTTGCCAGTCACCGAAAGCGCTGCGGTTGTTTCCCAAACGGCAGCACCTGCGCCTGTGGCGCGTCGTGCGGGCCCGCCCCCCGTGGCTGGTCCTCCACCGGAAAGCACAAGCGAATTTCAATATTGGGAAGTTCCGTGCGAGTCCTCAAACAAACCGGGTTGGGGCAGCAGCGACTGCAATTAGTGGTTTGATTACACCTGTTGGGGCATCTATTCTACTGGGACATTATTCAACGATGTAGGGTCCGCTGTGCGGACCATTTCCGAGCGTCGAACTTGTTCCTGCGACGGTCCGCACAGCGGACCCTACTCTGCTGACGCAACGGCATCAGTTTCGCGCGTACGGGTTACTTGGATCCGACAGCAGTATCCAACAGGCCATATCGCCGCATCTTTTTGTAGAGCGTGGTTCTGTTGATGTCGAGCATTTCTGCCGTTTGTTGCCGGTTCCAATTGTTGACCCGAAGAGCGGCTTCTATGACGGTGCGCTCCGGGCCTTCCATCGCTTTTTTCAGGGACGTATTTTCAAACGCGGCGCCTGCGGGTGAGAGTTGCACCTCTTCGATGACACGCGGTGGCAGGTCGTCCGCATCGATGTGTTGATTCTTGGACAGCACGACCGCGCGTTCTACCGCGTTTTCCAATTCGCGTACATTTCCGGGCCAGGCGTAACGCTGCATCATCCCGATGGCGTCTTCGGTGAAACCGGAAATACGTCTACCGGCTTCTTCGCAGTACTTGTCGAGGAAGTGATTTGCGAGAAGTGGAATGTCGCCCACGCGTTCCTGAAGCGTTGGCATCGTGATGGTGACCACGTTGATTCGATAGAACAGATCCTCGCGAAACCCACCGCTTGCAACTTCCTCTTCGAGATTCTTGTTCGTGGCGAGAACCAGGCGCACATCAACCGTTTGGGTGTCGTTGCTTCCGACCGGTTCAAACTGTTTGGATTGGATCGCTCGCAGCAACTTCACCTGCAACGCGGGGGAAGCGGTCGCAATCTCATCCAAGAATAGGGTGCCTTCGTGGGCGGCTTGGAATTTTCCGATCTTGTCGGCGACGGCACCGGTGAATGAGCCGCGCATGTGCCCGAAGAGTTCACTTTCGAGCAGGGATTCCGGGATGGCACCGCAGGCGACTTCGACGCAGGGCTTGTCTCGCCGGGGGCTATGGTGGTGAATCATGCGGGCGACCAGCGATTTTCCGGTGCCCGAATCGCCCTGCACCAGAACCGTGACTTTCGAGTCTGCGACGACTTCGATCAAATCGAAAATCTTCTGCATTCGATAATCGTGCCCGATGAGATTGTCCAAGCCGAATCGCATGTCGAGCTTTTGTTTGAGGTCGCGATTTTCCGCGATGAGCGATTGCTGATTCAGCGCCCGCTCGACGACAAGGCGAAGTTCATCATCGATGATGGGTTTGGTCAGATAGTCGTAGGCTCCCATCTTGATTGCTTCGACGGCGCTTTCAATGGTTCCATATCCGGTGATCATGATGACCACCGTTTCGGGCCAACGTTGACGGATGATTTGAAGCAGCTCAAATCCGTCGCCGCCCGACATGTTGATATCGCTAATGACAACGTGGGCACCGGTCTGTTCGAGATCGGAAAGGGCATCGCTCAATCCCGTTGCGCCCGCGACGTCGTACCCTTCGAGCGTCAACATTTCCTGCAACGAATCGAGGATGATGCGGTCGTCGTCAACGACGAAGATGCGTGGTTTTCGCGCACTCATAACCAAGGTTTCCTTCATGGTTTCGGTTCTTGGGCAGCACCGTGCGGCAGTGGAATTCGCACAATGAAATCGGCGCCGCCGTCTCTCGCTGCGGATGCGTTGATCGTCCCGCCAAGTTGCTCCACATACTCTCTACAGATCGCAAGGCCCAAGCCTGTCCCCTTACCCTCGCTTTTGGTTGTGTAGAACGCTTTGAACAACTGCTCGGTGTCGGCTGGCAATCCGACGCCCGAATCTTCAAATCGCAGGATGATGTCTCCGTCGACGATGCCGCTCGTAATGTTTAGCCGGCCACCGTTGGGCATGGCGTCGACCGCGTTTCGGATTAGATTTCCGCAGACCTGGAGCAATTTCGTACCGCCGACGGTTGGCATGCGGTCTTCGTCGCCGAGGCACGCGGAAACGATGACACCGTTTGCGTCTGCCGATTCGCGCAACATGTGGATCGATTCTTCCACGATCCAATTGACGTTGCGATCGTCGCCCGCTTCAGGTGAGCCGCGTGAGAATTGCAGGAGGTCGCTGATGATTTCGGCCATCCGCTTCATGCCCACGCCCGACTTCGCGAGGTAGTCGTCGATTTTATCTGTCTGTCCGGTTTCAATAGCGCGACGGGCGAGGTTGACATAACGCAGGCTGCCGTCGAGAGGATTGTTCAATTCGTGTGCAACGCGGGCTGCAAGGCGCCCCACCGCAGCCAAGCCTGCCGCATGGGCGAGTTGCGTTTCCAACTCGTGCTCGCGGGTCACATCGACAGCCAGCAGCAAGACACCGGGTCGCTTGCCCTCTTCCAACTCGACAGGGTGAAACGCGAGCCGCAAAGCCCGGACCACGGAGTCTGCACAGACGCAGCGCAGCGTTTCGTACGTTTGCGATGCTCGTTCTCTTGCGATGGCCTGCAATTGGTTTTGCCAATCGCGTTGCTCTTTCGGATCCACACTTTCAATTTGCAGCGGGTTGCACGATGCGAAGAATTGTTGCGCCAGCGGGTTGCGATACCGCAGTTGTTGCGAAGCGTCCCATATCGACATTCCCACGGGCACAGCGTCGCACACTGCCTCGAAAGCGGCTACGTTTAAGCCGGTCGAATTGGCAGTTGGTTGTGTGGAGTGTGATGTCGTTGGCATGGTTATGCGTCCACGACAGACTGCGCCGTTGTGCGGTGGATGTTTCTCTGCCGTCGAACAAGCCGCGCGTCGTGTTGATTTCGACGGCCACAGATCGCGTTGCCTGTGTTCAATCCGACGCGACGTGACGACTTTTTGCATCACCCCGTGGAGGATGTATCGGAAAAAGTGCGATTCAAGGGAAGGCAAATGTTGCCTGGAAGAAACGCAGGATGGGTTTGGTGGGCTTTGATTCGTTGCGATAGGGCATCGCAGAGCTGCTCGCTAGGGGCGCACCCAGAACCCATGTCGTTCGCGAGTTGCGACAACGGGTGTCGGACTCCGTTATGTTAGGAGATTCGTTGCGTTAGGAGATCGGTTGGCCGGTCGCAATTGCGATGACGGCGCGGGTGACGAGATCTGAGATCCCCGCCGAAAATCCGTCGACGGCTGCATCAGCCAACTCGCATCCACAAATGAATACGCAGGAGAGGATCGAGGTGATCCAGATTGCAGGTCGTTTCAGTCGTTGCATTGTTTGCGTTTCCTTGTTTGAGGGCCCCGGATGCTGGAGCCAGTTTAGTAAAGTATCGTCAGGATGCCAGATCATCTGTTTCGCCCCCCTGCGTGCTTCAAAATCGCCATGCCAAGCCCGCGCCGGTGAAGAAATCGTCTGCCGCATCGTTCAAGCCGAATCCCGCGCGGATGTCGATTTGCAGATTGTTGTTGACCAAATAAGTGAAGCCGCCATTGATGGAATGCGCCGAGTCACCGTCGAGGGTGTTGGGGTATGTGCCAAAATACTCGACATAGGTTCCCAGTCGCTCCGTCAGCGAGGCACCCAGGCTTAACGAAGCGGCAGACTGCACGAATCGGCGACCGTCTTCAACCGGTGTGCCGACGATGAACTGGCCAGCCAGCGCGATATCGTCCGAGAGATCGTACGCCCAGAGAAGCCCGAGCAGGGGTTCGACATCTCCGGCTGAAATGTTGGCGCTTCCCGTCGGGAAAGTCGCAGCACCCAGGATAGCCAAGGCTGGGCGAAGACCACTTTGCTCTGCGATTTTGAGTTTGAATCCGAGTTCAAAATCGTTGGCTCCCTGGTTCCATTCTTCGCTTGTGACTCGCCTTCTTTCCGAGTTGCGTTGGGTACTCAGGGTTTCGGTCATCGAGTAGCCCGTCCACCCGAATCGAAGCTCGAAATTTTCGACGACGCCCATGCGCAACAGCAATTCGGGTGCGGTGTGGTCGCGGGTGCGACGGTCGCCTTCGCGATCGTAGGTGAACGTGTAACCCATTTCGAGTTGAAACCGGTTGACGGGAATCGCCTCGGTGCTTTCGGTGAAGTCAGGCCGATCGGTGACGAGGTTGTCGTCGATGGAGGCTTGGGTTAGGTTGAACCACCCCGTTGTGTTCCGTGGTTTCCCATCGGTATTTGTTTGTGTGAAACGCGAGTCCTCTTGCGTGTAGTGCGGGCTGACTTTCTCGTTCGCTGGCGTGCTGTTGTCGATCGACATTTGCGCTGACGCCGAAACCGGACACATTGTGGTTAAGGACGCGGTTGCGATGGCGGAAATCGAGCACATTCTTCGTGCGGTTGTTCGCGTTGCGCTTGCATTGTACCCTCTGTGCATTGATTTTCCCTGTGCAATATGATTTATATAAGGAGACTAAGAGTAGCCAATGCTAAACATAGGCCCGATATTGTCAAGAATGTGTCCAAAGAAAATCTTCGGTTGTGGCGTTGTTGTGCAACTATTCACAAGCGCTTGTCGTTTAACATATTAGGACACGCGCCGGTCGAAAAGGTTGTTTCCGATGCTGATAATTGCGCTTCTAAGTAGGATGAAGTGTTGCTTTCCACGATTTTATAGGGTATAGTACTGGTGTTGTGGCGGAGAGAGAGCAATCCCCGCCGATTAGCTGAATCCGACAGTCCATTTAAAGGCCAGCAGTCCAGTTTGACGCCGGACCTCCGCTAGAACTGATGCCAATGAGAGTGGCTGATGTTTTACTGCGAGAAGGTTGTGCGCTCGGGATTTGTATCGAGAGCGTTCGTGTGTTTGGTCGATGATGTGATGTGTTGGATCTTGGCTGTTAGAGAGAGCTTTACCTTATTTGTGAATTTCGTAGTGAGCTTGTCAGGCCAATGGTCTGAGATTGCTATATCTGTTGGTGCGCGCCGAAACGGGCTTGCCTGTTGTCGGCAAATCTAGGGAGAGAGATGAGGGGAGAGAGGAACCTCGACAGGAAACTACCTCCTTCTGTCGAGGACTGGTCTTCGGACCAGAGAGAGCGCTGTACGGAAGTGAGAGAGCTGTACGGCACGATGTATCTGTCTAATGGAAATGATGCGGAGGTGAGAGACCCGCATCGACTTCCAACGGAAGGCCTTCCAATTTCGGCCTACCAACTGCGGAAAGAGAGAGCCGCAGCAGAGAGAGCACATGAGAGAGACAGCCGACCTTCATAGGGTTGGCAAACCGCGCCAACAGATGAATCCCAAGCCTGGGCGGTAGTGGCAGTGTCCGGTTCGAGAGAGCCCGGACGCTGCCTCTTCCCGTTTTACGCGGTCACCTTTTGCATTGAAAATGAATCTGGATTTAAAATAGATCGATATTACCCCGCGCGGCCACGACGTGTGTTCCGGATTCTTCGGCGCGGTTATGACCTGCTCCACGGAATCTGACCCATGTGTTATGAGATCCGAAGGACCCGGGCCACCCGACCTGGCATCACTCGCCCTTGGGCTTCTTGAGTTTGTCGTGCTTCTTGACGACATCGCGCAGTGCTGTCGTTCCCCACCATGGATGCAGATCTACTCGGAGGCGGCCTGCTTTGACGGCGGGGTCTGTGCTGACGAGTTCGCGCGCCTCTTGCATTGTCTTGACGTCGAAGAAGAACAGTCCGCGCATGTCACCGTTATCACCAAACGGACCCGCGAGTACCAATTTTCCCGATTCGGCGAGCCGACCAATGTTTGCGCGGTGGGCCTTCTGCAACGTCATGGTGTCCTCGGTGATTTCGGGCGTCCATTTTTCCCCTCTGTAGAGAATGCCCACAAAATACTGCGTCATGTTTGGGGGCACGGCTGCTTTCTTCTCGTCGCCCGTCGAGACCAACGCGGTACCACTCACGACAGCAAAGAGAATGACAACCGTTAGGAACTTGCGCATTGCATTTCTCCAAAGGACCTGGTCCATCCGGCCACGTTTGTTTGAATCGTCCATTTATCTCGGATACGATCGTAGCCCGCGTGTCGCTGCCCGTAAACATCGCACTCCAGGAGACCAAAAAATGGTTGCAAGATTGGCGTCTCAAGAATCAATCGACGATCCTGTTTGTCCGCATTGCGATAAGAAGTTGAAGGAAATCCACTGGCGCCGGATTGAAGCGTGGTGCAAGGAATACATTTACATCTGCCCGCACTGCAAGAAAGTGCTCGGGACCGGTATCCAAAGTTAGATGATTGAGGGAATAGTTCTCGTAGGGTGGCCCAGGTCCTTTGGACCTGGGGTCTCGATTCTTGGACCAAACGTACCACTACGATAGAATCCACCCATGCCATCGCGACTCCGCCGTCATGACGAACCCGGCCACACGCATTTCTGGACGGTTTCCTGCTACCAACGCCTCACGTTCTTCTGGCATGATGCCATGAAGCGCGTCGTTGTCGATGGGCTCCGTGTCTTGCAAGAGCGCTTCGGCGTCTGTCTCGTCGCCTACGTTGTCATGCCCGAGCATGTTCACGTCGTCGTGTATCCGCACGCCAAGGGCGAGGACACGCCCGTTCCCATCTCGCAACTGTGGCATGCGTTCAAGAAGCATGTCGGGTTTCACGGCAAGCGGTGCCTGCGAAATCTCTGGGAGACAGACCGCAAGCTTTGGTCCCAGCCGCTCAACAACTGGGCACGCGGCGACTTTGACAAGCAGATCATCATGAACACGCGCGTTCAACATCGATCGACAGAACACTCTGCTTGAGAAGATCGACTACTGTCACAAGAACCCGATCACGCGCGGTTTGGTGGAGTCGCCAGCGGAGTGGCCTTGGAGCAGCTATCGGTACTACGAATCAGACGACTCATCGGTGCTGAAGATGGACTGGGACGGCGCGTGGCCCATCGTGTGGTAGGAAAAAGAATCGAGACCCCAGGTCCAAAGGACCTGGGCCACCCGTCCACACACTCACGTTCGGCTTTGACGGTACATTCGACATTTCCTCTTCGTATGCATGGCTGGGTGGCC
>JAADIU010000326.1 GCA_013151185.1 Planctomycetota bacterium
TACGTCGAAGACATGGCCGCCTCCATGCTTGCAACCACCCACGATATCGAACTCGATCCGGAAAAGGCGTACGATGAACGGTTGGAAATCTACAAAAGCAAAAGGCTCGTGATCAAAACGCGTGCGTTTTGCCAAACCGCCGAAGGTGACAAGAACGGTCTTTGGACCACGGTGGTGGCGGCTGCGGTGTTTGTTCAATAGCAGGCGGACATCGTTCAACAACGGGACAGTTCGGAGATGATGCGGTGGCTGACGATCGATATCCATGTGGAAGCAAACGCCCGAGTTCCGTTGACGGCAAGAAGTCGAACTGGGAATCGCTTCCCAGTATAGATCCATTGCAACTTGGCGGTAACGAAGATGTCGCCGACATGGTGGACAACGTCTTCGCAAAGAGCGGGTTCAACGCGCGGCGATTGGCTGAGGGGGCGCAGCTTTATCGGCAGATGATCGACGATGGCGCGACGGTTGCAATGACGCTTGCCGGCGCGATGACACCCATCGGGATGAGCGGTGTCGTTATCGATCTGATGAAGGCCGGGTTCATCGACTTTATCATTTCAACCGGTGCGAATCTGTATCACGACCTGCACCGTGCCTACGACATGCCGATGGTGCAGGGAAATTTTCTTGCCGACGACAATGAACTTGCAGAGCAGGGCGTCGCGCGAATTTACGATGTGTTCATCCACGATGACGACACGCTGGAAACCACCGACGAAGTGATCCTGCGTGCGGTTCGCGATCTCGATCCCGACAAGCCGTTCTCAAGTGCGAAGCTCCACGCCCACATTGGTTATCATGTGCAAAAATCCGCGTCCCATCCCGAGCGTTCGTTGCTGGCGTGCGCGGCAGACTTGGGCGTTCCAATTTATACGTCATCACCGGGCGATTCGTCGATCGGAATGAATCTGGTGATTCCATACCTGTTCGACCGTCCGATGAATCTTAACCCGGTGCTCGATGTGATCGAGACGGCTGCCTTGGTTCGCGACGCTGACAAAAATGGCGTGATCGAGGTGGGCGGTGGTTCACCGAAAAACTTCTACCTGCAAACCCAGCCGACACTTCACCAAATCCTGCACGATTCAAGCAAGGGCGGGCACGATTATTTCTTGCAGCTCACGGCGGACGCTCCACATTGGGGCGGTCTGAGCGGGGCGACGCCATCGGAGGCAAGGAGTTGGGGGAAATTGAAAGATGCGTTTGAAAACAACGTGGTCGTCTACTCGTGCGCTTCGTTGACGCTGCCATTGATTGCTCAATATGCGTTGACGCGCTGCAAGCCACGCAAACAGCGGCGACTCTACGACCGACTTGAAGCCATGGTCGACACACTGCGATCCACGGCAGAAGCCAACCCGCTACTGCGTTCGACCTACAAGGATTTCTATAAATTCAACCCTCTAAAGAACGAATCAAAAACGAATGATTCTTAACTTTCTCGGAATCGATCCAAGATTTGCCAACTACCGCGAGTCCCGATTCGCGGTGCTGCCCATTCCATACGATGCGACGGTCAGCTATCAATCCGGAACGCGCGCGGGTCCGCAGGCGATTCTCTCTGCATCGCAGCAGGTCGAATTGTACGACGACGAATTGAGCTTCGAGCCATACCGAACGGGCGTGTGTACGCTCGATCCGGTTGAACCTGTTGCAAGCGGGCCGTCGCAAATGCACGAGGTAATCTTCAAAGCGTCGAGGAAACCGGTTCGCGATGGAAAGTTCTTGTTCGCATTGGGCGGGGAGCATGGAGTCACGAGCGGCTTGGTTCGAGCCGTCGCCACAAAGCACAAGAAGCTGTCCATTTTGCAGATCGACGCCCACCTTGATCTACGCGATCAGTACGAGGGTTCCCCGTTTTCTCACGCCTCGGTGATGCGGCGATGCCTTGAGCACGTCGATCGGGTGGTCCCGGTTGGCATTCGCAACGTGGCCAAAGAGGAGGCGGTGTTCCTCAAGAAGTCCGGCATCAAGCCCATCTTCGCCCGCGACTGTCAGGGAAGTAACGATTGGATCGAAAGTGTGCTCGAACGGTTGGGCGACTCGGTCTATGTGACAATCGATATTGACGCGTTCGATCCAGGTTTCGCACCGGGAACCGGAACACCCGAACCCGGCGGGCTGGATTGGTATCAGGTCACAGGCCTTCTGCGACGTGTCGCGGCTGCAAAGAGGATCGTTGCTGCGGATATCGTCGAGGTGTTGCCCATTCCCGGTCAAGTGGTAACTGAGTTCCTCGCTGCCCGGTTGGCCTATCGCCTGATGGCCTACGTCGTAGCCGCAGAGTCGGGACGTTTGTAAGCAGTGACGGCTACGTTGAGGGTTTGGGCACGTCCTCCTATAATCGCGTGCGAAGCAGGATCGATAGATTTTCAAACGCAATGGGAACCGTGCGATGCAAGCAACCGTCAACGGACAACAAAAAGAAATTGACAGCGGCACCAACGTTACCGCTTTGCTCGGGTTGTATGAACTGGAACCCATCCGCGTCGCCGTCGAGATCAACGAAGACCTCGTAGCGCGTTCGTCGTTTTCAACAACCACAATTTTCGAGGGCGATCGGATTGAAATCGTCACGTTCGTAGGGGGTGGATAAATGCCTTCCGGTTCATTTCGCATTGGTTCGTTTGAATTCTCGTCGCGTCTTTTTGTTGGCACGGGCAAGTATGCCTCGTTCACGCAAATGTCCGAGGCTTTGGATGCGTCAGGTTCGCAGGTGGTGACGGTTGCGATCCGTCGCGATTGCCTGAGTGATTCGGGTGGGGCGAGGCAGGATTCCATTCTGGATCACATCGATCTTGATCGCTACACGGTGCTTCCGAATACTGCCGGTTGCTTTAGCGCGAAGGACGCCATTCGGGCTGCGCGTTTGAGTCGAGAATTGTTGGAAGGCCAGGGCAACAAAGGTGCGAAGTGGGTCAAGCTCGAAGTCTTGGGCGATCGCAAGACGCTGCTTCCCGATCCGATTGGCACCCTCGAAGCCACCGAGAAACTGATTGAGCTGGGATTTGAGGTGCTGGTGTATTCCAGTGATGACCCAATTCTGGCGCAGCGCTTGAAGACAGCCGGCGCGGTAAGCGTGATGCCTGCGGGCGCTCCCATTGGTACGGGCTTGGGAATTCTCAACCGCAACAACATTCGCTTGTGTTTGGAAGCCCTCAAAGATGACGACCCCGATTATCCGGTCATCGTCGACGCGGGCGTGGGGACAGCTTCTGACGTGGCGATTGCGATGGAGTTGGGTGCGGATGGCGTATTGCTGAATACCGGGATCGCGGGAGCGGCAGACCCTGTTCGCATGGCCAAGGCGATGTCCCACGCAATCGAGGCTGGCCGACTTGCGTTTCAATCCGGACGCATCCCCAAGAAGCCATACGCCACCGCTTCTTCACCGACCGAAGGTTTGATCGAAGTCAGTGCCTGAGTCGCCAGTGGTAAACGCAATCTTCTGAGGCATCCATCCCGTGAGGCGCATCACACGCAACCGCATTTTGATCTGGATCATCGCGCTGGGCGTGTTGAACTTCGCGCTGTACACGTTCTTCTATTGGTACTTTCAGGGCGACGCCAGCAACGGGTTCATCCAAGACGGGCGGTATTTCTTACGCGGGCACTTCCTGCATGCGGCAGACGGGCGGATCAGCGAAGCCGTGTCGCGCGGGATTTGGATTTACAGCTACGTCCATTCAATCACCATTTGGCCAACCGCCGGCGCTGTGCTGATGTCAATGCTCATCCTCTCGCGCCCGCACATCATCGCCACAATCAATTCCGACGCACCATTTAATGGCAGGATATTGGTCAACGCAGGCCTACTCCTCGTCGCGACCGTCAGCCTCGTAGGCATGGGCATTTTTATCCTGAATTTTGTTCAAGCCCTGGAAGCCGCAGGCGCAGGGCGAAACTACGGCCTGTAATCGAACGAAGCTCAGTCGTTTACAGCTTGGGTGCCCCGCCCCTTCTATGGGTGGGAAACAGACGTAACTGTCGCGTTCGAGGCTTTCGGCACCGTAGCTTGAGCCCACGTGCGAAGTCAATGTTTACCGCGCCACCCAAGCCGTGTGTGAAATTGTAAGGCCTTGTCGGTGCAGCCCTTCCGGATACATTGATTCTGCTGGTATGGAGGCTTATGCCTTGGCTTGGGGTCAAGCCGTCGGATGGTTCGCTCCTGTGTTCGGCGAACCCGTGTCCGTCCGCGCGCAGGTCTTCTTCGACCCGCCTCCCCCGGATTGAAACCTTGGAAGGAACCAACGACATGAGAAAATCGATTTGCGCTGCACTGGCGGTGACGCTGGCTGTCGCGTTGTCAGCGAATGCCCAGAGCGTGGCTTACGAGAAATACACGCTCGACAACGGTATGACGGTAATCTTGCACGAGGATCATTCGCTCCCAGCCGCTTGCGTCAACATTTGGTATCGCGTTGGCGCGAAGGATGAAGCAGTGGGGCGGTCGGGGTTTGCGCACTTATTTGAACACCTCATGTTCATGGGCACGCGGCGCGTTCCGGGTGGTGATTTCGACACGCTGATGGAATCGGGCGGGGGTTGGAACAACGCGAGCACAAGTCAGGACCGCACCAACTACTATTCCATGGGACCCGCAGAGTTGCTACCGACGTTGTTGTGGCTCGATGCGGATCGCCTCGAAGACCTTGGCGATGAAATGACTTTGGAAAAACTCGACAAGCAGCGGGCGGTGGTGCGTAACGAACGGCGGCAAAGCGTCGAAAACGTGCCCTACGGAAAAGCCAACCTTGCCATTTATCAGATCATGTTTCCAGCCGGTCATCCCTATCACGGAACCGTCATTGGTTCGCACGAAGATCTGGAAGCCGCCACCGCCGACGACGTCAAGAATTTTTTCGCGAAATACTACGTTCCCAGCAACGCTTCGCTCGTCGTCGCGGGCGATTTCGATCCCGCCCGAATCAAACCGCTGATCGCTAAGTTGTTCGGCACGCTTCCGCGCGGTTCGCAAGTGATTCACGCACAAGCCGACCCGGTGCGAATGCATGGCGTCAAGACGCTGACCTTCACAGACAACGTGCAATACGCCCGGACCCACCTCGTTTACCACAGCCCCGCACGGTTCAAACCCGGCGATGCGGAGATGGATTTGACGGCAGAGGTGCTCGCTTCGGGCATTTCGAGTCGCCTCTATCAAAAGCTGATTTATGAGAATCAACTCGCCACCGATGTCAGCGCCTACCAGGCGTCGATGTTGCTGGGCTCGCTGTTCTTCATCGAGGCGACAGCCAAACCGGGTGTGGACCTTGCGACATTGGAACAGGCAATCGACGAGACCGTTAGCGTGTTACTGAAAGAAGGCCCCACGTCTGCCGAGTTGGAGCGACAAAAAGCGCAACTTGAGTACAGCGCACTGTCCGGTCTGCAATCAATTCTAAACAAAGCCGACCGACTCAACGCGTACGAATTCTTCTTTGGCGAGCCGAATTCCTTCAAAGCCGACCTTGATCGATACCGCACCGCTACGACCACCGACGTCCGAGACGCCGCCCGAAAAGTTCTCGCATCCGATGCGCGCCTCATCATGCGGGTCATTCCGGAACTGAAATCGCCACCGCAGGATCCGCGTGACGAGAAACCCAAGGTGGCAGCGGCTGAACCGTTCAGTCCGCCGTCTCCAGTTTCTTTCAAACTGTCCAACGGAATTCAGGTGCATCACTGGCAGCGAAGCGAGCTACCACTGGTGCAATTTCAACTCATGTGGCCGACCGGATCCGACTTCGATCCGCCGCAACAGTCGGGCCTCACCGCGTTGACGACGGGCATGTTGGAAGAAGGCGCGGGCGAACGGCAATCGAATTCTCGGATCGCCTCGATGCCCTCGGGGCGAACTTCTCGGCCAGCAGCCGCCACGAAACCACGACGGTTCGATTGTCCTCGCTTGCACCGCGATTCGACGAGGCGCTGGAACTGGCCGCCGACGCTGTCCTGCGGCCTCGCTTCGACAAGAAGGAATGGGATCGGGTGCGACGCTTGCACCTCGAACAGCTTCAGAGGATGCGCGACTTCCCCGCGTCTGTCGCTTCACGCGTGGGCATGAGGGCGTTTTTTGGCGACGCGCATCCCTATAGCCGCAGCACCAATGGAACCGTCAAGACGGTCGAAGCGATCGATCTGGATAGTGTCAAGGCGTGGCACAAGAAGATTCACGGTGTTGCGAACGGAGTGATTCTCGTCGCAGGCGACATTTCAACGGACAAACTCAAGGCCAGTTTGGAGAAGCGGTTCGGTAGCGCTGCGCCATCAGGTGGCGCGGCAAAGTTGACCGTTCCCACTTATCCGAAACCTGCGACGGATTCGCTGCGCGTCGTCCTCGTCCATCGGCCCGAAGCGGTTCAGACGGTCGTTCGATTTATGATGCCCGCGCCCAAGTACGCGTCGCCCGATCGGAATCGGTTGGAACTCTTGGGTACGATCCTCGGCGGGAGCTTCACAAGCCGCCTCAACCAAAATCTGCGTGAGGACAAGGGATACACCTACGGCGCACGCTGCAACTACGCCATGAACCCCAGCGCTGGATACTTTTCCGCCTCAGCCCGCGTCCGAGCCGACGTTACCGGTGCATCGATCGGTGAATTCTTGAAGGAATTCAAATCGATTCGGGGAGGCGACATTACGCCGGCAGAAATGGCGAAATCGCAGGCCACGCTTCGTATGCAAACCGTTCAATCCTTTGCCGGGCTCGGTGGATTGGTGGCGGTCGCGGGCGAACTGGTTCGCAATGACCGCCCCTTCGACGCGCTGTCTGCCGACCTGAATGACATGGCGAAAGTCACTGCGGATCAGCTCAACAAGATGGCCCGCGCTGCCGTCCCGCTCGAAGGTGGGCTGCTCGTTTTGGTCGGAGACAGGGAAACAATCTTGCCGCAGCTTGCGGGCTTAGGCTTGCCCGACCCTGTTGAATATTCACCCGAAGGCGACCCGATGTAGCTCACACTTTGCATTCCGTACTGCATTGTTCGATCTTCCACCTCGGCGGGGGCCCCATGATGGGTGCTCGCCGAGGTTTTTTTTCGTCCCGCGAACAAAAAATCTGAACACACTGAAGTGAAGCAAACATTTAAGTTCGACCGCGTGGCTGTCGCGTTCGGGACCAAAGCATTTGATAACTCACATCTGAGAAAGTGGCATTTCAAATTTGTCAATCACACCACGATGAGTTGCAAAGGGGGCGGCTGAGTAGGTGGTTTTCCCGATAGAGATCGGAGCATCAGCGGGTTAGGATGAACGTGATATTCGGGTTCGATTTGTCTTGTGCGAGGCCTTGTAGGCGGCATGATCTCACACGCTCACGATTTCACGGTTAGATTGCGGACGGTTAAATCCCCCAACTTGTTGCGCGCGAAGCGACTTGATTTTGCGCTGCTGGCGATTGCGGTGTTTGGGGGTTGGTTCGCAGTTTGGTTTCTGATTGTCGGGTTTGGTTTCGCGCTGGCGCTGCTCCTGGGCTGCGGATTGGTGGTTTTCCCGCTGTGCCCCGCGCGACGGCTGGACGACGATTCACGCGGCCATCACATTCGGTCAAGGTTGTTGTTTTCTCAGCGAATCGCCGTGCGGCATTCCGGACTCGGGCACCGCTTTTCGACGTTAGGTCCGATGCGTTAGTGGTGCGACGCAAAGGGTTCGGGCACCGTCCTCATTTCAACGTTCAGCGTCGTGGCTGCCGCGCTCGAGATTTCTCGTAGGGTTCGCTGTGCGGACCGTTACAGAAGCAATGTCTTGTATCAAACGGTGGTCCGCACAGCGGACCCTACCCTTGCAACCCATCCCTACCATCTCGATCGTTCATCATTGCAGTCGCGTGCTCGGTTACTCTTCTTTTAGGGCGGCTCCTGGTTTTGCCAACAGGTCGGGAAACCTTGCGACCACCGAACCGCTGGGCGCGTCACCGGCTGCCCGGCGGAGGTTGGGCTTGGCGAATTGTTTGAGCCCGATGTAGTTTTCGATATACCCCAGCAAGAATCGCAGGCGATAGTCCTCTTTGTCTTTCAACCGTCGTTCCAGGTCGGCTCTTCGGATATCGATCAGATTCACATCCGGGATGAACTCGGTCAGGTCGAAGTTGAGGTAACCGAACGCGGGGTATAGGTCGATCGCCTGAATCAGGTTTCGGTATGCCGTCATGTACTCACCGGCAGCCAGGAGCGCGTGCGCGTGCCCAAGCCGAGGCATCGCGTGATCCGGAGCCATCATCGACGCCAATTCGTAGAGCCTAGCCGCTTGGTAGTACTGCCCCTCTTGTACTTTTTCTTCGGCGCGAAGGATTGTTTCGGCGCTCGAGGTTTTGCTTGGGCCTGCGAAAGAGGACAGCGATTCGGTCGCGGCTCGCTCGATAACCGTCTGGGCCCGTTCATACTGCCTTTGGAATTCAGGGTTCTCGGCAAATTCGTCAAGACCATCGGGACGTGCGGACACTCCTTCGATGAGTCCATTTGCGGCTGCGATGGAGTCGGGCGTGTAAACGCGAAGATCGCTTCGCAGGTGATGGGCCATCGCATCGAGTTGGCTGGGCTGATCTGCGACCGTCGCAGTGCCCACCGGTCTTGTCCCACTTGCGAAGGACCCGAGCGCATCGTCTATTTGGTCTTGAACGGCGAGAAATTTCGATGGCAAGGGTGTTGTCCGGCCTGTGATCGGGTCTCGCGTGGGTACACCTGTAGACGGTCGAAACAACTTCGGCGCGATTGCAGTGGGTGATATCAATTCGCTGGAGGCGCTCAACATTTCTTCACTGTTCGGACGTCGCAGCGCGTCGGTACCGGACCGTCGCTGGCGCGTCAGCCGATCGATTCCCCTTCTCGCGTTGTCCGCGTAGGGATTGCGATAGATGTTTGGCTGTGCCGAGTGAAATAGAAGCGGGCTCGTGGTCGATTCGTCGGTCGCAAAGAGGGAACGTCCTTGAAGGGCATCGGTTTCCCCGGTCAGGCGAAGTCTGTCCAACGCCCGCGTGTAGGCAGGGTACTGAGTGAGCGGTGACGTTCCGGGAATCGGGGCAGCAGAGCTGGACGGGTTGATGTTGAAGCCATAGCCCGCCGATCCGGCGCTCAACGGGCCAATGCCCAAAGCAGATGAACTGGGTGCGAGCGAGTTGTATCGAGGGGCGAACAGCGTGTTGGCTGGCACCGACGATCCGATGAGGTTTCGCCCCGCGCCGATTGCGCCCGCGCTGGTCACGGTCTGTGTTCGGTTGAAGTACGGATTGGTTACCCCCAGCCCGCCAACGCCCGAAATCACTTCGAGCCCGGTGGAATCGCGCTCGAAATTTTCAAGCACACTCGATGGCAGATTCGAGAACAATCTGCTCGGGTCGCGAATGGGTGAGAAGCCCCGAAAAGCTGTGCCCCGCGTGGTGTTGCCAGAGATGTACAAATTGGATGTGTTGAACAGGTTGCGAGGCGTCGCGGTGTTTCGACCACTGGACCCCACCCGATTGTTCGCATCGAGAAGGTGGCCATCACTACCGGGTGCCAACTGTGCATGTGCAGGCGAAGCGAGAAGCACCACCACCAACATCGCAGCGGTTTGGATCAATCGTTGGATCAATCGGGTTGAGTTCATTTTGATTGGCCCTCCAAGGCGATAGAATCTCTGCCAGTTGGATCGGTTTGGGCAATGGCCCTTCTTCAGTATATGTTCAATGCTTGATTGGGATCAAACGAAACACGGAAATCCGCGTTCAAGATGGCCCGCGACACGCCGGTCCGAAGGGACTGCGTTGATTTTCGATGGCAGCGAAACTCCATGCACATGCAACCGCGACAATTCAAGTTCCAAAAGTGGAAGCGAATCCGTTTGTCGGCTGACTTCGATCGCGTGTTCACCCGACGATGCGCCGCCCATCAGGATCGCATGGGTTTGTATGTCGATGGGAATGATCTCGGCTTCGCGCGACTTGGCGTCAGGATCAGCAAGCGATTCGGCAATGCGGTGAAACGGGTTCGCGCTCGGCGATGTGTGCGGGAGGCGTTTCGCCGGTTGCAGCACGAACTGCCCCCGCTCGACTACATCGCGGTGCTTCGTTCGACGGAACTCACCACGGACGAATGCGAAAGCATGCTCCTCGAACTGGCGTCGCGGGCTCACCGCAAGCTCAATCGAAAACAGATGCCCTGAGCAGTGCATCTGCCAACGGGCCTTCGGCGACCAGGATTTTCGTATTGGGATGTTTCGCGCGCCATTTTGCCAGCGTCGTCACTTCGGGCTTGGCCACAAAGGGAATGCGCTGACCCAATAGCGGTCCGCCGACGGCTTCCAGTTCCGTGTCGCTGGACGGATACCATACCGACTGCGTGCGCCGATCGTAGAGCGCAAACGTTCGCTTGAATGTGTAACCCGTCGTGCCAAACGTGGTGACTGTCCCGTCGAGTTCGCGTCCGTAAACTACGGACAGTGCAACGAGCGGTCACCAGCCCACCGTGACGGGTTTTCCGCCGACGGTGTCGTTGACCAATTCGCAGGTGTTCATGATTTGGATTGGATATGCGCGGGCCTCACCGGCATGGGCAAACCCGATGACCTTCGCAGCGTTGAGGCGCTCTTCGTTTAAGCCCATCTTCTTTTGAAAAACGGGATCACCAAAATCCGCGAACTTCGGGTCTTCAATCGCAGCGATGGAGTCGCGGCCTATACCGTGCTCGAATTGTTCCAGGGGAAGCTGCGAACCCGTCATGTCAAACCATTCCGATTGGGGATCTTCCGGATCGCGAGGTCCATAGGCCCATAGGAATTGTTCGCCGTCGGTCCGATGGATACGGGATTTCAAACCGATCCAATCGGTGGCGGCGAGATTGGCGTACTCGCCCGCGCGGTATCCCTGAATGCTAACGAACAACACGATGAAAGCACCCGCACACAGAGGCAGGGTCACCAGCCATTGCCATCTTGGAATCGATTTTGCTGCCGAGGAGTCGGGGAGCGGAGTGGATTCGTCGTTGGTCGGGGTTCGCTTTTCGGTATCAGTCATGTTTACCTATTTCGCGGCGGCAGGGATTCATTGCGGAGAATCCGCCGATTCCTGGCGGGTGGGTCCGTCGGCGTGTGCCAGAGCACGCGCTACAACCCACGCGCTGGACCAAGCCCATTGGAAGTTGAACCCTCCGATTCGTCCATCAACGTCGAGGATTTCGCCGGCGAGGTATAGCCCCGGACATTTGCGTGATTGAAGCGTGTTCGATTCGACCTCATTGAGCGGGACGCCCCCGGCGGTGGCTTCGGCGAATTCGTATCCCCGACCGCCCACAACATTCAGCGGCCAATCGATCAAACAAGCCGCAACCTTGCGGCGAATGTCTCGTCGCAGTTGCGACATCTGAACCGTCGTATCAATTGAAAGATTTTCCAGAATGGACTTGGCGATCCGTGCGGGGAGAAGCTGAGCCAACGCCTTGTGGAGATGCGTCTTGGGATGGCTGTTTGCAAGATCGATCAACCGCGCCTCGGTTGATTGTAAATTCTCGCCGGGCAGAAAATTGATTGAAACATGGGCGTCGCGTCCCTCGACTTGCGCGCGATGCCAATGTCGGGAAGCATCGAGCACCACCGGGCCGCTTATTCCGAAATGCGTCCACAACAACACGCCCATATGTTGTGCAGCTTTTTCGTCGGCGACGCGTACTGTCATTTCGACGGGATGGGAGATGCCCGAAAGCGGTGGGTGAAAATCGCCTTCCAGAATCAACGGGTCAAGCGCGGGTGTGGGCTCGATCAACGCGTGTCCGAGTTCCTTCGCCAGTTGAAATCCGAATCCGTCGCTCCCGGTTTTGGGCAGCGACTGCCCGCCCGTCGCCAGCACGATCCTTCTTGTGACCGTGTTCGATGCGGCTGTTTTGACGTTGAAGCCAGCTCCCTCGCGCCGGATGCCTTCGACACGCGCATCGCAGTCAATACGAATGTTTAGCCGCTCGGCTTCTTTCAGTAGCGCGCTCAGTACCGTCTGCGATTTGTTGGAACCAGGAAAGAGTTTTCCGTTCCCATCCTCTTCAACCAACGAAACACCAATCGACTCAAAGAAGGCGACGGCTTTTTCTGCGGGAAAGGCGTTGAGAACCTTTCGGATGATATTCGTGCTGCCTCCGAAAAAGTCCGCGGCAGTGACAACCCGGTTCGTGATGTTGCAGCGTCCTCCGCCCGAAACAAGGATCTTGGCACCCAGTTTCTTCGCGCCGTCAAAAATGGCGATGTCGACTCTAGGGTTTTCCCGCGCGCAGAAAATCGCAGTCACCAAGCCAGCAGCCCCGCCTCCGATGATCAGGACATCTACCGAATTGGGAAGAGGGTGCATGATGCCGTGGTCTCGATTAGAAGCCGCACTTCGCGTGCTTTCTTTGAATCGACCGTGATCGATGACGGTCTTGCCGCACTTGTTAAATGGTGATGCCCGATAACCGCATCGTACGCATCCGGGTTCTCGGACGCAAAAGTTGCCGCAGTTTTTGCGTTCGGATCGGTGCATCTTGTGGCGGCAAGTTAGGGTGATCGCAATCCAGCCGACATCGCAGCGGCGTCCTATAGGCAGCGGCGAAAAGAGTCTGCCGCATGTATTCACGCAGGAGTTGCACCTTTTATCGGGTCGCCATTGTCGCTACGCGGTGCGTTGCAAAAGCGCGGGCTGCCGAAGCACGCGCGTTGGGTCCCATAGCCGATACCGGGCCGTCGCCGTTCGTTGCCCGTTGGGCTTCGTCCATATCAAGTGCGTTCGTGGCACTTCCGATCTACCAGCAACGAACGTTTCGACTGCGGGCACAGACGGGGACGCGATGTCCAACAGCACCATTGCGGAAAGAACAGAGGTATCCAGTGTGTTGACTGATTTGTGCGCGCGTAACATTGCGGGCGACATTCAGTACGAACTAACGTCCGACAGCGTGAAGTCAGCTCGGTTTCGATTCTTACAGTTGGACTCCGATGTAATTTGCATCGATCAGCCGCAAAACATTCAGGAAGAGGTAACGCTGAAGAGCGGCCAAGCTGTGACGGTGTTCTTTACACAAGGCAACGATCGGTGGTCGTTTGAATCGCGAATCGTAAAGCTCTCGCGGATCGTTCGTCTTAACAACAAGCAACGTGTCGTAGGTATGGCGATTGCATTACCGGAAGAACTCCACGTTCAGCAGCGACGCAGAGACTATCGCGTCGCGGTGGCGTCGTTGGGATTGAAATGTCGGATGATGTTCGAAAGCAAAACGAACGAATTCGCCTGCGATCTCGACTCAGAGTCGTTCGAATGTTTCGTGCGGGACATCAGTTCCTGCGGGATGGCGATCGTATTTTTTGCGGAAGGTTGCGCGCGATCGCACCATCGACGTCGGCTATTTTTGGAATTTGATCTGGATGACGGGCAGGGACCGCGCGTATCCGTTGCAGAAGTTCGACATGAGAAAACGATCGGAGCGAATCGCAAGCAGTTGTGGGGGCTTCGACTTCTACCGACACCGTCGGTTGATTTAGAGGAACTGCGAGCGGATTTGTCCCGCTTTGTCGCGGACGAGCAGCGCAGGAAATTGCGGAGGAGGCGATGAACGCCATGAGTGTCATCACTGAAAATACCAGCCGCGTTGCGATCGAGTTGGGTTCGCAAGAGGCAGTCCGCCTGATTGAACGTGCACAGCGAACAAATCGGCCTGTGACGCTTTCATTCTCACGCCTCAATCGTGATGAATCGATTGTTACAAGCATCGTGCGCACGGATACGAATTCGCTGACATTGATGCCACATGAAGGACCATCGCCCGATTTGTTGCCAAGCACTTGTCTCGAAGTCAACTTCATCCTGGATGGCCAGACGTACTTCTTTTCTTCGAGCGTTCTGGCGGAAGTCGGTCCGCACATTGAGATCATGCGGTCGAACAGTCTTCACACTTGGCAGCGCAGACGATTCCTGCGGGCACACGTTGCAGACAGCACGAGTGTCACCTTGACCCATGCGAGTTCGTTCGCGAATCGTATCGGTGAAGGGGCGATGCTCAACCTGAGTCCGGATGGATTGGCTTGCAGGATTTCACGCGAGCTTTCGGACTCA
>JAADIU010000240.1 GCA_013151185.1 Planctomycetota bacterium
AAATCGATCAAAAACGATTGTGCCACCGGTGCGTTAGCGCCCGAGGTGATGTGTTCGCGAAGACGTACGTTTGAGGATTCACAAAAAATGAAAATTCGCTTGCTGCAACTCGCCGCGCTGATGTGTTTCGCCCCGACGGTGAGCGCGGTGCCCTTTGAATTGATGACCGGTGTCGATGCGGATCGATGGCCCGGACCGTCGCGCGTTGTCTCTCCGACTCCCGGAGGTGGCAATAGCCAGGACGGAATGTTCTTTGACGACGATCGACTGGCTGGCGTAGGACCGACCGGACCGTCGATCACGTTTCAAGGTTTTGGCATTCCTCTCCTGGACCCGAACGAATTCGGCGCGCTGAGTTTCATTTTCAAGCGGGCCTCGGTTCCGCTGGGCTTCGGACAACTGCCATTTATGGGCATCGATTTTTTGGGCGGTCCGCTGTTCGATCTGGATGGCGACGCCAACGATGCGTCGCGCAGTTTGATTCCGGTCGACGGGCAGAGTGCCGTCGTCATGCCCGGCACACGCAGCACGATCGGGCTTTCGTTCGACACATCGGGTGGAACCGTTTCGTTACTGAGCCTCGATGCCACCTCGACAAGCGAAGGGAGTCCGGGTGTTTCGTGGAAGGCTGCGAACTCGGTCAATATTCTGGCAGGAACTGAGCCGGACGGTACACAAACCGGCCCCATCAATCCGGCTACCGACACCCGAAGCGGAACGCTGTCGGTCTTTGTCAATACGAACGGGGTGCTTGCGAATGTGTGGCGCGTCAGCGATTTGGGTTACGAATTCTGGCAGGACACACTGCTTGAAAACTCCTCGACGGCGGGCGAATTGGGAACGTTTCAATACTTGGGTTCTCTGTCGGGATGGTATGTTCGCCGCGACCCGGTTACGGGCAGTTTCCCTGCGCTGACGGGTGCGGGGTTGGGACAAACACCATGGCCCGCCATAGGAACCAACGGCCTCGGTGAAACGTTCATCACCGCGAACGGATTAGCCGGCGGATTTGCGACGATTGGTTCGGGCTCTGCCCAGGATGATTTCGAGGCACCGAACAACGGTGGCTTTGTTCCGACCGATTTTGGCGTCTACTTCGACACGGTCGTCATCCCGAATATCAACCCATTTTCTGCCGGGTTTGTCTACCTCGAATCGTTGGGCTTCGGCATCAACAACAGTGGCGACCCGGTGTTTTTGGACTCGATTGGATATGACGTGGTCCTCGTAGCGCAACAAGCACCTACGACGGATCTGCGCGACTATGCCGGGCTCCAACAGTGCAACACGGGCCCCGGTCCGACACCCGTACCCACGGAGTGTGAAGCGTTCGACTTCGACAATGACAGCGACATCGACATCGACGATTTCGATGCCTTTGGTGAATTACTCACCGGTCCGGATGCGTGAGGAAAAGAAGAGCGAGAGAAGGAAGTTGTCCCGGATAAAAAGTGACAGGTAATGACAGTGTTTAACCAACAAGGAAATAGATTCTGATGACCATCAACAATACACGGAAATTACTGGCTGTCGTCGCTGGGCTGCTCGCTGTAACGCAGGCTTCGGCGCAGGAATACCAACTGGTTACCGGTGTGGATGCAGGCACCCAGCCCGGACCGAATCGATCGGTGTTTTCAACTTCTTTCGGCGAGGGTATTTTTCAGGATGGGCAGCGCCTCGGTGGAACGCCCAGCGCGACTGCGATCGTTCCTGCGCCCGGACCCGGTATCAATTACATTCAGCAGCCGAACCAATTCGGCTCGCTCAGCTTCATGTTTCGCCGAGGGTCCATCAACTTCGGTGGCCCCGTCGTGCCCTTCGTCAGCGTCGATTACTTGGGTGGTCCGCTTCTCGACCTCGACGGCGACCTTGGCAACGGGTCGCGAAGCCTGATCCCGGTGGCTGGCCAAACTCCCGTGGCCATTCCGGGAATGACCAGCGGCTTGGATCTTTCCTTTTCGGGTGGGCAGGTCAGTCTCAACCGCTTCGACGTCAATGGAAACAACGCGGGGCTTGGTCCCGCTCAACCCGATCAGTTGGTCACGGTGAATACGTTGGCGGGCACGTCACTGGGTGGTGCCATGGGCGCAGCAATCAATCCATCGATCGATGATCGCACAGGAACTGCCAGCCCGTTCGCCGGCAACTCGGGAACACTCAACGGCGTCTCGCGGGTAGAGGATCTCGGTTATGAAATCTGGCAGGACTCTTTGGCGGAGGGTTCCTCGACGGCAGACGAATTGGGCACGGTTCAGTTCATGGGTGAGTTTCGCGGGTGGAAAATCGAACGCGACAGCAACGGTGATTTCCCAACGCTTGCGGGTGAAGGATTGGGGGCCACGATTTGGTCGCAGGTGGACACGTCGCAGGTGGGCAACAGCTTTAACGATGCGATTGGCGCAGGTACCTCAACCATTGTCGACGGCAGAGTCACCGATGTGTTCAGCGACCCAGGAAATGGCGGACTGGATTTGACCGACTTCGGCGGCGATTTGGGAGCGTATCTCGATTTCATCGCAGCCACCGCGATCGATCCGCTTTCGCAGAGTTTTATCTACTTTGAAAGCGCGGGCTTTGGCATCAGCAACAGCAACCTCGATCCGGTCTTTCTCGATTCCGTGGGGCTGGACGTTGTCTTGATTGCACAGTCGGCACCGGTACCGGAACCCGTTACCGCGATCCTGCTGGCGCTGGGTTGCGCGGGGGTCTTTGTGCGACGTCAGAACAGACGGCATGGTTGATTGTTAGACACAGGCACGCTCACCGGGTGGAACAGCCATTCGCCCGGTGGGCGGAAATTTGCAGGAATGCGAACAATCGAGGTTGAAACAATAACGATGAAGCGCTCACAAAAAGCATTCACACTCGTTGAACTCCTGGTGGTGGTCAGCATCATCGCCCTGTTGATTTCGATCCTGCTCCCTTCCCTCAAGCGGGCGAGGGGCCAAGCAAAGCAGATCGTATGCGGCAGCCAACAGCGAGCAATCGCCGGTGCGATGTGGAACTACTGGACCGAAAACAATAGCCGCGTGCCCGAAGTCATCTCTCCCATGACCAACGGTGTCGGTGCCGAGGGTTTTGGCGATGCGTCCATTCCAGACGACGCCATCGACCCGTTCTACAATCCGACGCGCGGGTATGCGCCGGTTCCATCGAAAACTATCTGGAACCAATCGCTCCCCAACATTTTGATGCCCACACAGATGGGTGCAGACGAAAAGGTCTTCCGCTGCCCTGCCGCGATTGTCGGCTGGCCGCGGAAAGAAAAGCCGTTCCGCATGACGTACCGTGTCGCCGCAGCCAACCAACCCAATGGCGACGAAAATCTCAACGCAGAAAGCCCGTACCTCAAGGAGCATTTTGGTTTCCTCGACGGCAGAATGTACAAAATGCCCAAACCCGCCCACCAAGCCGGCAAAGATTTCATGAGCATCATCCGCTTCGCGCAGGATCAAGCTGCGGCTCGCGGTACGGTCCTTCGCGACATGGTCAAACAGGTGGGACAGGACCTTGTCGGTCCGCACAAGGGCGGAACGGTGGTGATCAACAAGCGTTTCGAGGTCGAAGTCCGCAGCCAAAAAACCATGAACGAAGACCTCGCGCCAGCCGGTCCGGGGGCGGTGAAGTTCTGAAGCTTTGGCCATCAGCCCGACGAACGGGTGGCAGAGTTTGCTGACATTGAACAACCGGCTGCGCATGTTCGATTGGGAAGCAGCGCGGGACACCCATCGATTGGAGCAACGCGAACCGCACCGCCACTGCGCCACACCATGCAATCTCGTTTCACCCCGGCAGACATGTTCAACCAACACGTCAACATGGCCCGCAATCGCCCATAACCAGAGAGGCAGCGGCGTTCTTGGCTTTTTTGCGACACTTGCCCGCCTGATGACACGATAAGAAATCGAGTGCCGCTCGCATGTCTTTCGCAGGGGCGCGGTTCGATTGAATTGTGAGTGCCGTTCCAGGTTTCGGGCGCGGCAGAAAATTGGAACGTGGTGGTGGGCTGTCGCCGACCACCCCAGAGTCGATGAGGAAAATCAATGGCAAGCGAGACAAAGCAGTCGCAAGGCGAATCGGCACCACAGTTCGAGCAGATGGTCGAAAACGCACCGATCAACATCATCCTGGCTGACACGGATTTGAACATCACCTATGTCAATCCGGCGACCGTCAAGAACCTGACACCGCTTGCCCATCTGCTGCCCATTCCGATCAACAAGATCGTGGGCAGCAACGTGGATGTGTTCCACAAGAACCCCGCGATGCAACGTCAGATTCTGAGCAATCCAAACAACTTTCCGCACGAAGCCGTCATCGAGTTGGGCGACCAAAAACTCAACCTGCTCGTCAGCGGAATCTACGACACTTCCGGCGAATACATCGGGCCGATGGTCACCTGGGATTTGGTGACCGAGAAGGTTCGACTCGAAGAACTGGCCGCCGACAATGCTGGCAAACTCAGCTCGATCGATAGAGCGCAAGCGGTTATCGAATTCAAGATGGACGGTACGATTGTCAGCGCCAACGACAATTTTTTGAGGACGCTGGGATACACACTTGGAGAGATTCAGGGGCAGCATCACGGCATGTTTGTGGAACCCGCGTTCGCTGCCAGCGCCGAGTACAAAGCGTTCTGGGCGAAACTCAATCGTGGCGAATACGAAGCCGGCGAATTCAAGCGGATCGGCAAAGGCGGAAAGGAAGTTTGGATTCAAGGCTCCTACAACCCCATCATGGATATCAACGGGAAACCCGTCAAGGTCGTCAAGTATGCTTCGGACATCACCCAGCAAAAAGAGGCCGCAGTTGATCTGCAAGACAAGGTCAACTCCCTTCTCGAAGTCGTCAAAGCCGCGGCTGAAGGTAATCTCACGCAGCCTGTCACGGTCTCCGGTGAAGACCCGATCGGGCAGCTTGGTGAAGGTCTGGACGCAATGATTAAAGGTCTGTCCGACGTCATCATGCAGATCACCGAGTCGGCTGAGCAGTTTGTGGAAGCCGCCCGCGTCATCAGCGAAGGTGCGAACTCGCTATCGGACGGTGCGCAAACGCAGTCGGCCAACGTTGAGGAAATGAACGCAGCCGTCACCAGCCTCAACGAGATGATCAAAGGCGTGAAAGAAAACGCCGAAAAAGCCGACTCAATCGGCACAGAGACTGGCAAGAAAAGCAGCGAAGGTGGCGAAGCTGTTCAACAGAACATCGAAGCGATGAAACTCATCGCCAAGAGTTCCGAGCAGATCGGCGAAATCATTGGCGTCATCAGCGAAATCGCATCGCAAACCAACCTTCTCGCCCTCAATGCAGCCATCGAAGCTGCCCGTGCTGGCGAGCATGGACGCGGATTTGCAGTGGTCGCTGACGAAGTTCGCAAACTCGCCGAGCGAAGCAGCCAAGCCGCCAAGGAAATTACCACGCTCATCAAAGAGTCAACCGAGCGCGTGACCGAGGGAACAGCCCTGAGCGAACGCACCGGTGAAGCACTCGATGGCATCATTCAAGGCGTCAACCAGACGGGCGAGGGCATCGCGGAAATCGTCAGTTCGACCGGCGAACAAGTCACCGTGGCTTCGGAAGTGAGCACGGGTATCGCCAACACCGCATCGATCACCGAAAACAACGCTTCGGCGGCAGAAGAGATGGCCGGTTCGGCGGAAGAACTTTCGGGCCAGGCGATCCAATTGCAGGAACTTGTCAGGAAATTCACGCTCAGCAAGTAGTCTCGGCAACCCGCCACAAACATCGTATTTGATGCCCGCGATCGTCCAAGTGACGGTCGCGGGCTTTTTCGTACGCCTCGCCCGACACCACAAATTCGTGCAAGCCGCCCTTTTCTGCGATAGACTACGCCCCTGCATTTCGTAGTTACCAGTGAATACTAGGGCCTCGGTATGGGTGCCTTGGTTTGTGCATGCGGATTCAAACGGGAGAATCGATACATGGCCAGCACGATTGACCCTGCGGTCGAAAAAGAGACACAGGCGTTTCGCAAGAAATTTCAGGAGGTGCGGGAGGAAATCGGCAAGGCCATTGTGGGCCACGATGAAATCGTCGAGGGCGTGCTGACGTGTCTGTTCGTAGGCGGCCATGTGTTGCTGGAAGGTGTGCCCGGACTTGGCAAAACGTACCTCGTTCGCACACTGTCGGAGGCGGTGAGCTTGCCGTTCTCGCGCATCCAGTTCACGCCCGACCTCATGCCCGCAGACATCATCGGAACAAACGTCATCACCGAAGACCCCGATACGGGTCGAAGGCAGTTTGAATTTCAAAAAGGTCCGCTCTTTTCGCAGATCATCCTCGCGGACGAGATCAACCGAGCCACGCCCAAGACACAATCGGCGATGCTTGAGGCGATGCAGGAGCATTCGATCACGGTGGCTGGCACAACGTACAAATTGGAAGAACCCTTTTTGGTCCTGGCAACACAAAACCCAATCGAACAGGAAGGTACCTACCCGCTTCCGGAAGCGCAGTTGGATCGATTTCTGTTCAAGCTGGTCGTCGACTATTCCTCGAAGGACGAACTCAAAACGATTCTCGATCGAACCACAACCGGATACAAAGCCGACGTTCAATCCGTGATGACCGGTGAAGAAATTCTTGCGGCGCAAAAACTCGTCAGACGAATCGTGATGGCTCCGCACGTTCAGGATTATGCCATTCGCGTTTCGATGGCTACGCATCCGGGTGGACCTTATGCCATCGAAGCGTCGCAGAAATACATCCGTTGGGGTGCAAGCCCGCGCGGGGCTCAGGCGCTCACACTGGGTGCAAAACTCGCGGCGATGCTCGATGGCCGCTACAACGCCAGCTTCAGCGATGTGCAAAAGGTGGCGATTCCTTCCCTGCGACATCGCGTCCTGTTGAACTTCGAGGGAGAAGCGGAAGGCATTTCCATTGATTCCGTCATCCAGGAAATTCTCGAAAAAACGCCCACGATGGCCGAAGCAGCATGATTCGCAATCAAGAATCGGATCTGCTCGATGCGGATTTCATCGCGCGGCTTGAGCGGTTGGAAATGGTCTCGAAGAAGATCTTCCACGGTTCCATTCGCGGTGAGCGCCGAAGCAAAAAACGCGGCGAGTCGGCGGAGTTTGCCGACCATCGCAACTATGTCACCGGTGACGATTTGCGTTTTCTGGATTGGAACGTCTACGCCCGACTCGAACGCCTCTTCATCAA
>JAADIU010000242.1 GCA_013151185.1 Planctomycetota bacterium
GTTCGATCGCCGCTTCGTCTTCGCATGATAGCGAGATCGTCGTTGCCCAGCCGGAGTTGGGCGCACAGCCCGCGAGGATTAGCGCAACCCACCCCATCTGGAACGTGGCGACGAGGAAGTCGCGGAGTGCGCGATTTGCGTGGAGCCGTTTCCTCTGCGCCGTTGGACCTGACAGGCGCGGTGTCCGCTCATCGATCGGGTTGCCACGGTCTCTGGCTTCGTCAGCGCATCGAAATTGTTGAATGGACTCGTTCATGCAGAACGAAATTATCCCTATCAAGGGGGCTGGGCAAGCCTTCAATTCTTGAGCCGGTAGATGCAAATCATCCTGGGCGAAACTGGAACTGCATCACGATCGATTCGCCGCGTGAGGATGGAGCCATCGCCCAGGTCCCGATCAGCATGGTCCTGAGTCCATCCGAGAAATCGCTCTCACAGCGAACGCTGCTTCGATGGCCTTTTTGAAAGTCGCTGCGTCAACACCGACGGGCAATCCCACGAACGATGGTCCCGTGTTGCGTTACACCTGGCTCATCGCGGTTTCCAGGTCAGCGATGATGTCGTGCCAATCTTCGAGACCAACACTGATGCGAATGCCACCGGGCATCAATCCGAGGGCGCGTTTTTCCTCTTCAGGCATGGCGGCGTGTGTCATTGAATAGGGCGCTTCGATCAGGGTCTTAATCTGCCCCAGCGACACTGCCAACGTCAGGCAATAGGCATTGTCAGCCGCCCAGTCGATGAACCTTGCGGCTGGCTCGCCGTTGTTTTGCGGGTCGTCAAGCATGAAGTAGACCATCGAGCCCGGCGCGAAACGTCCGCGATCGTCGAACATCTGACGCTTGGCCAGTTCGTGCTGCGGAAACGAAGCCAACCCGGGATAGTGAACCTTCGCAACTTTGGCATGCCCCTCAAGGTATTGCGCGATGCGCATCGCCGACTTCTGATAGTTGACCATACGCGTCGCCAGCGTGGGCAGCCCTTGCACCAAAACAGGCCAGGCGCTCTTGGGCGAAAGCGAACCGCCAAAATCCTTGCGATACATGACCAAGTCGCGGTGCATTGTGCGCGGTCCGATGACTGCACCACCCATGTCTGTCCCAAACCCGCCGATGCCCTTGGTGAGTGATTGGCACACAACGTGGGCGCCCAGTTCCAAAGGCCGCTGGCAAAAGGGCGTTGCGAAGGTGTTGTCCACGACGACTCGGATGTGATCGTCGGGACCACGTTTCGCGTTGACTTCGTCAACAACATTACGCACACCGCGAATGTCGATGATGAGCAGGTCGGGATTGACGGGCGTTTCAAAATAGATGATGCGCGTGTTCGGTTGAATGGCATCCCGCAGCGCGTCCATGTCCGATAGATCGGTGAGCGTAGCGTGGATGTTCTGTCGCGGTAGCCAGCCCGTAATCAGCGAATAGGTGCATCCATATAGCACCTTGTGCGTGACGATGTGTTCGTCGGCTTTGGCCAATACGCAAAGCGCTGCGCTGATGGCAGCCATCCCCGATGAAAAACCCACCGCGATCTCGCCTTTCTCGGCGAAGGCAAGGTTGTCTTCCAACATACCGCGCGTCGGTTCGTCGAGACGGTCGTAGACGTAAATCGTCTTGTGTGTCTTTGGATCGTTCTCATCGGCGCCGAACTCGGCGAAACCCTGCGCGCCGCGCTGCGCCGAGTCGAGGCGGAAGGCGGCACTCGCGGTGATCGGCGGAACGACGTGGTGGTTGTAATCCCATCGTCCAGTGTGCGACAGGCCATGAATAAGCCGCGTTCGGATGCGTGGGTTCGACTTTGCTTCCGAGTTCTCTTGTGTACCGTCAGGCTTCGTAGCATTCTTCATAGCGACTGCTCCCAATGATTATGCCGACGCCACAGCATCGACGTTTTTCTTCGGACGACCTGTCGGTTCGTCCGTGTTATTGTTGCGGAGAGGGGCGCGGTGGCCGAGGTATCGACCAACAGAGCGGACGGCTTGATCTGCGGAGCGGAAGACGGGCACACCGGCGCTTCGCACCGCACGGGCGAGTGCGTTGTACGGTTCCATGCTGTCCACCACGAATACGATCGGTTTGTCGGATTGTGCAAAGAGCGCGGGAATCCGGGCGGCAATGGAGTCCGGTGATTCAATTTCTTCTGGCGTCGTAAGCAAACTCGGCGTCATGGGAACGCACCCGACGATGACCGCGTCGACATGGTCGTCGGCCAGCATGGCGCGGATGCAGTCTTCGTACACCGCGTCCGAAGCCATCGGTGTCAGGTCGAGGGGATTGGATGGATCAACAAGCGAATCGAGTTCGTGTTTCGCAAGCACCTCACCAAGACGAACGCGGGTTTTTTCAGCGAGCCATCCGACTTCGACTTCGTATCGGGTTCCGCTGATTGTGTCGGCCATCCCGACGGTTTCGTATCCGGCATTGCTGATGATGCCCAAGCGCGTTCCGCCCACATGTTTCGCATGAAGGTCGGTTGCAAGCTCCAGTACCTGCTCAAATTCTTTGAACGTATCCACAACAATAGCGCCCGCAGCGGTGACCGCGGCTTGGCATACGTCGTAGTCGCCCGCGACCGATGCAGTGTGCCCCTGAGCCGCGGAGCGCCCCGCGTGTGTTCGACCAGCTTTGTAGAATACAACCACCTTGCCATGGTTCGTCGCCTGTTCGACGGCGCGGAGGAACTGCAAACCGTCGAGGTCGTTGAATCCTTCGACATAAACGCCCACGCAGTCGAGATCATCCCGTTTTGACAACGCGTTCAGCATGTCCGACACGGTCAAATCAACTTGGTTTCCCACCGAAATCGAAAACTGCGGGTCGATGAATTCCAAATTGCTCTGCCGCGTGATAATGAATGCACCGCTCTGCGAAATGATCGCCGCCCGTTTGGGTTGTGCGTCTCTGCGAGGGTCGAGTTTGGTCTTCGGGATGAAAAACGTATCGTACGACCCGGGCCGCGAGCGAACCCCCATGCAGTTTCCACCGAGGAACACCGGTGCGCCATCCTTCTCGCACCGCTTATCTTCGATGGCCACGCGAAGATGGCGCTGCACGTCCTGCGTTCCCTCTTTCTCGCCGAGTCCGCCGGGTATCAAGATGACCGAGGCACATCCCGTGTCGGGCGAATCAGTGGCAAGAACTTCTTCGACCAACTCCGGTACGCGTGTTGCAGAAGTTGCTGCCACCAGAAGATCAACCCGCTCGGGCAGTTGACTCACACTGGGATAGCACGGTACGCCGTCGATCGATTCTTCGTTTTCCTTGATCACATAGAGATGGTTTTTCGGGAATCCGCACGCCTGCGTGTTGTTGAGGATGATGCGTCCGAAGTTGTTCCGCTTGCTCGAAACGCCGACGACTGCGATGGAACGCGGCTCCAATAGTTGCGTTACCCGTTCGAGAGGGCGAGCGCGTGGGGCGTGCATCGGTCTGCCGAGGCGGCCTCTGCCGTCGAGGGGGACCATCTGCTGCCGCCTGAACGCAAAAGGATTGACCTCGAGTTCTTCGATGCACAGTCCCTTGTAACCGTCGAGACAAAACTGTCGCGCGATGGCGATGAACGCCTGGAAGCAGTGGAGCAATTCGCCATCTCCAACAACCCGCTCACGTCCGCGCACGTTGCCCGACAGGATTTCGTAAGCTGCGGTTTTCTTGAAGAGTTCAAAGAAGGCTTCCGGTGACGTGTCGATTGCCGGCGCCTTGGCGACTGCGATCCCGGATTTTAAGCGCTCGGCCATGTATTCGGTGTCGACTCCGCCCAAACCGGCTGCAATGACCGGTCCGAACTCGCGCGTCTGGCGAATCCCGACGAATAGCTCGCTGCCCATACCGCGCTGGGCGTGTTCTACCAACTCGACAAGCAGTACGCCTTCGATCTGATCGGCATGTTTCGACTGTGCGGCGATGAGGTTGTCGATTTCGGTGCGCACTTTGTCCGGGTCTTTGGGAACAATGACGATGCCGCCCGCGTCGCTTTTGTGAACGATCTGCGGCGAAACGATTTTCATCACGATGCGTTCGCTCGGGAAGGAATTGATCGCATCGTCGGTGATATCTTCGCCGCTGCGAACAAAATGGTGACGTGGTGGGGCGATGGCGCCGGCGAGGTCGATGATCTCGTAAACTTCCTGCTCGAAGAGTTGGTCGCGTCCTTTCATCCGCGCCTCCAGCAAGATCGTCTTGATTCGGTCGAGCGACTCGGTTGGGATTTCAAAGGCGTTTTGCCGCAGACCTTTTGCTGTGGTTCGGTCGGCTAGGTTCGCGAGTTGATCGGGCGGGAGCAACGCCATCCATTTACGGATGGATCGACTCGTTTGCCCGCGGCGCAGTGCGTCACGAAAGAGCGCCGCGCCATGAAACCCCATGAGCAAAGCGCGTCGATTCGTCGCCACGACGCGCTCGCCTTTCGATGCAAAAATCTCTGCGATATGCCTGGCAAAGTCTTCCGGCGGAAACTCCATGAATCGGACTGCCGCACCGAGCATGACCATGTTTTCAGCGCGCGGTGAACCCGCCACCTTCGCCAAGCGCTGCGCTTGAATCAAAACATGCTGCCCAAGTCGGGCGATGCGATCGAGCACGTTGTCGATGGGGGGGTAGTTGTCGATGTTGGCAACCGGAACGCTGTTGGAAATTGCCGTGCCACCGTCGCTGAGGTACTCCGAATAGCGAAGCAGTTCCAGCGGTTCGACAGCCAGCAGCAGGTCGGCTTGGCCGAGGGGGATCAGATCGCTGCTGATCGGATGGTCAGCCAATCGCAGGTGGGTCTGAACCGCTCCACCGCGTTGACTCATCCCGTGTTCTTCGGACTGCTTCACATGGTAGCCACGCTGCATGGCGACGTGCGAAATTGCATGAGTGATGGTGAGAATGCCTTGCCCACCAACGCCAGCCAACAGTATGTTGAATTCCATCGCGGTATCCTTCCACTGCGCGTCTGCGCCAATCGCCTAAAGCTGCACCAACTCCTGTGTTTGGGTACTCTTCGCGCGACGCTTTGCATGAATGCAGGGGCGCTGCGCGATCACCACGGACAAACCGCGATGTTCAATCTCGCGACGCATCAAATTTGTATTCTTCTCGTGTGCGTCGGGTACGGCTTTCAGCGTGACGATGTGGTCATCCGAAACACCAAGCCCGCGTACAATCCGAACGAGATCGTCACCGGTCGCAAACGCCTCCTGCCCACCGGTCATCGCCACAAGTGCGTTGTCCAGAATCACCACGGTCATGTTCAAATCGTCATGCACTGCGCCGATGATCGAACTCATTCCGGAGTGCAAAAATGTGGAGTCGCCAATGCTCGCGACGATGGGGTGCGCGCCGGCTTTTGCTGCTCCGATCGCCATGCTGATCGACGCACCCATCTCCAGGCATGTATCGATGGCGTTGTACGGTGGGAAAGCGGCGAGCGAGTAGCATCCAATATCGCTGAAGAAGAAGGGCCGCGGGTCGGTCCCCGCGGCTTCCAGCACTGCCCGATAGCTGTCGCAGTGCGAACACCCGTCACAAAGCTGCGGCGGTCGTGCTGGCATGTTTTCCGTTTTCGGTCGGGCTTCACCCAACGAAATCCCCAGGGCCTCTTGAACGACTTCGGTCGTCAACTCACCCTGCGGTGGCAGCGTCCCGTCGGATTTGCCATGAATCGATCTGCCGGGCACGCCCAACAATCCGAGCAGTTGACGCTCGACCAGCGGATAGCCCTCTTCGATGACGGTGATCTCTTCGCAATGACCGACCAGGTCACGCACCAACGACGGAGGCGTCGGGTAAACGGTTAGCTTCAGCACGGAGTACGTTGAATCGGCTCCGAGCGCTTCATCCAGATAGTTGTTGGCTATACCCGTCGCGATCACGCCTTTGGGGCCGCGTAAGGTCAACGCGTTAAAACGCGAACGCTGGGCGTAGTCGCGAAACGCGGACTGCATTTCCAACAGGTGCGCAAAACGCGGTCGGGCGTTTACCGGCAGGAGCGTCCACGCACGCCAATCCTTGACGCGCGGCAGCGGTTTGATTCGCACGGGAGGCGCCGTCTCCACACCGGAGCGGCTATGCGCCAACCGCGTGACGAGGCGGATGATGACGGGAATGCTCATGCGCTCGGAAAACTCGAACGCTTCCCGCGTCATGTCGTACGCCTCTTGCTGGTTACTCGGTTCGAACACGGGGATTTGCGCGAACTGCCCGTAGAATCGCGTGTCCTGCTCGTTTTGTGATGAGTGCATTCCGGGGTCGTCGGCGACGGCAAGCACCAGCGCGCCATTCGCACCGGAAAGCGCCGAACTCATAAATGGATCTGCGGCAACGTTCAACCCGACGTGCTTCATAGAGACCAGCGCCCGCTTGCCAACATACGACATGCCCAGCGCTTCTTCGTAGGCGACCTTCTCGTTGGCCGACCATCGCGCCGATACCGAATCGTTTCCTTCGGTACGTTTTTCGACGCATTCGAAAATCTCGGTGGCCGGCGTGCCGGGATACGAAAATGCACCACTGATCCCGGCATGAATTGCCCCAAGCGCCACCGCCTCGTCACCCATCAACAATTCAGCCATGAGTCACCCCGTCGTCCATGCAATTCCTCCATGTCGTCAGCCGCCACTCCCTCTTTGGGTGGCCCGCCCCTTCCAAGGGTGGGGACAGGATTGCGGCACTGTTCAATTACTGGCGTCAACCACTGGCGAGACCAACTCAGTCGTGCCAGTTCCAGCGACGTCTACCGCGCCACCACCCTGGGCAGCGGGCAAGCGCAACCATCCGTCAGAACACATCTGCACGCTGCATTCCACGCATTCGCAAAAATGTAACGAACGTGGCACGGAAAATGGCAGCACCAATAGCAGTTACAAGGTGAGTAGGGCGTCCGAATTGAAATTCAACCACCAAGCCGCGCGATCCCGGGCCATCGCTGCGCGAACCCACCCAAGAGAGGCAGCCCAATCCTGACGGCTCTGCGGTCGCGAGTGGGGGGCATGCCGCCCAGCCAAGCCGCCCAAGTCACACAAGCCCGCACCCAAGCATCTTGACAACGGACCCAATCATCCGTAACTTCTCGCCACACGATTGCGGGGTAGAGCAGTTGGTAGCTCGTCGGGCTCATAACCCGGAGGTCACTGGTTCGAGTCCAGTCCCCGCTATTCGCTAAACCCTGAAAGGTCAGCCACTTACGGCTGGCCTTTCTTTT
>JAADIU010000004.1 GCA_013151185.1 Planctomycetota bacterium
ATGATAGTTCTGTCACCGATGCACGTCCAAAGCAACCACGACACTGCTTGCTCAGGTGTCTGCGCAAGTTAATTCGATGTGGCGAAGGCATCTTGTGGTGTGAAGCAAAGAGATCGGGCATTATCTTCACCTGAACGCTTCACGTCGTTACTGTCGCGTTCGAGGTTTCTTGTAGGGTCCGCTGTGCGGACCGTCGCAGGAACAATGTTTGATCCTGAAGAATGGTCCGCACAGCGGACCCTACATCGTTGAATAATGTCCCAACGGGTTGAATCACACCACTAGATAGCCGCTGTTTGTCGGGCGAAAGCGTTCTGCAACGCTGCGGGGATGTTCTCAAGTGCGACAACTTCATCCACACTTCCCGTTCTAGCTGCTGCTTTGGGCATCCCGTAGACGATGCTGGTTTTTTCATCCTGAGCAAGACAATGCGCGCCGGCTTGCTTGAGCAGTTTGGTTCCGTTTGCACCGTCAAAACCCATGCCCGTCATCACAATGCTGACGACTTTCGGACCGGCGCATTGGGCCAACGATTCAAACATCGCATCGACGGACGGCTTGAATCCGGAAACTTTTGGCCCATCGTCCAGCCTGACACGGTACTTACCCGCCGACTTGACGACCCGCAGGTGGTGCGTACCCGGAGCAATCAGAAGACGCCCCGGTTTGAGTTCATCGCCCGTCGCAGCCAGCTTGACATCCATCGGGCATTCGTCGTCGAGTCGTTTGACAAACGGGGGGATGAAGTCGGCTGGCATGTGTTGGGTGAGAACCATCGTCGGAAAGGTGGCTGGAAACGCGTGGATGATCTTGTGCAACGTTGCAGGACCGCCCGCACTGATTCCGATTGCACCGATCAGCGTTCGATCGATTCGTCCGCCGCCAGCCTTCGCGATTTTGCCTGTTGTTGATAGTGCGGAGGTATTGCTTTGAAACGCGCCTTCAATCGCTTCGACCACCTCGGTCTGAAACGTCTGCATGCTCGTTCCGCCGGCCGCGCCGACGGGCTTGGCTACGCATGTCAAAGCGCCGCGCTCGAGCGCCGCCATGGTGGTCTCCGCACCCTTTTGCGTTTTGGTTGAGACGACAACGATTGGAATCGGTCGCGAAGTCTTAACGCGTTCGAGAACTTCCAACCCGGTCAGACCGGGCATCTCGATGTCCAGCGTCGCAGCATCGGGACGAAGTTTGCGGATGAGTTCCAGACCAGCCAGTCCGTCTTCGGCGATGCCGACGACTTCGACCTTTGGAGACTTTTCAAGCGCCAACTTGAGCATCGTGCGCATGAACACCGAATCATCGATGATGACGACGCGCTTTTTAGCCGGGTTTTTCGCCACGGGTTGATTCCTGTTGCCTTGCCCACATCCTGCCAGAAAAGCCCGCACCCCGATTCGTGCGAACGACATCCTGAACAACCACTGGTCTACTTATCGACAGGGATCGTGAGCGAATGTGTCACATCAAGATCGATGCTATCCATTGCGAGTTTAAGAAACCGCGATTCGTGGGGGAACGGGGGACCGATAACCCAGTCGTTGCAGCCGAGAGCGATGTGCCCGGTCACGTTGCTCGGCCAATATTTCGTTGTGCCTGATCCAACCACTGTTGGGCGAGATCGCGCCGCGCGGGTGACGTGCAGCGCTGAAGGGCTACTTCCAAATACGACATGCCCGCTTCGGCTTGCTGCAAATCGCGAACGTTGATGATGCCCAAGAGGAGCCTCACCTCATTGGCATCGCTGTGATGGCTGTATCGTGCGAGGAACTTCTCGAAAGCGCTCGCAGCCTGCGGGAGCCTGCCGGTGTCGTAATACCCCCGCGCAATCGCCAACTGTTGTTCCGCAGACAAACACTGCTCTGGATCAAGGCCGAGAAGCTTTTCGTAAACGCCCGTTGCTTCTGGGATTTTTTTCTGCTCGAGAAAACCGGCGATCTCACTGCGAAGGTCGGTGGACTGGTCCATCAAAATATCGCGGGCAGACGTGGCCTCAGCAGCAGCCCCATCGACCTTTCCGACGCGACCAAGTTGCGCTTGAGCCCTGGCGGCAGGACTCGACACGGACGTGGCAAATGCCCGTCTCTGGCTCCATCGTTTCAACAGAGCGAGCATGTCGAACTGATCCCGGGCGACTGATTTGAGAAGAAGCATCAGCATCGCCACAACAAAACCAAACCCATAGCCCGCCAAGTGGGCGGTATATGCAACATCGGTGGCTGACCCGAGTTTGGGCCCGATGACGTTGTCCCAGATGATGACCTTCAAGACGATGATCCACATCGCGGGGACGGTGATAAAACCGACAAAAAAGAGCACATACAAAACGGTGACGCGACTTCTTGGAAACAAGACCAGGTACGCCGTCGTGACTGCAGCAATCGAGCCGCTGGCTCCGATGAGATCAAGCGGGGTTTTCCAGGCGAACATCAAACCGGCAAACATCCCCCCCGCAATATAGAAGAGCAGGTAGGGCAGGTCGCCCATCTTCGCGTTGACCGCGCTGCCAAATACCCACAGGAAAACCATGTTACCAACAAGGTGCCACACATCACCGTGGGAGAATTGATAGGTGATGAGTTGGTAGAAGACCGGCCAATCACCGTGGAGAACAAAATACTGCTCTTTGATCGCCCTCCCCGAATCCGACCCGGAAAAATCCAGCAGCAGGAACACCAACACGTTCGCGCACAACAAGCCCAAATTGGCCAGCGGTGTGTGCCGGGTTTCCATTTCTGTGCGAATGGGCAACAGCATGTGGCTTCAACTCAAACAGAATAGCGGTGTGTTCAAACACCAGCATGGCTTACGATTCACTGCTTACGTTTCGATCGGGCTATCGGGCGGTGACGCAGCTTCCCCTGCCACTTGAACGAACATCGTGCGAAGTTCGCGGAGCGCTTGAGACAACAACGCTTTTTCTTCTGCCCCGAGATTGCCCTTGGTTTTTTCTTCCAACACGCCCAGCATATCGATGTGGAATCGGGCCATCTGCGGATCGGCAGGGATGGCTTGCCCGGAGGGGTCCTGCATTCCGCCCATCCCGACGATCGCCTGCATCGTCAATAAATTGATCAGGTGCGGGAGGCTTGCCTTTTCGGGCAAATTGGTTTCCGGCGCATCCGATTCCATCTCGGCAAGCCGCTCTTTTTCCTGCTGGGCTTCCTGCTTCCAGTCCGAATCGATAATAATTTTGGGTTCGCCTTGTTCGTCGGCCATTGAGTGACCCTCCTCTTGTGTGGACGCCAAGCGGTTCGTTTTGAGCCGGTAATACGGTCAGACTATATCCGAGGGTCGCATCTGTTGCACGCTTGGCAGGCGATCAAGAAGCAACTGCAAATCGGATCGTGGGTGCATCGCGAAGAAGAACTCCCTTCGATTTGCGATCCGATCGGCAGCGATCGCCGATTCGAGTTGATCACGCGCGGTTTGCATCTCGGTGCGGCGCGAGGGTTGGAGGGCGTTGATTGCGTCATTTAGAGATCGAATGTCGGCAAAAATCTGCTCTCGGGCTCGGCGGCTCGGATTGCGCTCGGCCCGCAGACGCTTCGATTCCGCGATGAGCTTTTCCTTTTGTTCGACCAGGGAAGCCATCGCGGGATGCTTCACATAACGCTGCGGATTGAACGCGATATCCCTCAAACACCGATCGGAAGCCGACAACTCCGCGAGGTCCGTTCCCGATCTTGGCAAGGGCATATGCAAAGTCGCCGACACGCACGCCATCGCAGGCGGTTCGACCCCGAAGAAATTGCGAATCAAACGATCGGTGATGCGATCATATTTCGCGCCGCCGATGCCGTGGATAAACAAGTCCGCCCAGAAAAGCCGCGCCCACATCGTCAGCGTCAACGCACGCGGACGAATCACCCACGGTTTGATTTGGTCCAGTTCCTCCGCCAGTGTTGAACAATGCTGCGAACGGGCCAGCGGAATCCTGGAGACGAGTTCTCCATCGGCGAACAGCTTCATCCCGTCTTTTTCGTTCGCGACAAAAAGCCGACACCGCGCCTGACCGGGACGATAGATCCACATCGCCGTTTCAACTGCACCATCAACAGACTGCAATCTTGCAACAGGACGATCCGGACTCTTGATTCCTTGCGCCCGTTGATAGTCGATCAGCGCGCGGTTGTGTGCATCCGCGAACGCCTCCGCACCGTGTAGCAACGCACCCAGGAACGGGCCATACCAGATGTCGCTTGTACGCCGTTGAATGAGCCGGATGCCCATTTGTTCTTCGATGGCCTTTCGAGCGGTGATCGCCTGATCGACCCACGTCGCATGATGGCCGCCTTGATACGCCTGTGCAAAGGTTGGCAGCATCGAGGAATCGAATCCGCTGCCCAACGCATCCCGCAGTTCGCTCACCAAGTTTGCCGCTTGGCTTGTGGTGCTTGCAGGCAAAAATTCAAACGCCTCGTGAAAACCATGCTCGGCATATTCAACCCGCACCAAATGGGGGCGACCGTCGCGAATGGTCGGGACCATGAGAACCGTTTGCTTCGGAGCGTCATGGTCCACAACAAGGTCTGCCGCACATCCTCCAACGGCCTTGGCCAACCGGTCGGCGACGATATGCTTTGCCCACACCCCGGCGTGAAAAAAATCCGGCTGATGCCCCGTCGCAATGATGGGTACGTTGGCGCTCGCACATTCGCCGACGACCTGCCGCCGAACAAATTCTCTGACGTCGCGAAATGGCTTGCCATCCACGAGAAAATCATAGCTTTGAAAGAGCGTGCGATTGGATTCTACAATGACATGGAGTCGATCGGCGCGCGGTGACACGAGCGTTTGGGCGTGTTCGGTGGGCGCGTTCAACGCAGAAAAGTCGATTCCAGCCGGCGCAGATGAGACGGGTATGCAGCAACGAAGTGGTCGGGTGCTCATGTTTTATGACACCGGGAAGACGCGCCGGGAAACGGCAAACGCTAAAAGCAGGGACAGCATCCTTCTGCTTCACGATCCGTTCGATCGCGATCCGTTCGATGCTGTTGTTCGAGTCGCTTCTGTTCGAGTCGCTTCATCTCGGATTCAAACACCTCGACATAGTGTTGGTGGCGAATCGTCGGATCGTCGAGGTCTCCGCCGAAGTGGCGGTTCGGATCGTTGTAAACGAGGCGAATCGGAAGTTCGCTCACGGTCATGTCGTTCGCCACGACCTGCGGCCAAAACTGCATCGGAAAGGCGTATCCGGTTTCGGAAAGCGTCAGCCCCGAAAGACCAGCCACCCGGTGGGCTTTGAATCCGCAAAACGCATCGGTGATCGACATGCCCAAACGATCGTTTAACATAGCCGTAATGCGTTTGTTGATTGAGCGGCGGTCTGCCGGCGGAGAGTCGTTGTCGTCCATCGCCGTCAAGTATCGCGAACCGCTGATGATGTCCGCATCATCTTTGACCATGGCTTCGACGAAGTCGGGAATGACGGCAGGTTCGTGCTGCTCGTCGCAGTCCATCGTGATGATCCAGTCGAACGCATTCGTTGCCGCATAGTCAAAAGCGTCGATGAGGCTGCGGCCATAGCCTAGGTTTTGGCCGTGGCGGATGGTGCGAATACCCTCGAACCGATCCAGCAATTGCGGGGTATCGTCTGTTGAACCGTCGTCGACAACGAGGATGTTGTCGGCATAAAGCCGCGTCTGACGAAGCACATCAACAACATGCGTGCTTTCGTTATAGACGGGTATTGCAATTAAATAATTTATGGACAATAGTTTACGGTCGGTGCCGCTCCTCGCGCCCTTCACAAGCCCAGCGGAATCATCGTAGTAGTGGGGCCTGAAAAATCAAATGGCCAGGGGATTCGCGGGTTTGCAGGGGATGCCCGCACCGATGGGCGGAGTCGGCTGGCTGGTGCGATTGGGCGAAACTTTCTCGGGCACTTGGCCCGATAATGTGCGTTGAGGGTTGGACCATGTTTTCAAAGCGATCCGTTTCCATGACTCATTTGCGCCACAACATCGCGAGGTTTGCGATTGCCGTGGCGATTGTGGCAATCGTTTCTCAGTCGGCTGGCTGTGCAGAATTTCGCGCCGCAAAAGCGGAGCAACTCGTGCAAAAGGGCGACCGCCTCATGGATGAGAGCGACTTGCAGTCCGCCCTCGCCGAATTTGAAGCCGCCTCAAAGCTGTCGCCTCAGTTGGCTATCGCCCATTCGCGAAAGGGCGTGGTGTATCGTCGCATGGGAAACTACGGACCCGCGATTGATTCCTTCTCAGAAGCCGTCCGCCTGTCTCCGGATTCGTTCTTCGACACGATCAATCTTGCGCAGCTTTATCACTTCACCAACCAAATGTTCGACGCCATTGAAGCGTACCTGCACGCGTGCGATCTCAAACCCGACGACTTCGATGCAAATTTGAACCTTGGTGTGTGCTATCAGCAAACAGACGATCCAACGCAGGCCGTCGAACGATTTGAAAAAGCGATCACCATCGATCCCGATCGCGTTCACGCCTATGTGAACCTCGGTGTCGCTTACGATCGTCTCGGAAAATACTACAGCGCGATCGATGCCTACAAGCAAGCGCTCGAGCGAGACAGTCATCAGCCGCTCGTTCTGGTCAACCTGGCTTATACCTATATGAATCAGGACCGATTGAAGATCGCGCTCAAAGCGCTCGAGCAAGCCGTCATCATGGATTCATCGCTGGCGGCTGCCCATGAGGCGATGGGCTTTTGCATGCTTCGGATGAAACGTTACGACCAAGCCGAGGAAGCCTATCAAAAGGCGTTGTCGATTGACGCGCGAATGCCATCGGCGCTCGCAGGCTTGGGTAGCGTGGAAATGATCAAATCACTCAACAACTCGTCCCGCGCCCGGCGCGAGTTGGCACTCGAGTATTGGCACCGCTCGCTCGAAATCGACCCCAATCAGCCGCGTGTCCAGCGCCTCATCCGAAAGTACAAACAAGCGCCTGCCCAACCCGACACCGTCCTCCTCGGCGACGCCAGCTCAACCGAACCGTAGAGTCCCAAGGCCGGATCGACCCGCACGCCTATTGGCTTGGCGCTTCGCACGGCTTCGCTGTTTGGATGGCCAGCGATATCAGCCCGGCACCGATGAGAATCGCCCCCG
>JAADIU010000003.1 GCA_013151185.1 Planctomycetota bacterium
AAGAAAACCAAGCAACCGTTGTCCCCTTCAGTCCAATTGATGCGCAGGATGTCGCCCCCAGACCGGTTGAGAAATCGCTTGATTCTCGACCGAGTGCGAAATTTGCCCATCAGCAAGAACGGAAGAATCGGAAAGGTAAATGCTGCGAAGACTGCGGATAGGAAGATGGCAATTCCGATCAGCCTGTCCCACATGAAAACAGCAACCTCCTTGGTTCATGTACTTGTGTCATCGGGCGTTTGATAACCGGTCAATGGTTATTGTTAGGCTGCCGTTACTCTTGGAGGACGTCCAGTTTCTTGACCAAATACTCCGCCTCGCCGAGTTCGTGGCCGTCCGGCAACGGTTCGCAGGCTGTGTTCCACATGAAGGCTTTTTCGTCTAGTTGCAGCATCCTTAGGCACTTGGTGGCGGAGGATGGTAGGAAGGGGGCCATGATTGTGGTTAGGGTTCTTGCTGTTTGTAGGCATACGTTGATGGCTGTTCCGCATTCGTTCATGTCGGTCTTGCGGGTTTTGAAGGGTTTTGTGGTGTCGAAGTAGACGTTTCCGGCGCGGGCCAGGCTCATCATTTCATCTTGCGCTGTCTTGAAGCGGCATTCCTCTAGGGCGTTGGCGGTTCGTTGGGCGATGTCTTTGCAGGCTTGCAGTTGGTCGAGGTCGATTTGTTCGCGATTGCCGGCTTGTGGTATCTTTCCGTCGAAGTATTTGTGGGCGAATGTCATGGTCCGGTTAATCAGGTTGCCCAGGGCGGCTAACAGTTCACCATTGTTGCGGGTGAGGAAGTCGTCGAACTCGAATGCCGACCGCTGCTGCTCCGGTGCGATGGCTGTCAGGTAGTATCGAAGTGGGTCGGGGTCGTATGATTCGAGGTAGTCTTCGATCCAGACGGCGGTCCCGCGCGACTTGCTCATTTTCTCTTCGTCTTTACCGGGCATCTTGAAGTTGACGAAGGCGTTGGCGACGACGTTATGCGGTAGTTGAAACTCACCCCTGTCGCCCTGCGTATTTTCACTGTCATGCGTTGCGAGCATCATCGCCGGGAACGTGATGGCATGGAAAACAATGTTGTCTTCACCGATGAAGTTCACGATCTTGCAGTCGGGATTCATCCACCAATCTTTGTAACCACCTTCGCCTTCACCGTTTCGTTGGCACAATTCCTCGGTGAACGAAACGTAGCCGATGGGTGCGTCGAACCAAACGTATAGTACCTTGCCTTTTGCATCGGGGTCGTCCAGCGGGACAGGGATACCCCAACTCATGTCGCGTGTCATTGCGCGTTCGGGCAGGCCTTCTGCTTCGATTCGTCCGAGCGATTGGTTAATGACGATGTCGCGCCAACTCGCGCCACATTCGGAGCTTCGCTTCTTGCTGCGTAGCCAATTCGCGAGTGGTTCCTGCAATTGATCAAGCCGCAAAAACCAATGCGTTGTCTCGCGAAGTTCCGGTGTCGAACCTGTCATTGTGCTGACGGGATCGATCAGATCGACTTGATCCATGGCGCGGCCACAGTCTTCGCACTGGTCGCCGTGGGCGCTGGTCGATTTGCATGTGGGGCAGGTGCCCTTGACGAATCGATCGGGCAGGAATTGCTCTGCTTCGGTATCATACAATTGACGGGTGGTGCGTTTCGTGAAGTAGCCTTTGTCGTGAATCTTTTTGAAGAAGGCTTGGCTCAAGCGCTCGTGTGTTTTGACGAACTCCGGTTGATGCGTCCCGCCGTAAATGTCGAACTCGATCCCCAAACCTGCGAACGACTCCTGCTGCGAGGCGTTGTACTTCGCGGTGAGTTCTTCGACGCTGATGCCCATTTCTCGCGCGCTCTTGAGGGCTGCGACCCCGTTGTCATCGCTCCCGCAGATGAACCGCACATCGTCGCCACACGCGCGCAAGTATCGCACATAGATATCCGCTGGCAGATATGCACCGGCGATATGACCGACGTGCAAACGGTTGTTCGAGTAAGGCAAACCGGCGGTGATCAGGAATCGTCTATCGCTCATGGGGGGCCTCGACACGCACTGTTTGCGCGTGGTGCTCATCGGTGAATGGGTTTGATGTTGGTGACGGGCAGACTAACCGGCTTGTTCAAATTCTTCAACGTCGATCGCGATCTGGCTGATCGTCTCTGCCGCCACGGTGAACACGTCATTGCTGTCGGCAGACTTTGCGTAGTGCTCGCCCTGGTCGTCCTTGTTTTCGGAGACCAGAAGAGTCGGCAGTTTGCCACCCGTTAAGGTCAAGCTGAGAGTGTAGCGGGGTGAATCAAGCCCGTACCGTGGGAAGTCCGATGCGCCATACTCCACAACGCGCCCGATCTTGACGTTCCTGATTCGCAACAGGTAGTTGGCGACCTTCGCCTGGTCCATCGGAAGGTCGGGCTCCTGCATATAAACCCATCCAGCGTCGGCCTTGTTCAGGCCCACGGTTGTTTGGGCGTCGGCGAACGAAACCTCCGTTACTTCGTTCGGTTCAAAAGCGAAGATGTCTTTCGTGCGATACTCGGCGATGAAGTCGGCGAGTAGCGTTTCGGCGATGGTGTAGACGAACTCGGGTGTTGCGCCCCGTTGGACATAGATTTTGCCATTGGCTTGGCCCAGCGTGAGGTCGAAGGTTTCGGCTGGCGGCTGAATGGGTTCGACGCGGTTCGTGCCGTTGCTTGTGATCGCATCGGGAATGACACGGTATGCCTTTGGTGGAAGGCTGGTGTATATCATGCGGACGGCGGGTCGGTCGAGGCCATAGGTGGATAGGTCGGTGTCTTCGGTGACGTCGATGATTTCATTCGCGCGGAGGTTGGCCAACGTGCTGAGCAGACGATCCATTTGGGCTTTGTCAACTCGGTGTTGACCGGGCGATGTCATCGACCACTCGCCGTTTGCTTGCTCAAGGGTGACCGACACCGCTGGCTCCCAGTTTCCGCTAGCGGGTCGTTCGATCGTGATCGATTGGAGTCGGTCCTTCGGTAGGGCGACGATGATGCGATCGCGGTAGATCGAGGCGCTTCTTAGCAGCGGCTTAATGTCAATGGTTTTCACTTTTGCGATCGTATCGTTGGCTTTGACGTAGGTTAGTTTCCTGGAAATCGTGTCCGTGAATCCTCCGATGGTGAAGGTCGCGGTGGGGGAATTGCCATCGAACTTCAACTCAATGGTAGCTTCGGGTTTGTCGAAGCCATGTTCGGTTTGCGATCCAGCCGCCACGAAGTTGACGGCACGCAGGTCCTTGATTGTGGACAGTAACCGATTCACTTCAGTACCGTCTGCCGCGTTTCGTGACTCTGCGAATTTCCAATCTGTCCCGCTCCGCTCAAACTGCGTCGTTTTGCTATCGAGAGTCAACGTCAGCGATCGCGCCGTGGCTGGGTCGCGCTCGATGAGCCGATTGTCTCGCCACTCCTTGAGGTTTGGCTTGAAGGTGTCGGCTAGGTTTTTGGCTATGGTAGCGACAAGATTCTCATCGCCTCGCCGAGCGTAGATCTTAGTATCTTCGCCAAGTGGGCTGGCGTTTGATAGGTGGAGGCGGTGGGTGGAAACCATTGGCCCGCGCTGCACTAAACTGCCATTGGTACCTACGTCAACTGTTGTCTCTGCTGTGACGAGGATGGTTCGCGTGTCGCTGGCCAATCCGTATTGGGCGAGATCGCTTACGTTTCCAGCCACCCATTCCTGCGCTCGCATCGCGGCGAACGTACTGCAAAGGCGGCGAATCTTGTCCGCGTGCCCTTTGGCGGGTGAGGGTTTCTCAAATCGCCATTCGGCACCCGTCTTCACCATCACATACGATTCGGTCGTGCCATTGTCGTTTGGTGACTGGATTTCGATGCGGACGATATCGTTAGCTTCGACATCGAACATTTTCTGTTCGTGGTATGCGAGTGCGCTTTCTTTTAGTAGGTCTTTGAGCGAAGCGTTCACCCGGTAAATAGCCGATTCGTCATTGAGCGATACATAGGCTTCCCTGTTGCCTTCGTCTCGTCCGATGTGAATCTGTGTTGTTGCGTCGTTGTCGTCCGTCAACGAAACCGTGACGCGCGGAGGCTGCAAACCCGTGTTTGCGGCTGTCACGTTTCCCGACGATCCATCGTAGCGACTTGTATATTCCAAACCCCGGATCTTGCCTGCGAGCGATTTGATTTGCCATGCGGATACCTTGCAGGTGTAGGGCAACTTCATGTACCAAACGGCTTCCTTATCATCATCGTTTGCGCTTCGCTCGAATATCCAATCGTCGGAATCGGTTTGAGATACGCGGATAAGTTGCGCCTCGCCAAGGTCTGCGCCCAGCAGCTTCTGTGTTTTTGTTTCGGCGATGGGTGGCGGAGACGCAGCATCGTCCGAATATTTCGGATTCTGCTCGGGTAGCATGTAGATTGTGACTGCCACGCCTACCACAAGAACGAATAGAACAGCCGTTGTCTTGAAATTCATTGCAGCCTATCTCCGCCGCGCGATGTACACGCCCAAGCCACACAGCGCAGCCATGAGCGGCCAAATCGCCATGGCAAAAACCTGCACCGCGCGTGTCGAGGATGCGTTCTTTTTGATGTCCAACGTTGAGTGATCGATGGGGGTCCCGAGGTTCATCCACTCGGTGTTGTCGTTGAGCCAGTGGAGCGTATTGATAAAGAGCGCCGCATTGCCGGGATTGATCTGAACCACCGAAATTCCTCGGGACGTGGGTACCGGTTGACGCGACATCGCGAACTGGTCGGTTGCGAAGTCGGCTGAACTGATGACCGCGATCTTGGCACCATTCTTTTCAGCCGTCGCAGCAAACACGAACTCGCCCGTGACGTCACCCTCTGCCGTCACCACAAATTCACTTCTCTGCTGCTCAAAGTAGCGTTGAACGTTGAGGGTGCTCCAAACGGAGTTGGACCGTTCAAACCATCCGATGCGCTGAAGGGAAACGCCTTCGGGCGGTTTGCTCGAAAGGCCAATCGGTGAGACGAGTTGCAGCGTAGATCGCAAACCCGAGAGACCTTTCGCAATGGGGTGGTCGCCGTAGTCGGGGTCAATCATCCGGAACGGGTTGCGAATGAAACGATATTTTCCGGGGGCTGTCGGTTCGATGAAGACGAGCGAGCGTTCGCCCCTCGCTTCGATTCCCCAGGTGGTTTCGAGATAGTCTGCGTACTCATTTGGTGCGGAGGTGCCCGTTTTCAGTGGAATAAAACCGCCCAGAAACAGCGCACGCGGTGACTCGCCCATCGCTTTCTTCAACGCTTCGAGTTTGCCAGGTGTGAACACGGCGGGCCGCGGGCCACGCTGGAACGGGTCCTCCGGAGACTGCGCGGGCCGATCGACGACGAACAGTGTTCTCGAAGGAGGCGGATCGATTTTGGGTGGGGTGTCGCTGGTTGCGAGGTCCCATTCATGCACGCTGAAGTTCGCGTCTTCGAGTTGGGCCCGCATCTGGGCGTACGTTCCGGGCGGTTCCCGCGTCATGAAGTTTCCGCGCGAGACCATCGGCACACCGCCGTGGCGTACGAATACAACGGCGGGTTTCTCGTTGTGTGTGAGTTGCAGGATGGCCGACGTGATGGTCTGCTCGCCCAGGAATATGCGATCTTTGAATCCACCGCCACCCATTTGCTGGCTGGTGGATGCCCAAACTTTGCGAAACGGAATCACGCGCGCGAACTCGTCCGTTTCGACAAGGATCGCATTGGCCATTGGCCCCTCAAGATCGCGAAGGATGTCATCCAGTTCCAGCCTGGGCAGGTTGGCGATGGCTTCTTCCTGTGCCTTGATGTCATCGATGATCGATCCGTATCGCGATTCGGCGTCGACAAAAAACTGCGACACAGGCGACGAGAATTCTCCAGCCCTCTGCGATACAACCGGTCCGACGGCTTTGATGTCTTCGAGAAGTTTGCGTACACGCGAGTAGGTCTTGCTGAGTACGCGCGTTGCGGCTCCATAGGCGGGGACTTCGGATGCCAGCGCGTCTTCAATCAGTTGGTCGGTCGTTCCGATGTCACCGCCCAGCGTGTCGAATTTCTGCCTGACGTTTCCGGTCAATTGCAACTCGATTCCTTCCAGCGTGCCGAAGGATTGAAGCTGGGTCAGTTCGCGGCTTAGGAGTTCGCTGGCGCGGTCGCGAAGTTCATCTTGAAAAGTTGCGATGACGGCTTCGTGGCCGACGAATTGTTCCTTGTAGAAAGACAACTTGGCCAAACGTTTCATGATGGCGGAGCGTTCGTCGTGGTCCTGCAACGGATTGATCGCCTCGAATTCGATTTTGCTGCGATTGCTGACGCGGTACAGTCCCAGCAGGTCGTTGACGGCAGACCGGTAGCGGTCCTGATCTTCGTTTTCAAGATCGGTCTCGAAGTAGAGGCTCGTCAGACGGACCTTTTGATCCAGACCCTTGAGGAGTTGTTCGGTCGGTTCGGTCAGGCTGTTGACGCCCGACGACGTCAGATCGACGCGCCCAAGCCGCGTCAATCCGATCCATTGCAAACCGCCCACCAACGCGACGGCAAGCACGACCATGAGAAACACGTTGAACCCCACGAGCCAATTTGATCGCTGGGGCGGGGGCGATTGATTTTTGTTTACCGCCATCGTCTTGACTCCAGGACCTTGACTGTGAGAAATAGGAAGAGTCCCGTTGACGTGACGAAGAAGACCACATCGTTGCCATCGACCAACCCGCGCGTGAATTCCCCGAAGTGCTCCCTGATTGAAAGTTGGTGGAGAACCAGCTTGAGTACCCCGCTCACTTTCGACGCGAGGTAGTCCGCGAGAAAGGTAAATACCACGAGCAACACCATGCTACCGACAGCCGCGATAATCTGGTTCCCCGTACACGCGCTGAAGAACAAACCCACCGAAAGGTAAAGCCCGCCAAGCAGAATCAAACCAAGGTAGGTGGCTGCAAGCATTCCGACGTCGAGTTGGCCATAGATCGCGATGATGACGGCATACAAAAGAGTCGTCGCCAGCATCACCAGGAAGAATACGAACGCGCCAAGAAACTTTCCGAGAACGACATCGGTTTCGCCGATGGGAGCCGTCATCAGGGTTTCGATCGTCCCGGTGCGATATTCGTCGCTCAGGAGCTTCATGGT
>JAADIU010000046.1 GCA_013151185.1 Planctomycetota bacterium
TGGCTCCATAAGAGGAGGAAGACTGACGGGCATTTGTTCTCGAACGCTGTGCATTGTATCAAATGCCTCGAACCTCAGCCGTTTGCTTAGAAACAACTAAGGAAGCGTGCGTCCTATAAAGCCGAGAAATCGCTCGAGCCGTGTGTGGGCGGACGACGAAGCGCTTGCAAAGTTGGCCGAGTGAGATTTTCTTGGGGGGGGGCGTGCAAACCCGTCGTGGTGGATCCGACTCGGCGGGCATCGGTTTCTTCGGGGCCCATCCGCGAAGTTCCCATAATAACTGGTCGGCGAGTGACAAGTCACGATTGGCGCGCACGTCTCAGCCAAGCACACACTTCAGATACACTCTTCACATATCCCGTACGTTTGATGCCGGTTCCGATTGGGCGTTATAATTGCCCCGGTGCTGATGACTCGGTTGCTGAGGCGAGAGGTCGATCATTTCGATCCGAGCGTAGCGTTCCGCACTCTGAAGTCCGGAAACTGAAAGAAGTTTGGAAACTGAAACAGGCAAGTCACTGCGACGAGCAGAACGAACTTGCCCTTACCCGACTACAGCGAAGGTCAAGTGAATGAATCGTCGAATCTCGTTTCAAAACGTTCTGCCCGTCTTGGTTACCACGCTGTCCATCTGCTTCGTGGGCGACGCCAAGGCCCAGTTTACAAGCTCAAATGTATCGCAACATGCTTGGCTCGACCTGACAGACCTCACCGCGAGCGCGGGTTGTGACTCATGGGGTTACGTTTCCGGCTCGGGCCGCGAGTATGCCCTGATGGGTGTGAACACCAAGTTGGTCGTGGTCGAGATCACGGATCCAGCCAACCCGGTCATCGTGGGATCCATCGCCCATACGACCAGCGATTGGTGCGACGTCAAAACCTTTGGCGACCACGCCTATGTGACCAACGAAAGTGGTGGCGGGTTCGACATCATCGATCTGAGTGACGTGGACAATGGGAACGTCACGCTCGTGACAAGCTTTACTGCCGGTGGTGTTTCCAGCGGCCACAACGTCCTGGTCAATACAGACACCGGCTTCCTTTACCTGCTGGGGTCGAATCTCAACGGCGGGGCTGTGATCGCATTTGACCTGAACGTCGATCCGGAAAACCCGACCGAACTAGGTCGATGGACCGAAGCGTCAGCCGCTTATCACCACGATGCCCACATCGTCAGCTACACGTCTGGTATCTACGCGGGGCGTGAAATCCTCTTCGGATTCAGCGAGGGACGCGGTGTCGATATTGTCGACGTGACCGACAAGAGCAACATGTTCATGCTCTCGCGCACTTCGTATCCGAACATTGCCTACTGCCATCAGGGATGGACGACACCCGATCGAAAGTACCTCTATGTCGACGACGAGTTGGACGAGGGAACTCCGGGCGTTCCCACAACGCGCACGCTCATTTTCAATATTGAGGACCTATCCAATCCCAACCTCGTTGGTACCTTCACTACGGGCGAGCAGTCGAGGGATCACAATTTGTATATCGACGGGTGCGTGATGTTCCAAACAAATTACAGTACCGGCTTGCGTGTGATCAACATCGCCAATCCCGAAGCGCCAGTCGAAGTCGGTTTCTACGATACTTATCCCGAGAACAACGCGGTGAACTTCAATGGTGCGTGGAGCAACTACCCGTTCTTTCCGAGTGGGACGGTCATCGTCAGCGATATTGACCGGGGCCTGTTCGTGCTGGACGTGAGTGCAGCATTGGCGCAGAGTGCGCTGCTTGGTGTTCTCGAATTCGCCTATACACCCACATTGCCACAGGAAGTTTCGGCACTGAGTACACCGATGATCACCGTCGATCTCGCCGGAATATGCGGCGGGCTTCACAAGCCGAATACCGGGCAATTGCACTACGATCTGGGTACTGGTTTCGTGTCCGTTCCGATGAATTCCAACGGTCTTGATCAGTATCAAGCGACGCTACCGCCCGCGCTGTGTGGTCAGCAAATATCCTACTACTTCAGCGCCGAGACCGAGGCGGGACTGGTGATTACCGATCCAAGCGATGCCCCGGCTACCGTGTACAGTGCTATCGTGTCCGATTCGACGATCGTCGTATTCGACGATAACTTCGACAACGATCTGAGTTGGACGGTGGGGCCGGATTCCGCGAGCACAGGAACCTTTGTGCGTGGCGACCCGGTCGGTACTGGTGCCCAACCCGAGAACGACAACACGCCAGTAGGTACGGGAAGATGTATGTACACAGCCACCAATCCGGCTGGTGGGATAGGTACCGACGACGTGGACAATGGTACGGTTGTGTTGACTTCACCCACCTTCGATCTCTCTGCGGGCGACGCCCGAGTAAGCTATTATCGTTGGTACTTTGAACGCGACGATGGCGACGACCCCGCAGATGGTTTCGTCGCTGAAATCTCAAACAACAACGGCGGTTCCTGGACGACGATCGAATCGCTTTCACCGGGGAGTGGTGGATGGGAACTTGTCGAATTCATGGTCAGCGATTTCGTTGCTCCGACCGGCCAGGTGCAACTACGATTCATGGCCACCGATGGAGCGGCGGACGGCGACATCGTCGAAGCCGCCATCGACGACGTATTGATCACGCGCGCAACTTGCAATCCGCAGAGTCCCGACATGACAGCCGACGGGAGCGTGGATTTGGAAGACTTCGCACTTCTCCAGCAGTGCTACACCGGCGCAGGGTCGTGCATATGCTATCCTCCGTTGTACGGCCCGCTGGAATCGAACGTATGTGCGGCGGCTGACCTCGACATCGACGGCGACATCGACGAGACCGACTACGCCAATTTCGCAGGCGCGCTCCTCGGACCGTAGAAGCACTCACTGGAACCGGTACCTTCTTGCTGGGGGGGTGTGGCTTGCTGGGTGGTTGTGGAATCTGACTTCGCGCAATGGCGATCAGGCGTGCTTGGCAGCGGGTGTCGCAAACTGACCGATGCCATCGAACGTTCGGCCAAGAATCGCTTCTGCGTCTTCTTTGGGTGCGGGTTTTCCGAACAGGTATCCCTGCACAAGGTCGCATTCCAACGCCAACACGGTCGCAAGCTGTTCCGTTTTCTCTATACCCTCTGCCGTCACGGACATGTTCAGGTTGCGACCGAGGCTGATGATCGTGTTGAGAATGGCGATCGATTCGCGATCATTGTCAGCCGCAACGATGAAGCTGCGGTCAATTTTTATTCCATCAAGGGGAAGCGTTCGCAGCAGGCTGAGAGACGACATCCCCGTCCCGAAGTCATCCATGTGAAGTTGCACGCCGAGCGCTTTGAGTGAGGCCAGTGCATCTTTCATCATGTGCGGTCTGTCCATGACCGCAGACTCGGTGATTTCCAAACGCAACCGCTCGGCAGGGACCGACAAACTTTGCAGGAGAACGTCCAGGCTCGGCAAAAAGGCCGGGTCGAACAACTGCCGGCGAGACAGGTTGACGTTCATCGAGACGGTTTCACCGTCCGGAGACCGACTCAGTTTCTCAAGCAGGGAGCACGCTTCTACGAGGATGCCGTTTCCGATCGACATGATCAATCCGGTTTCTTCCGCGATCGGAACGAACTCGGCGGGCGAGATCGCGCCGCGTGTGGGATGATTCCAACGCGCGAGCGCCTCAAACGACACGATACGACCACTTTCCAGGTGAACGATGGGTTGAAATACCGCCTGAATCTGGCCAGACTCAACAGCGCAACGAAGATCGTTCTCCAATTCGAGCCTCTCACGTGCGCGGGTATGCATCGACTCGTCGAACACGACGTACCGCGCCTTGCCCTCAGACTTGGCTTCGTACATTGCGGTGTCGGCGTCACGGAGCAAGTCGTCCACTTGAAGGTATTGATCGTTTCCATGCAGGATGCCTATGCTGCACTGCACCGCGATGTCATGCGAGCCGATCCGGTGTGGGCGGGCCATTGTTGACCCAACCCGCTCCGCCACCCGAATGGCATCTTCAGGCGTATGGAGGCCTTCGAGTAACATGACGAACTCGTCACCTCCGAAACGGGCGGCGAACGAGCCCGTCGAATCATCCGTGCATCGTCCAACCGAGTCAGTGAGGCGAATGGCCTCACTGAGGCGCGATGCCGTTTCAATTAGCAGTTCGTCGCCAGCTTCGTGCCCCAGACTGTCATTCACATATTTGAAATTATCCAGGTCGATAAATAACACCGAATAGAGGAAATCTTTGTCCCGTTTCGTTTTGTCCATGCAGCGCTGCAACCGGTCTCCGAGCAACGCACGGTTGGGCAATTTCGTGAGGTCGTCAAAAAGTGCTGCGCGCTTGAGGCCTTCCTCGGCCAACTTTCGTGCGGTGATGTCTACGCGAAGCGCCAGATAACCGTCCAACCCGCCATCGGGATCCCGCAATGGAACTATCGTGGTATCGACCCAGTAGAGCGATCCGTCCTTCGCGCGATTGCAGACTTCGGCGTGCCATGTGTTCCCACTACCAACCGTTTTCCACATTTTCTTCCAGAACGACTTGTCATGCAGGCCTGAATTCAGGATGCGGTGATTCTGCCCCAAGAGTTCGCTTTGGCTGTACTGACTGATTTTGGAGAAGGCGCGGTTCGCCTCAATGATTTTGCCTGATGAATCGGTGACGCCAAGAATGATGTGCTCATCGATGACCAACCGCATCGCCTCAAGTCGGCGATTGGCGGCGCAGAGTTCTCCTGCCTGGAGTTCCAACTCCTCCCTGGCCTCAACTAGATTCTCTGCTTGGGTGCAGAGTTGCTCGGTGCGCTCATCCAGCGTCCCTTGCAAAGTCGCAGTCTCTTCAAACAGGCGGTGGGCAGAACCGTGCAGACCTTCGCTTTGTTCCACGCGCTGAACAAGCGCATCGATCGTCTTCTGAAGCGCCGCATTCTTGGTGCGGAGCGCGGTCAGTTGGTCTTGTTGTGCGACCGAGTCAGATTGCATTCACTACTTTCCTGACCAGAACACCGAAACCGCGACCGTTTTCATCCGCGGGGCTGAAGACCACAACAATGGCGCGATTCTTTCCGATACTCGGGTTGGACTCTCGATTCTTGTGACCACTTACATCTCAAAATCTTCAATCAGCTTTTGTGAGGGTGTGATGATCTGTCTCGGGCCAGCCGAGCCACGGGAAACCGATCCCTATCTTGTATCGTCGAATCAGAATGCGGTGTGAACATGCGTATGGGCGCGGTTGGGTTGTCTGTTAATCCGAACAGGACTTTGTCCCGGCTAACGCGACATTCACGTTGTTACTGCTCCAATGCCGGGTCGATCTCGTGATGCCTCAACCCGTCGCAAAGTAACACGCTTGCTTTCTGAGCCTATTTTTCAACAATGCGTGGTGGAAATCGAATCATGCGCCTTCACTGCCCGCACTGCGGACGACAAATACCATCCGACAATCTCAACATCGCTACTGCAATCGCAAAGTGCAGCGATTGCAGCGCCGTGTTTGGATTTTCCGACGCGCTTGAGCAGGACGGAAGTCGCCGCCCACAAGCGGCCAAGCAACGTAACCCCGTTCCGCTGCCGGCGGGTATCAGCATCGACGACCGGGGTGGGAACCGGCGGCTCGTGCGGAAGTGGTACTCGTTGAAATATTTCTTCCTCCTGTTCTTCTGCATCATGTGGAACGCGTTCCTGATCGTTTGGTATGGCATTGCTTTCAGTCAAGATGAAGTGCTGTGGATGATGGTGCTGTTTCCCGTTCTCCATGTGGTCATTGGACTTGCATTGGCATACTTCACACTTTGTGGATTCGTCAACCGGACGGTGATTGAGTTTGGTGGTTACCAACTTTCGATTCAGCACAAGCCCTTGCCCTGGCCGGGGAACCGTATCATTGAGGCAAACCAGATTGAGCAACTCTTCTGTCGCGAAAGAGTGCGGCACGGCAAGAACGGAACCAGCACAACTTATGAACTCCACGCCATCACCAAAGACGGCAAGAAGTTGAAACTGCTCTCCGGTTTGTTTGAAGCCGACCATGTTGTTTATTTGGAGCAGGAAATCGAGCACGCCTTGAACATCAGTAATCGGCCGGTGCGCGGTGAGTACGCTTGAAGCCAAGGCGTGTACGTCGAAGCGCCCGGTGCGATGTGGCGGAATAGATCGGCTAACCCCAGCCATCCCAAATCGAATTCGGCTCGGCACAGCCAACCCAGGGTCGGGGTGCGTCACCTCCCAGCCGCCGTGGATCGGGTTCATAACCGACTGTCACAAATGATTTTGTTGCTGGTGCTGTCGCCGTTTTGCCCGCGCTCGTGAACCGTGGCATGACAAATGCCCTGCGTGGGATGTGGCGGACGGCCTAATTGTTGGGCCCAATCCCCAAAACGTTGTGACCCCAACACATCAGAACCCGGAGTGGAATCATGCATCGACGAATTTTCACAGGAGTATGTGCGCTCGCGTTTGTCGTTTGGAGCGACAGCGCGAAGGCGCAGGTCGGTCCCCAACCAAACCAGCAGCAGCTATCAGCCCTCTGTCGGGCGGCTCTTACAACGGGCGGGATCATGCCGATAGATTGTCCGCAGGTTTGCGGGGGAATTTCGGGCGCGACTTGTAGCGCGGGAGAGTTTTGCGAATTCCCCATCGGGTCCTGCGACATTCAGGATCGGCAGGGTTTATGTGAGACAATTCCGCTCGTATGCCCTGACAACGTCGAGCCGGTGTGCGGGTGCGATGGCGTCACCTATGGCAACGCCTGCGAAGCCGACGCCGTCGGTGCGTCGATTGCGCATGTGGGAGCGTGCGACTCGACGTTTGTGAACTGGGAAAACGGCCATGTGCATCCATTGGATTTGACACCGGACGGAACCCGTTTGCTCGCCGTCAACACAGCCGACAATCGGCTGGAGGTGTTCGACACATCGACCCCGACGCCAACCCACATCGGTTCGATCCCGGTTGGCTTGGACCCTGTCTCGGTCCGCAGTTTCGGCGACGACACTGCGTGGGTGGTCAATCACATCTCCGACACGATTAGCGTTGTTGACCTGAACGCGATGAACGTTGTTGCGACCGTCGACACCGAGGACGAGCCAGCCGACGTGGTGTT
>JAADIU010000324.1 GCA_013151185.1 Planctomycetota bacterium
GACGGGCAGAAGACATGTCCTCAGCCAAGCCGAACTTTTTTTTGAGGACGGCAATATCTCCTCGGAGAACCGCGGTTTCCTTGTGGTGGGCCGATTGTGCGACGGCAAGCGAGTCCTGCATCTCGGTGATGTCATCGCGGTATTCACCGATGGCGTCGTGGTGCTCACCCGCCAAGCGCGATGACTCCTCAAAGTGGAACCACGCCCCAGCTCCCAAGGCGACCGCCAAAAAGAAAACGAGCGCGGTCAGCCAGCGGGCGGTGCGTCGCGTGACGGCGATCTGCTTGTCGAACGACGCCCTGTAGTCGGAGAGAACCGCCAGCACCTCCGCGACGTTGTCGGCACCAAGCTTACGCATCGAAAGCTGGGCAGCCGCCACGCTTGAAAGCTGGCGCACCGACTCGTTGTTGTCCTCGCCAAACGACAGTTCAACCAACGTTCGCCCGTTTTCACCGCGCGCTTCGATGGCCTTCGATTTGATCCTTCGCCAGATTGTTCGTTCGGATACACCCAAGCTTGCAGCAGCTTCTGCGACGGCCATCCATGCCATGTTCAGACCTCCTGTCATACTGCCAAATTGTCACACTGCCATGCTGTTGATTTGTCCGTCAGAGGGGCTGAACAGTCAGAGGCGCTGTGGGAGAGCTGTCGGAAGACAATCTCAAAACCCATGTCTCGATACTGAGAACTACAAAACTGGCGTCCCTGCCATGTCGGTCCTTCTGACACCGTGCGTCAGTGTGACCGCCAGTCGCGTCATACGCAAGTGAATAATCCGGCGTGGTATTTGGAAACTGGACTTGGGGTTCAAGCAATGTCACACGGCAGATGCATATTTACTTGGGCAGATTCCAAATTGTGCCGCTGACGTCGGCGCTTGGCAGTGACGTTTGAAAATCGAGTATCCCCGAGTTCAGTCCGAAAGATCCGTCCTCCAGCGCCGCGTGCCAGCCCGTGGTCTTGATGGGCACGGAATCTGATTTGAATGACCGCACGTGAACGGTAGAAAGACCATTCACCGGACTGGTTGGAAACGGCAGTGAAATGTATGGCCCATACTTGAAGGTTGCGTTTGGCGAAGTGCGCGAGTTGCCTTTGAAATCTGAATACTTGGAAAGCTGGGCAATGAATCTTAGCCCGTCGGGCGCACCCGTCGCGGGATCGTAACCGGGAAAGCGCTGATGTTCTGCGTAGAACCGGTCGATGGCCTTGCGTATATTCGTCAGGTTGCTCTCCAAGGCGCTGGCTTCAGCACGCTGACTGGCTTTGGTCAATCTCGGTACAGCGATGGCACCAAGAATCGCGATGATCGCGATCACAATCGCCAGTTCAACCAGCGAAAAGCTATGCCGGCCACGCGAGACACAGACAATCTTGGTGGTTCGAGTCTCCCGCATACCATCCATACCGTGTACAAAAAGGGGCTTGGTTGAGCGTCAAATACTCGACCCAGCCCCCGATCATCACGTTTGAAAGTCACCCCAGACCGATTCGACTGGCCTTTCTCATTCGGGGTCTAGTAGTCGCTGTAATTGTCGCCGGATTCGTCGGTGGCTACAGTGTTCGCTTTGATCTCACCGGTCGTCTTGTTGTAAACCCAACCCTCGCCCCCACTCTCAGCCACCGCGGGAGGGCTTGCCGTTGCGAACACCACATCCTTGCTGCCTGCATTCGCACCGATGGGAAGAGGCGGCAAACCGTTTCGCAGGTATGGCCCGTAGATGATACCTGTCGATGTGTTGAACGTGCCTGTCTTGCCGGCGATATCGCTGAACGTTGTCAACTGCGCAACGAAATCTGCGGCTGCCCCTGAACCAGCGACGCCCGCAAGCGTGTTCATACCGGGAAACACACCGTTGTGCTCCGCCGCATAGAGATCGACCGCAGCACGAAGTGCAGCCACGTCACCGCGCACAGCCGACTCCACTGCGCCTTTGGCTCCTCGACTGATCCGGGGCACCGCAATGGCTGCGATGATCCCGATGATGACAATCACGATGACCAACTCCACAAGACTGAAGCCGGTTGCTTTTTTAGAATTGACTCTCATTGATGCTCCCCTAAACGGAAGTCCGACAGGCGCGACATTCGCGGCAACGCTGTTAATATCGTCACCGGATCGAGGCTACTGAATTTCACAGCACAAAAAACAGATGGCGATAATCTCTCATTCTGCGGATTGCTCGCTCAAGAACGGACGGTCTAAGCGGAGTTCTTCCTCAACCCCATTGCAATCAAAGCGAACGTTTCGATCCTCAATGGCAACCACGACGCAGTCGGACAGCAGCTGGCCCTCTCGCAACATCTTGCCATCCACGATGGCCCCACGCGATCCCGCAATGTCAATGATCGCAGATAGCCTATGTTGCTCTCCAAACGGAACCGGAGGTGCCAAAGGAACTCCCGCCTCCCTGTCACCCTCCTTGGTCTCTTCCTCCTCTGGCCCCAAAAACTCATTCAGAACCGATGGCGACGGGACAAAGAGATCCCTTGTTTCAGCCGCAAGCGTCGCCTTGGGGAGGGCTCGGGGAAAAGGAGCGACAGAGAGCAAGGCCAAGTCCGCATCCGAACCGGCACCAGTCGAATCCAAGGCAGGGGGCTGGTCGGAATCGGATGCCTCCGCCCGTTTGGGAAGGTCATCACCCGAAACGAAGTCGTAAAGCAGCACGCACAAACCGACGCCGAGTACAGAGAGATAGATACGTTTCTTTGTCGCCGTCATCACTGTTCCTAAGGCCGTTTCAAGTAAAGTCGATGCACTTTCTGTGCGACCCTGGTGGTAGGGTGCGGCTTGCCGCACCGCATTGCGAAAACGGTGAATGGTGCGGCAAGCCGCACCCTACGAATGTCCCCGAACAGAAACAACGGTTCTGGAAACGGCATTAGGGCAGACTCTTTCCACCATCCGGCACACGCGCTGCAAAAAGACTGACAACAAATTCCATCCTATGCCCTTGACTGGCGGGCCCGGCGATTGTTGGAGGCCCTGTGATCTTGAGGTCTGTCAAATCCGCCCAAAAGGCCTCGGCTTCAAAATCACCAAGAAAATGCAGCATGGCGTTGAAATTCGATCGACATTGAATCTTGTATCGCAGCTCCGTCAGGCCCGGATACATTTTTTCTTCACTTGGATTTACATTGATCAATTCAATTTGATTGTCATCGATCAACCGGGCAATCGTCTGAAGATTGGCGTCCACCGGGGAGGATTCCGGCAACGCGCCGCGATTCTCCACCTCGGACTTTACAAGGGTCAGCTCTGTATTGGATTCTCTAACCGCCGCCTCCACTCGCCGAAGCGAACCGTTGACCCGTGCAAGATCGGTTCGGGCTTCCTGGACCCGCAAAGACGCATCCGGCAAGTGACTAAACGCGCTCCAGCATCCCAGCACGATGATACTGGAGACGATCAGCGCACCGACGACGTCGTAGACTAAGAATGGACTCTTGCTGAGAACGGATTTCACCACTGGCACTCCAGAACGAATCGAACGGCGTTGCCTTGAAGGACCTTCTGCTGACCGGCTTTCACGAGTTCGACGTGGCTGAACAATGCTCCGTCGTTGAGTGCCCCCATAAAGGCGTACAAATGTTCATGCCCCAACGCGAATCCGACAATTCGCAAACCCGAAGGACCGGCGAGTTCCACGCTGGCATCATCGCCCGTCGTGCCACCCGTCAATACGCGCCCAGGCTGTTCGTCCACACTCTCCAACGACATAAGCCATACTTCATCGGGGACTTTTTTCGCCAACGCGGCTAGCAAATCTTTCCAGGGACGCTTGGATCGGAGGGCATCCGCCCGGGCTAACTGTTGCTGAAGTCCTGTCACCAATCCGCCCGATTCCGCCAATCGCCGTTCAGTCTTCGACAACCTCGCGCGCAGGGGATCCACTTCACTTTGCAATGATGAAGCCTGCGCTGTTCGCCAAGCGTCAAGTCCAACCGGGCCTGCGGCCAGGCATCCGACTGCAAGGGAAACCGCGAACCATCCATGCACACGCGCCCGCCGACGATGCACATGAACGTAGGATTCCGGCAGGACATTGACGCCAATCATCGGGCGTCCCCTTGTTCGATCGACAACCCGATCGCCGAAGCGTATTCAGCAAGCGGTACCTTCATGCGACGTTTGACCTGCGAAAAATCGAGCTTGCAGTTTTCACCGGCTCCTTCGACACTGGGCACGATGACCTCGATTCCCAATTTTTCCCTTAACATTCCGGGGAGGTTTTTGGTGCCTGCCCCGCCCCCCACCAGCAGAAGCGGACCGCACGGACGATTGCCGAAACACCGGATCGCGTATTTGTACGAGCGCTCCAACTCAGCCACCATCCCTCCGAGTTCATCCCGCAGTGCATTGAAAATCATTTCCCCAACCTGCTCGCCTTCTTTCGGTCGATCACCACTGCGACGCTGATTGTTCGCACAGATACCATGGTCGCATTTGTGGCGTTCCGCTGCATCCGTGCTGATCGACAAGGCACTCGACACCAGGTCCGTCCACTTGCCGCCCCCGTTGTTGAAACTGCGCACAAGAATCGGTACGCCCGAAACGCAAATGGTCAATCTGGATTGCCGCGAACCCAGATCCAGAATGCCCCAAACGTCTGTGTCCGATACCGGCCCGCGATAAAATGAACCGAACCGGGCGAGTGCGCATGCCGTTGCGTCGAGACGCACGCACCGCAATCGCGCGCCGTCACAAATCGGTCGCAGTGCGTCGAACGATGTCGGTGATGCTGCTACCCCAATTGCGGATGACGTCATTTGAGAACCTTCCGGGATCGGCCAATAGTCGGTCGTCGCGGTGCCTTCCTCAAAACTCATCAACCGTTCAACTTCCCAGCGGGCGGCTTGCCGTGTTTGAGCTTCGTTGACTGCGTGCGGTAATTCCATCGCGTGCAATTCGACATCGGGTGATGAAAGGCCCATCACGCACGAGCGCTTGCGAAAACCCATCTGCCCCAACCAGGTGGCGATTCGATCGGCTGTCATGCTGTCCTCGTCGTTCGGAATCGCTTCCGTTGGAATCGCCCAACTCCCGAGGTGGGTGACGATGTAACTTTCGCCAGAACGCTGCAACTGCGCCGCGCGCACCGCGACATCACCGACATCGATCCCGATGGGTGTGATCCGACCTTTTCCAGAACGCAATGAAACCAACGCGCCCACGCGCCAAACTCCTCTAAATAGCCGACGTCATATCGAACAATGGCATGAACAAGGAAATGGCTATCGTACCCACGATAAAGCCCATGAAAATCAGAATAAGTGGCTCAATCAATTTGGTAGCCGTACCTAACAATTCTGTATTTTCTTCGTCGAGTATGTCGGCTACGAAACTCACTGCCTCGCCCATGCGGCCGCTCTGCTCTCCCGTCCTGATCGCCTGCACCACCGAAGGACTGACCAATCCGCAACGTTCAATGGCTTGACTGATCGACTCACCGCGCGTGACGGAATCCTCCAGCGTGTCGTACATCCCCTGAAACTGATCGTTGGTAGTCACGCCCCGCGCCAATTCCAATGACTCGAGCAATCCAACCCGCGCCTCTAGCAACATGCCCAGAATCCGAAAAGTCTGCCCCTGAATCAATCGGGACATGAGTATCTTCAGCAGTGGAACCCTCGTCTGTGCGTTGGACAGAATCTGCTTTCCCGCTGTGGTCCGAAGGAGATATACCAGGCCGGAGATGATGGCGATCACAGCGAGGAGAATGAGTATCCACTGCGATTTGAGGGTGTCTGCCACGGCCATGATCACCTTCGTCGACATGGGCAGTTCGACACCGAGGTTGACGAACATTTCAGAGAATCGCGGTACCACGAAGAACATCATTACGCCCATGATGTTGAACGACAGACCCATCAGGAGTGCCGGGTAGATCAACGCACCGATGATCTTATTCCGCGTTGCCCGCCGCTTGCCGATGATGGTCGCCAATCGATTGAACATCTGAGGCAAAGTCGCGCTCGACTCGCCAGCCGCGACCACTGCGCAGTACGACGCGTCGAACGCACCAGGGTGTTTTCGCAAGGCATCCGTTAGCGAAAGCCCCTGCTCCAGGTCATCCTTGATAATATCCAAAATCAAACGGTGCGATGGATTCTTCATCTGCGCAGCCACCGCGTTGATCGCAGGCACCAGCGCACTACCAGACGTCAACAGCATCGATATCTGGCGCGTGAACATCATGAGTTGCTTGATGGGTAATCGGGTGCTACCCGCCGAACCCTTGTCCCGCGCCGCCGCTCCTTGAGCAGCCTCGACGGTCGCGGGGGCAACGTGCGTGACGAACAGCCCTTGTCGCCGCAGCGCCTCCACACCTTCTTTGATAGAAGCCGCCTGCACGGTGTCCTGAACGTTGCGGCCTTTGGTATCAATCGCCTCGTATACGAGATTCATACCAGTACCTCATCGGGCTGCATACCTGCCGGGTTGCAAGCCACCGCACCCTCGGACCGCGAAACGCGCAAGACTTCCTCCAGCGTCGACTGGCCACTCTCGACAATATCCAGAGCCTTTTCACGAAGCGTGCGCCAACCGGTTTCCGCGAGGTACAATCGAATATCTGATTCGGAGGCTTGGCGGTTGATCAACCGTTTCAACTCGGCGTCGACGACCATCACTTCGTAGATACCAACACGACCCTTGAATCCGGTGTTGTGGCACTCGCGACAACCTTCGCCACGCTTGAAGAGTTCATTCGACCGATGCCCCCAACCGACGCTCTCCAGCAAGTCCGCAGGCGGATAGTAGGAAGCAACACACGATTTGCAGATACGCCGCGCCAATCGCTGCGCCACAAAACCCAAAGCCGCCGACGCGATGAGGTAAGGTTCAATCCCCATGTCGGCAAGACGCATGATACCGCCTGGGCAGTCGTTGGTATGTAATGTACTGAGTACCATGTGCCCGGTGAGCGCAGCCTGCACGGCTACGCGGGCAGTATCTTCGTCGCGAATTTCACCGACCATGATCACGTCGGGATCCTGCCGAAGTACCGAACGCAGCGCCCGAGAAAACGTCAATCCGACTTCAGAGTTCACCTGAATCTGATTGATCCTCGATAGCTGGTACTCCACGGGGTCCTCGACGGTCACAATATTGACCGCCTCCGAACGCAACAGGTCCAGCGCCGAGTACAACGTCGTCGTCTTTCCGCTACCCGTGGGACCTGTGACCAGCAACATTCCATAGGGACTGCGAATCATCGATTCGATCGCGGCAAGGTCTTCCGTCGCCACACCAAGCCGCGCCAACTCGAAACTAAGATTGCTCTTGTCCAGCACCCGCATCACGATTTTTTCGCCCAACACGGTGGGCATGCTGGATACGCGCAGATCGATTTCCCGTCCGTCAGCGACAAGGTGGACGCGGCCTTCCTGGGGCAAACGCTTTTCGGCGATATCCATTCGCCCGATGACTTTGATACGCGACACGATCGCCGCGTGCATTCCCTTGGGCGGATTCAACAGTTCGCGCAGTTGGCCGTCAATTCGGTAGCGAATATGGGTGGAACCGCGATCGGGCTCGATATGAATATCGCTGGCCCCGTCACGCACTGCCGTCAATATGGCAAGGTTCACGAGGTTGATCACGGGACTACCATCGACCAACTTGTCGAGGTCGGTCACGGGTCCTTCGTCAATGGCTTCGGTTTCGGAAATGGTAACATCCGACTCTTCGATCGATGCAAGAAACGCATCAACCGTCACTTCGGAGGCGAGATACTTTCGCTGGTACTCAACCAGATTGTCACTATCTACGAGAACCGCACGAATGGTATGCCCCGTACTATTCTGGAGGCGATCCAATGTAGGAACAGACTGGGGATCGACCATCGCAACGGTGAGTTCCCCGTGAACAAGAAAGAGCGGTAGCACCCGCAAGTTCTCCGCTTCTTCTTTCGGGATCAACCGGGATACCTTCGGATCGATAAGGCCATGTCGAAGGACGCAACCCTTCACCCCCATACGGTCAGCCAATGTATGGACGAGGACCTGCGCAGAAAGCGAGCCAAGATCGACGAGCGCTTCGCCAACCCGCTTCCCGCTCGCAACCTGATTCGTCAGCGCCTCCTCCAGTTGCTCCGGAGTGATGAGGCCCTGGGAAACAAGGTGTTCACCCAGTCTGATTTCCGGTCCGATCATCGGTTACAAGAAGCTCCGTACCGCGTCCTGCAAAGTGTCGAAGAAGTCGAGACGTTTCGCTTGCCCCGTCAATTCCAGAACTTCGCGACATGTGGATGTCACATCGGTCAACCGAAGGCGACCGCCACGCTCCTGCAATTTCACCGACGAATCCACAAGCCCTTCGATCCCGCGACTGTCGATATATGCCACCTTTCCCATGCTCACGACGAACCGGGGATTCGGTTGCTCAAGCTTTTCGGTCATCGCCGCGATGAGTTCTTCGGCGTCCTCATCAACGATGGGACCTCCAGGCGTGAGAACATCGACGGTGCCCACGCGTTTTTCCTCAAGACTCATGATGCCCCCACCCTTTCCGCTTCGCCTGAATCGACTGACAAGTGGGTACCTTGTTCGCGTGCGGATGTGCAGCTCGCACCGGCTCGCGCGATCAACACACGCAGCGGCAGATGCGCCGAACCACTGGTCGCCAATCCACATCGCAGTCCAACGCCTTCGCCCGCTCGCCCCAACTCCGAAAACGTCGATGTTGCACAGGTGTGTATCTTCTTGACGATTAAGCGGGCAAGCTCCTCGTCCACACGTCGCAGCAGAACGATGAACCGCGAACCGTCAAAGAATCCGGCGCAGTCATCATCTCGAATACGCGCCCGGAGAATCTCGCTCACGCGGCCAACCGCATCTTTCGCTGCCTCCCACTCGCCGCGATCAGTCAGGCGCCGAAGACCTTCGACATTAAAACTGACGACAGCGACGGGCTCATTCTTTGTGTACGCCTCCCTCACCGATCGTCCTGCGATGTCTACGAAAGCTGCCGGCGTCAGCACGCCCGCGACGGGATCGGTATGGTCAGCCAGTCGGCTTCGACAGGCCTCGGTCAAGGTGCTCCAACAAAGTGCAACCACGCCTTCAACCAACTGCAAATGCAACCGCGCCGAAGAAGAAGACGCGGGCAACTCGCCAACTTGGATGACCCCGATCGCGCCGCCTCGAAAATGCACCGCAAAACACCACGCACACGATTCATCACCCGTGGAAGTCCCAGCCGTCGAACCATCGAAGTCGTCCGCATAGTGGCTGAGACCGCTTGAAGCCACATGACCCAGAATCCCGGAGCGGACTGGTGGAAAATCCTTTTCCTTCGGTGCGGTTTCATGCAGCGGAAAGAACGTCGTATCGTCAGCCGACAGCAACCGATACGCCTTGATCTGCGAAGCACCGCAGCACGCCAGAAGCGTAGCCCGCACGAACTCGCCGAAGTCCGGCCAGGGGTCGGCAAGGTCGCGGTGCGCATCAAGCCATTCGTTAAACCGCTGGGGGGCGTTCGCGATTGACTCGGCGTGGATTGGATCGGGTTGTCGCAGCGAAGGAGCCGAATCCGCCTCGAACGGACCATCTTGGCCAACACCGGATCTGCGGGCCCAGATGAATCGAATCACGAACAACAATCCAGCGCACACGACAACCCAAGTGAACACTGAAGACCCGTAGGACGCGAGCAAAAGGTTCATGACCCGGCCTCCTCACAATCGCCTGGGGAACTACCATTCGGACCCGTCCACGGCGAAATTTGAATACGCCGAGCGGCAACTTCTCGCCGAATCACCCTTTCAAAAATTGGTACGAGTTTGGGGTCGCCAACCGTGCCGGCTTCTTCGGCGATAATCGCCAAAGCCTTGTCGAAACTGAACGATTTTCGGTACGACCGTGTCGTGGTCAGCGCATCAAACACATCGGCGACAAGAATGATTCTGGCGTCCAACGGAATGTCCTCACCCGCCAACCCATCGGGGTAACCCTTGCCGTTGTACTTCTCGTGGTGGTGTCGAACCCCGCCAAGCGCCTCCGACATTTGCGGAATCTCCTTGACGACATCGTAGCTTCGGACCGGGTGTTCTTTGATATGCTCGAATTCTTCGTCCGTGAGTTTGCCGGGCTTCTTGAGAACGTCATCGCGGATGCCAATCTTGCCTACATCGTGCAACAGTGCAGCCCACTCCAGCATCTGAAGCCTATGGCCTGTCATACCAATCTCAGCCGCCAACAATTTTGCATAACGACCCACACGATTTGAGTGACCGGAGGTATATTGATCTTTTTGATCCACTGCGCTGACCAGCGCCTTCACGGTGTCCATCGAAAACGCGCGCAGGCTAGCCGCCAGTTGGTAGTTGCGCAGCAAGTCGCCACATACCGAGACAAGTGCGTCGATCAAACTCATATCGCTGGCGTCGAATCGGCGGGCTTTGCCGCTGTTTGCAAACACGATTGCACAAACGAACTCGTCGCCGGCAAAGACGGGAGCGGCCATGATTTCCGCAATGCCGAATGTAGGCGTCTCGAACTTCTCAACGACGGCGCGCCGACTTTCCACGCACGCGTGAACGATCGCAGCATAGTGTGCCGCCCCTTCGGGCAGACGCGGCGCCCACACGAGCGCATCGTTGTCGGCGCTCTCCGCGGAAAAAAGCTCCATGTCCTGATAGGTGATACTGAGTGATTCGACGAACAGGCGTACCACGTCCTCCGGATCATCTGCGGAGGATAGCCTGCTCGTCACCTCAAAGACGATGCCCAGCTGCTCATAGGCGCGGAGCAGGTCGTCGGCCATCCCTGCATGCTCACTCAGCACGAGATCGAGCTCAGATTGCACGCACCCGATGGCCTCGTCCACATGCGCACCAAGCCCCTGCTGCTTGGTTGCCACGGTACCGCGCAGGCTCGCCAATGCGGCTTTGATCTTGTTGTGCGATGTGTCGCTCAAGTATTCGCCCTCGCCCGCTCCCACGGGCATATAGTCCGTCACCCGGCCTCGCTGATTCCCTGAACCGTGGTGAGTTCCGCCAACGTTGTCTCGATTTCATTGCTCAACCGCGATGGGGAGAACGGTTTCGGATGAACCGAGACCCGCTGGCTGTTCAGCTTCTCGCCGATTTGCGCCTGATCGCATCGGGCGCTGAGCATGATCACCGGAATGTCAGACGCGAACTCTCCCCGCAACCACTGCACCAATTCAATTCCATCGCAATGCGGCATATTGATGTCAGTCACCAAGAACTGAACGCCACCTGCCTCGATGAGCGCCTTTGCGTCCTGGCCATTGGGTGCCTCAACGACCTCATGACCGCTGCGTTTTAGCCACATCGCCATCAGTCGCATGACGTGCGCGTCATCTTCTGCAACGAGAATTTTTGCCATGATTACTCAACCCTTCCTCTTCAAACCGGCGCGCTTGCCGACATCGCAGCGGCCTCGTGTTTCGCTTCGAGGGTGAACGAAAACGTCGAGCCCTCGCCCTTCTTGCTCACCAGCACGATGTCGCCGCCATGTTGGCGAACGATCTCGCGCGCGGTCGTCAACCCAATTCCCGTACCGGTTTCCTGCAATACGTCGGGGTCTTCGGCTCGCTGGAATTTTTCAAAGATGCGGCCATGGTCGCGCGCTTCGATCCCGATGCCGGAATCCCGAACCGACACGGTCAACCCCTCGTCTCCGGACCTGCACGAAACAACCACCTGCCCATTTTCGGGCGTATACTTCAAGGCATTACCAAGCAGGTTGTTCATCACGACCGCGAGTTTGTCGCGATCGCCACTAACCGGTTCGGCTTTCGCTGGCAAAGCCAATTGCAAATCAATACTCTTCGACTCAGCCAAGCCGCGAACATCGCGTACCGACTCCGTCAACAAATCGCGAACATCGACGCGATCCATCACCAACTGCATGGTCCCGACTTCAAGCTGCGAAATGCTGAGGATGTCCTCGATAAGCCGCGACAGTCGGCGGGTCTCCTTCGTGATCACGTTGTAGCATTCGGTAATCACCTTCGGATCGTCGAACATCCCGCTCGACAACGTTTCTGCGTACGCGCGGATGTTGGTGAGCGGGGTGCGGAGTTCGTGCGTCACTTGCGATACGAATTCTTCCCGCGCTTTGTCTGCCCGAACTTGCTGGCTAACATCCTGAATTAGAACGACCGTACGGCGGGCGTGCTGCGCGGTTTGTGTGGGTGTGACGCGAAGGGCATAGAAGCTACCATCTGCCGCCTCAATCTGATGATCGGTCGCGCGGAGCTGGTCGCCTTGACTAACGCACGATCGAACATGATCGGCAATTTGAACCGCGTCGTCGCTCAGTTCGACATCGGACTCCAGTCGCCACGTTGATTCATCATCCACCGACCAACCCATAAGCCGGCAAGACATCGCATTCGCGTACCCGACCGCGCAATCTTCGGAAACCAGAAGCACGCCCAGCGGAACCAATCGCATCGCCTCCGCCAACTCGCCCGTGTCTGAACGATTCAACGCAGCCAACAGTTCCGAAGACGCCGAGCACCGTGACAGTTCCTCTTCGTGCGCCGACGCGCGATCGATTAAACAGTTCCACCCCTCCGCAAACGCATCTGGCGCGTGGTCAAGACGCATCGATGAAACCATGACGTCTTCCGGTTTCTGGCAAACCTCCAAATGTTTGGCAATCCGCTTCATACTGCGGAAGTGCTTGCGCAGATATCCGTAGAGCAACAGGAACGCGCCCGTACACAACAGCGCAACGAGTAGCATGTGAAACGGTGCAGATGTGGCTGTGATTGCATCGCGGCTAAACCGCGCCTCGACGTACCATGCTTCAGCGCTGCCGGCGCAGTGAAGCGGAGCGCGAACGACGAGCGCCCCGCCATCCTTGTCGGGCTCGCTTAGGATTACCGCCTCAACTTCTGTAGGAATGGTGATCGCAGAAGCGCCGATTCCCACCAAAGGAAAGCCAACTTCCCCGGGCGTCGTGGACGCGATAACTTTGTTCGCACTGTCGTACAACCGCACCGTCACGCATCGATATGCCTGCGCAAAACGATTCATCCGCGAAAGGGTGAGTCGATCGATTTGTGGCGGCTGCGGTTTGAGTTCTGTCGCCAGAAATGCAACGGACTCACCGTAGGTCTGCTTGGCGTGCTCCGCCACTGCCGCCGATGTTCGCTCATGCGCGAGAACCAGCAACCCGCCCATCGCGATGGCGTAGACGCCCACGAAGAGCAAACCGATGCGTCTGGGGATTTCCTCCGCATCCCAGAACGAACGAAATTGGCGCAGCATTCCCTTCATCAATACTCCCAACGCAAACGTTGACAGCCACGTCGCCCGCTCGGCTCCCGATGGGCACACAGCACGCTGTAACTCGTCTATCGTCTGTTGTTGGGGCTTGCATTGGTCCGCAAAAAACGATCTGGCAGATTCATCGTCAACGGAGAGATTGGCCTGGCAGTGGGCTTTCTCGACGGTCTGCAACCTGGACTGCGCGACATGGATTATCGGTCTATGCGTCAGCCATGAGAGAGTGCGATGCGTAGGAATATTCGACCCAGCCCACCGCGACCGATAACATGCGCGGATCGCTTCCGCAAACGGCTGGCGAAATGCGCAGTGTTCTCGAAACCTTCAAGGCAAAACAAATGGAATTGGGTGGAAAACTTCAACTGGCAGACAAAGCGCTCATCGGCATGGTGCATGTTGCCGCCCTTCCCGGCACGCCCTGTTGCTCCATGTCAGTAAACGAAATTGTGGAGCGAGCGGCTGAGGAGGCACGAACGCTTGAAGGTGCAGGCTTCGATGCGGTCATCATCGAGAACATGCACGACCGCCCCTATCTCCTGCGCGAGGTGGGCCCAGAGATTGTTTCCTGCATGACGAGCGTTGGCGTCGCGATTCGACGTGCAGTCGACATTCCGTTCGGCATCCAGATCCTCGCCGGAGCCAACCATGCCGCCCTCGCAGTGGCTGCCGCCAGCGGTGCGGCGTTCATTCGGGCTGAAGGATTCGTGTTTGCCCACGTCGCAGACGAAGGGTTGATGGCGAAAGCCGACGCGGCTGAACTCCTGCGGTATCGGAAGCAGATAGGTGCCGAACACATCGCGATCATCGCGGATATCAAGAAAAAACACTCCAGCCACGCCATCACAACCGACATCGATTTGACCGAAACAGCCCAGGCTGCTCATTTCTTTGGGGCGGATGGCGTCATCGTCACGGGAACCTCAACAGGCAAACCAGCCCAACCCCAGGATGTCGTTCGAGCAGCCAAAGCAGGACTCCCCGTTATCGTGGGAAGCGGTTTGACGCCCGATAACCTAGCCGATTTCTGGAAAGTGGCGGACGGTTTCATCGTCGGCTCGGCGCTCAAAGAAGACGGAATCTGGTCGAATCCGATGGATGCTTCACGCGTTCGCCAGTTCATTGAGAGCGCCCACGTCAGCCTAAACCGACCCTAGGTTGACAGTAACTATATGTTTTATAACTAGTTACAGAAATTTCTGGCACGGTCCCCACGCTGATCCTCCGGGTTACCCCGCTCACCGACGAAAGATTCGTTCCGATGAGATCGGAGCATCAGCAGGGACCTGACTTCACCAAGACAGCACCCTACGATTCGACGGCTATGATATCTGGCCGGTTGGGCCTTGATTCGGGGTGGGTCAACCGACCATAATGTGTCAATCGTGTGACGCTAAACGTCTCCCGGAAACATCGGAGACACCCACACATACCGGGCTTCCTATTCCATCGGTCTTAGGGGGATTCTATTTCGCAGTCGTATCCGAAATTCGAGGGGCAAATCAGATGATGACTCAAAGTCAATCCGGCATTAAGTGCGCGCTGTTTGCGGTCGTGGTTTTAATGTTGGGCAGCAGTTCGTCCTCCACTGCTTTAGGTGGTGCGTCGCCTAGCCCATTCACGGAAGAAGCGGCGGCAAGGGGCTTGTCGTACTTAGCCGGCGCGACATCGGAGCAATTTGGCGCGGGAGTTTGTATTTCGGACCTCGACAATGATGGCGACCCCGATGTGGTGGTTGGCGGCGCGGTCAACGGGCAGATTGGTCTGTTTGAAAACGATGGAACCGGAAACTTCATCGATCGATGGGTTGGATCGGGAATCCCTCTCATCGCCATGCCCTCAAGCATAACAGCCGCTGACTTCGACTCCGACGGCGATCTCGATTTGCACATCAGTAACTTTCTTGCACCAGACCTTCTGCTCAGAAATGACGGGAACTTTACGTTCGTCGATATCGCAGCCGCTGCGGGCGTCGATAGCGATGGCGCCGCGCAAGGCGTTGCTTGGGGCGATTGCAATGGCGACGGTCGATTGGACTTTTATGTCTGCAACCGGACCGGACACCTTGGTTCAACCGTTGAAAACCACTTTTTCGTAAACAACGGGAACAGCACATTTACGGACTTAGCCGCCTCGTACGGCGTTCAGGCGGCTGGCGAGCCTACGCTCATGGCGAGCTTCTTTGACTATGACCTCGACGGCGATGCAGATTTATACCTAGGAACGGACAAAGGCTCCCTGTCACCCCTCACGAATCACCTGTTTCAGAACAGCAACGGATCTTACGACGACGTGACTTCCCAAACCAACACTGAGGCGAACGTGGATTGCATGGGCATCGCGTTTGGAGACTGGACGCGAAACGGCTTCCCAGACTTTTACGTCACCAACACGCCACCGGGAAACGTATTGCTTCTTCAACAACCGGACAACACGTTCATCGACTATTCTGTTCAGTCCAACACCGGATCCTTTGCGATTGGGTGGTCGACATTCTTTTTTGACTACGACAACGACCGATGGCTGGAGTTGTACGGGTGCAACACTGGATTTCCTACGATTGCGGATGCGGGCAACAGGCTCTACGAACATGATGGTGTTTGGCCAGCGGTCGATCTGGGCCCCGCGCTTGGTGTCGACACCTTGAGCAGTAATTTTACTGCAGCTTTTGGCGACCTAGATGGAGACGGAGATCTGGATCTGATTGTGCCCGCGTCCGGAACGACGTTTCCACTGGTCGAAGAACCGATCAGGGTGTTCATCAACAACGAGGGCCAGAAGAGAAACTGGGCGAAGTTCGACGTTGTGGGAACGGATTCAAACGGCTTTGCACTAGGGACGCGCTTGAATCTGCGGCTCGGGGCAGACTGGTTGATTCGAGAAGTGATTGCCGGCTGCAATTACAAATCGCAAAACGACTTGAACGTCCACTTCGGTTTAGGGAGTGCGACCGTCATCGACGAGTTGCAAGTCAACTGGCCCGATGGCTCGTCAAGGACACTCACCAACTATCCGGCAAACCGAAAATTCAAGATCTATCCATCCAGTCGCTTGGGCGATCTGAACCAGGACGGCAACTTTGATTTGGCAGATCTGCCGGCGTTTGCGGCATGTGTAGATGGCCCTGTCACCGCGTCGATTCCGGTGGGCTGTGAATTGGCGGATCTCAACAGTGACGGTGCAATCGACCTAGACGATTATGCCGAGTTGGCGATTCAGCAGGGGAGCTAGGACTGAGGGGAGTCCTGCACCCGACCCTTGATGAACTTAAATCGCTCTCCTTGGTGTCAAGAAAGTGGTTTCGCGAGATTGATCGGCGAATCCAAAGGAATGGAAATCTGACCAGCGGAACACGTCCTGCCAAGGTCGATATGCGTGAACGCAGCGGCGGTGTCGGATCAGTGATTATCAGGCTATAAAAATCCTGATGTTAATTCACATAGCCCTTGAATCCGGAGTTCCGGGCTGTTAACATGCGGAAAGCAGTCTCAGGGAAGAGGCAGAGAGAGAGCAGTACGAGGTTGGTTTTGCAATACGCATTCGACTGACGGGCCGATTGGTCTGTTCGTTGAACTGGTTGCCTGTTCGCGGGGCAGGGTGCGGATTGCGGTGGGCTCTCTTGGGCGTTTTTTCTCCAGTAGATGCACATCTCCGTCTCTCGTCGTCAAGAACTAACTAATGCGGTTTTTCAGTTGCTCTGGCACGGGTAATCTGTGCAAGGCGTTGCTGCTTGGCCGTGATCTCTCAGGACGCCCCGCACGCCGGGTGGCAGCGGGTCGTTGGTTGTTTTGTCAATAACACTAGTGTTTAGAGTTTAATTTCTCTCGGAGGAGGTATCACAATGAAGAAGATTCTTACTTTTTGTGCCGCGTTGGCACTCACGGGCAGCGTCGCGATGGCTGACGTGGATGGAAGAAGTGCGTTTGCGGTCAATGAGTTGACTGGTGCGGTCATTGGCGAAGTCGACGTTACACCGACCACGCTGCCGAACAACGTTGGCATCCAGTTCGCCATCGACATCTCGGGGCTCGAGTCCTTTGATCTCCAAGGGGCCGGTAGCAATGTTGTCATTCTGTTTGACACCCTCTCGCCCGGCGAATCGCTAAACGGTGTCGGCTGGGATCTCGAGCTTAACGGGATCGGGCCGAGTTGGTTGAGCGAAATGAATGTTGGGTGGACCGACAGTGCCAGCAATCCCGGTGTTATTACAGGTGCGATGACCGCAACTCAGACCGGCCCCCCCGAGCTCGTTTCGAGTGGTGGAGTCCTCAAGTTTTCCGACCTGGCGATCGCAGACATTCCGCTCGCCGATGGAATCATCAGAATTGAACTCTTTGAGTCATATGATGACGTTGCACTTGCCGCTGATGGCTTCTACGGGGCCAACAGCATCGTTACAGTGCAGATCACCCCGGAACCCGCTTCGTTGGCCCTTCTGGCCATTGGTGGTTTCGTGATTATCCGTCGTCGTCGCTAAATTGAGCGAACGATAGCGACTGGTTAACTCAAGCCGCCCCCTCGCTCTGTTGGCGACGGGGCGGCTTATTTCATGCGCGGCAAATGCGTGCCGAAAACCAGAGTAGATCTCACGATTGACGGGAGTTGTTGGTCAGGGTCGTATGGGCAGATACACCTCGGGATGCGCGAAATGCAGACTTCAAACCATAAGATGAACATCGCCCGGTTGGCCACACTCGGAATCTTTTTCCTTCTTGCGGTCCCTACTCGGGCGGCTGGTCCGGACATCCTGGTCAGCGACCTGCCCTTCATTGTGGTTTACAATACCACTGGCGGTATCTCCGCGTATGGGATTGCGACCACGTCGTGCAACATTGGCGACGCACCCGCGTCTTGGTTCGATGACCCCATCGCACCAGACGGCAATCTACATCCTGTGATCGCGCAGAACCTCTACCGATATGAAAACGACCGATTTGAGCAAATCGGAATGAGTTGGGTCAAGCACGGTTTTTGCGGTATCAACGACCCGGGTTGCAACGGTCTGACGTGTCAGGCAACGGATTGCGACAGCCTCGGGGTCGGCTGCTCGGATACGTACGCTGCGATCACCAACGCCAATCAGGTGCGCCTCGGGCCGCGTTCCGAAGTCAACGCGTCCACCGGCGAGTTTCCGTACCCGTTCACAAGTCCGAGCTTTGCTGGCGGGTTGGCGCGAAGGCTGCAAGTCAGTACCGATGCGCTCGATCCTTCCCTACATCCGACGGCTCGATACTTCGGTGAAGGGCAGTACGTTTCTCAGGACGACGCCCAATCGGGGAACGGGCTGAATACAATCGCCTACCGCGAAGCCATCGTCACGGGCCCCAATGGGGGCGGGTGGTCGACGACATTTGTGGACGTGACAACTGCCGGTGTGCCCGCGATTTTGGCTTGGGCGGCGCTCGATCCGGGTGTTCAGATGACGGCGATCGACATCCCCAATGATGGGCGATTGAACCTGGCTTGGCGGGTTCAGGACTGTGGAACCAACTGCTGGTCATACGAGTATCTCCTGCACAACCAAACATCCGATCGCAGCGTGGGCACATTCGCGGTTCCGTTTGCATCGGGTGTGTCTGTCACGAGCATTGGGTTTCACGACATCGATTACCACAGCGATGAGGTGCTCGATTCAACGGATTGGGTTTCAAGCCAATCTGCGTGCAACCTCGAATGGGCCACCACTCCGTTCGCTACCGATCCCCTCGCCAATGCGCTGCGATGGGGCACTGCGTACAACTTTCGTTTCATCGCAAATTCGCCACCGGTGGTTGCCGACATTTCGATCGGATTGTTCAAACCCGGAACGCCCACGACGATGACCGTGTCTGCACTCGCGCCGTCGAGCGCATGTTCGTCTGGCGATGTCAATTGCGACGCTGTGGTGGACTTGATTGATTTTGCACAATTCCAATCGTGCTTCGGAACGTCAATCAGCGGCGTGCAGGATCCGTGCGCAACGTTTGACACCGATTGCAGTAGCACTGTGGACCTGATCGATTTCGCAGCGTTTCTACCAAACCTGGACGGGCCATAGCCGTCGCAGAGCGACAAGACACCACTTGCGAAACCGCTCGCAATCCTCGAACGCATTCATAATGCGGTGCGGCAAGCCGCACCCTGCCACTGTGCATCTGCTTGAAGTATGCATTCGTCGCTGCGCAGAAAAAAGGCCAGCCGCGCTTGGCGGCTGGCGATGCTGAGGGGTTTGGTGCAACAGGGCACCAATGATGGGGTCGCAAGAAACCGAATCTTACTCGATGCCCTTGACTTCGATCCGCTTCGGCTTGGCGTCTTCCACTTTTGGCAGGGTCACCGTCAGGACACCGTTCTTGAGTGACGCGGCAACGCGTTCTGTGTCCGTACCAACCGGCAATCGGATCACGCGGCGAAACTCGGTCGCGCCCCGCTCGCGGCAATATTGCACGGCGTTCTCAAGGTCTCGGCAGGGTCGGTTGCCGGCGATGGTCAACTCGTCCTCCTCGACCGTGACCTCGATCTGATCCAACTGCAAACCGGGCACATCAACTTCCACGAACAAATCGTCGCCGTCCTCCCACACATCGATGGCACCAAAGCCAGGGGCACCGGGCGCGAAGCGGTGTACCCCTTCGGAACCGCCGTCCAAGAACCCATCGAGCATACGATCCATGTTGTTTCGCAGTGACGCAAGGGGATCGATTCCAATCAGTCTTCGGGTCAACATCATGCACCTCCCTTTCAAAAAAACAGTGCCTATTCTCAGCCCAGCCTCTTTCCCGGAACGGCGGGGGGGGGCGGGGCTCATTCTCCTCCCAGCAATATGCACAAAGCGTGCCACTCAAGAACGCACATGGCGCGTCTTGTGGTGGCGTTTCGGTCAACGCACCGTGTCAGATTGACAGCCGTGGCAGGCAGTTGCCTTGGGACCGAGTGGGTGCGATCGCTATCGACGCGTCTTGGCATCCGTCCGAAAAAGCGAGCGCAATTGACTCAGCAAAGGGGCAGGGCTAGATTTGGGGCCCAGTTGGAGGCGGCTACATTTCTACCTACCCGGAGGCAACGGCTATGGCTCTCGTGAATCCACTCAATCTAAGGCAATGGGTCGAAGACAATCGCCACCTGCTCAAACCGCCGGTCGGCAACAAGTGCATCTGGGAAAACGAAGACTTCATCATCATGGTGGTGGGTGGCCCGAATGCGCGCAAGGACTACCACGTCAACGAAACGAGCGAGTTCTTCTATCAAGTCCAGGGCGACATCATCCTGGGGATCATCAACCCCGACACCGGTAAGCCCGAAGAAATCATCCTTCGCGAGGGCGACGTGTACCTGCTCCCGCCACACGTTCCACATAGCCCCCGGCGACCTGCGAACACGGTCGGCTTGGTGGTTGAGATGACGCGCACCGAGGGCATGGTGGACAAGCTCCAATGGTATTCGGACGACACGCACGAACTGGTCCACGAAGCCGAATTCAAGCTCGAAAATATCGCCGAAGACCTCAAGAAGATCATGGAGGATTTCTGGTCGAACGAGGCCCTGCGAACGTGTAAATCCACGGGGAGCGTCATATCACCCCCAACCGAAACCCAGCCGCCCGGCAAGGCCTGAGCACATTGAAACCATCCCCTAGTGCGAAGGCGCGAAGGCGGATCCAGGTGAGATGAGGCGTAAAGAGCGATTCCCGGCAGACCTGTCGGCTATAGGGGTTTTACCTCCAGTTCCACGGTGTTCCTCTCGATACTCTCGATGGGTCGGAAAAAATGAGTCTGCGCAGGGTGCGAGATAGAAGCGTGCATCAATCGCAGTCTTTGGATCGGGCAATCTGGATCGGGAACAAATGATTAATACTACGTCGGGCAATAAATATGTGGATCCGTTGCGCGCCAGCAACGAAGACGTCGCTGCCGCGATGAACGATTTGCTGCAACAACAAGAGAACAGTGACCTCGGCGAAGAAGAGGATCCGCGATATCAGTTCGATTCAAAGATCACGCTACAAGTTGAGCTACGTCAGCCGGGCGGATCGACGAGCAGGCTTCTGGTTCGCCCTCAGTACATGAGTAAAAAAGGGATGGGCTTTCTCAACGGCGGCTTCGTATACCCCGGAAGCACTTGCCGAATGCAGTTGGACACCTTGGATGGCGAGAAGCTTCGAGTCAACGGAACTGTTCGGCATTGTCAATGCGTCAGAGGGAAGGTCCACTGCGTCGGTGTGCAGTTTGATTCCGAAGTAGACCCAGCCTACTTCATCAAAGCCGCCGTGCCGGTGAAACCGCAGGAAATTCAGGAAACAAACGATCCCGATGCGGTTGTGAGACTCTCGCAAAAGCTACGCAAGATGGCCTTGCTCAATTTGCCACTCGACGAACAACACGACCTGTATCGTGAAATCGGTGCCGCGCTGGGACTGCCTTAGTCCACAGCCGGAGGTGCGACTGTCATCAGTGAATTCCTACTCACTCGGTACGGACTGCGGCTTTGATTTTCGAGGTTACCGACTCGCTGAATTCTCGACCGGTCAACCAATCCAGAAACACAATTCGGATATGCACTTCCGTCGGCACCGTGGTGAGTGATTCCGGAAAGGGACATTTGAGCGTATAGTGGTTGGTCATAAAACCACCGTACCACAGTTTGCGGATGACATCGGGCGCATCGAACTCGAACGTTTCGATCAGATGCGGCTCGCCCAGATGCGTCAGGTCGGTCAGTTGAATCGAAATCGCACCCGCCGCTTTGATGACATCCCCCTCGACATCGATCGGCTGCATGTAGACAACGACACCGTCATCACCCGGTTCACCGTCCAGGTCAACACCACCGCTACGACTCAGAATCTTGATGCGATCGACAACAAACAGATCGTCAACATCCACCTTCGCAAGACGGGGTTGGTTTTCGATTTGACCTTCGAGTTCGGCGATCCGCGATTCGCGCTCGATCGCCGCTTGCTGGCATCGCTGCAATGCCAACCGATCTCGATCCGCCTCCTGCTGAAGGCGCTTGATGGTTCCGGGTGAATCGAAGCATCCGAGTTGAGCGCCAAGAACGAACACGCCCAAACATGCTATTTTCATTCTGCGACTGTTACTTGGGGGCATCACGTTTCTCTAAGCAAACCGCCACCGATCCGGGTTGTGGTAAAACGTTGTGGCAAAACAACGTCAACAGGTTGCCGACAATTCGCCCATTTTGCAAAGTTTTTTCCACCATGCGGGCGTAACCGGCATCACGGAGAGGCGGGAAATCGTGACCAAATGAAACGTCGAGAATCCCTTGTCGGCTTTGACATCGGCGAGTGACACCGGGTTTGGGATCGGCGCAACCGCGCGAACGTCGACGACGATTCGCTTTTCGTCGTCACCCTCCGGATCAGGATATGGGCCGCGAACCACCGAAGCCACACCCGCGATATGCTTGTCTTTACCTGTGTGGTAAATGAATACCCGATCTCCCCGGCGAACATCCCGCATGAACTTCAACGCCAAGTTGTTCCCCACGCCATCCCAGACAGTCCGTTTGTCGCGCAGCAAATCCCCGAAGCTATAATCGCCGGGTTCGGTTTTGAACAACCAGTGGTTCATCGCATCGCCAACCAACATCGCCAATCGACCAAGCTTATTCGACAATGCGCCCCGAACGCAGATACGCGATGACCGAGTCCCGCCATTTTTCCATCGTGTCAACGGGACCAACCACCTTCAAAAAGTGCGGTCCTTTCGGATGTTCGATGACGACAGCGATCATTCGCACGGTGCCTTTTTCCGACGACATGGTTCCGGTCATGTCTGCGAGCGAAACCTTGACGCCATTTTCTTCCCACGATTCCATCTTCGCGACGTCCTTCGTGGAACCGCCATCGGGCTGCGTCACCTGTCCGCACCAGCGATTCAACTGCGATTGCACGGGCACGTCTTTCATTCCGGGGAAATACGTCAGTCGCGCGATCGCGTCGGCTTCATCGCCTTCGGCCCGCGTGAGTTTGAACATCGCGACCGGACCCGCCACAGTGAAACCCGACCCAGACGTTGCCGGCGGACTGACAGCCTGCCAGCCGTCCTGCGGATCGAAAGCGATTCCCTCAAACTTTGTCGGGGCTTCAACGGGCTCAAGCAGATCGCTCTTTGCGTCCGCCGCTTGCTTCGCAACAACGGGATGCCCCGGAGGCAATTCATTTTTCCCGCTTGTGTGCGGGTCGAATCTTCCAGACATGGGGTTGGACGTCTGAGACGGTTTTTGCGTAGCCAGGGGTGGAAGATCCGGCGTCTCGGGGGGCGGTGGCTTCTCGCGCTCGCACCCACCCACCAGAACAAACACTGCCAACAAACCGGCAACGGCTAAAGCCATAGGGTCTTTCACGATAACGTACTCCTCAGTCAAAACGTTCTAACCGCACTCGAAGACGAACGTACTTATCCGAGGCACTTTCTTATCCGAGGCACTTTGCCATAGCCTCACCGATTGACGCGGGCGACTCCGCCACTTCAATGCCTGCCGCTTTCATCGCGTCGATTTTTCCATCCGCAGTTCCCTCGCCCCCGCTGATGATTGCACCGGCATGGCCCATGCGTTTTCCGGGCGGGGCGGTGCGCCCTGCGATGAATCCTGCCACCGGTTTCTTGATGTTCGCCTTCACAAAGTCAGCCGCTTTCTCCTCATCCGTGCCGCCGATTTCGCCAATCATAATCATGCCGTCGGTATCATCATCTTCCTCAAACATCGTCAACAGCTCGATGAAGTTGAGGCCTTTGACAGGGTCCCCACCGATACCCACGCACGTCGTCTGCGAAATATTTCTCGAGCTGCACTGCCACACAGCTTCGTACGTCAGCGTGCCACTGCGCGAGATGATCCCTACGCTCTTGCTACCGCTTTGCGGTGGTCGGTGGATGTAACCCGGCATGATTCCGATTTTGCACTGGCCGGGTGTAATCACACCGGGACAGTTGGGCCCGATCATCATCACGTCTCGATCGTCGAGAAACTTGCGGGTCTTCACCATGTCGAGCGCCGGAATGCCTTCGGTGATGACAACCACCAAGCGAATGCCCGCGTCGGCTGCTTCCATGGTTGCGTCTGCCGCAAATGGTGGCGGCACGAAAATCATCGAGACTTCCGCACCCGTCGCCGACACTGCTTCCGACACCGTGTTGTACACAGGCAGGCCATGCTCCGACTTGGTTCCGCCTTTGCCGGGTGATGTACCACCGACAAACTTGGCACCGTACGCAATGCTCTGAGCCGTGTGGAACGCGCCGGATTGTCCCGTAATGCCCTGACAAATCACCTTGGTTTCACGATCGACAAGAATGCTCATCTTGTTGGATTCCCGTTCGCAGCGACGTCACCGTGTTGATCGGGGCGGCTTGGCTGGGTGGTGAAGCTCACCCGGCGCGAAGACACCCCGTGCCAACGGGCCAGTATGGCTCCTGTCGGGTGTTTTGCAAATGGGTTTCGAGACAGGCAGAGCGCCTGTCATCTGGGAGCCAGCGTGAGCGCGGATTCATCAAACCGAAACTTTTCGGCGTTTCAGCTCTGCCCGAGCCAATTGAGAAACCCGCCTCTTGGCAACGGTGGCGTTGAGCTTTTTGCCACCGACCGCGTGGCGGCCTTGGATCCCGCCCGCCCGCGTCGGCGACGTCACCAAGCCAGCCAAGGCGTGCAACTGGTCGGGTGGAACATGGCTCACCGCATCGCCCGCGAGAAGTTTTTCGATGACGAGGCACGATTGCCCGGCTCGGGTGTCATCGCGGAGCAACCCCATCAACCGCGGCATGCAGGGTGCGCCGATCTCCAGCAACCGGGACCAGTCTTCGATCGCGATCGCCACGTCGGCTTGTGCCAGCAGAGTCGTGGGCTTCCAACCCAACCGCTCCAACGCTTCGACAGCACCGCGCCGGATGAAGAGTTCCGGATCATCCATGACCTGCTCCAGCGCAGGAATCGCCTTGCGATGCCCGATCTTGCCCAGCGCTTCAACAGCGCTCAAACGAAGAGCCGACGTAGCCTCAGACTCACTCTCTGTCTTGAGCAGTTCCACCAGCGGTTCGACCGCGTGGGCACCGAGTTCAACGAGAGCACCCATCACCTTGGCGCGGTGGGTCGCATTCTCGAACGCCTTGATCAAAGGCTTCGCCGCTTGCTGACCCAATTGCGCAGCTTCTGACCACGCACCTGCCGCAATCGCGAGGCGAATGTGCTGCTCCTGATTGGTGGGCTTCCACCCGATCTTTTTGAGGGCCCGCGCGGCAGACTGGCGGACTTTGTCGTCGTCATCGTCCAGCGCCAGGACCAGCGGTTGCGTCGCTTCCGGACTCGCAGCGCGCTCCAACCCGTCGGCGGCTGCCCGACGGATGAATACGTCTTTGGCGCGGAGATATTGAACAAGGGCAGTCACCGCACGCGCCGTTGCGACAGAACCCAATGCGCGGATGGCTTGCTGTCGCGTTTGTTGATCGCTCGTCTGGCATGCCTCAAGAACAACATCGATCGCGCCCGCGCCCAAGGCTGAGATAGCCGGCCAACGCCCCAATGCGATCAGCGCCTTCGCCCGAAGGCGCGTGTCATCGCGCTGCCTTGCGACCTTCTCTGTGACCTCCGCGCACGCCTGCCTGATTTTCTCATCCGGGTCATCGAAGAGTTCAACAAGCGCTGCGATACAACGGTCATCTCCGATTTTTCCAAGCGATTCTGCGGCGGTGCGCCGAACGTGGTGCGTGCCATGTTTGATCGCGTTGACCAGTGGCTTGACAGCGGCTGACCCTATCGAATCGATGCTGGCCCATTCATCGCGAAGAATGCAAACCGTGGCCTGCTGCTCCCCTGATAGCTGCTCCCAACCAAACCGCTTGAGCGCCCAAGCCGTAAACTGTTGAAGACCCAGATCGTCTTTGTTGCTTTCCAGAAGCAGAATCAACTCGTTGACTGCGGCAGGATCGCCGATGAGTCGGAGCGCCTCGACGATCTCGCTTCGCACATCCCAGAATTTTTCCTTGAACAACGCGGAGATGAGCGCCTCGACAGCCGACCGGTCTGCAAACACTCCCAACGCCTGCGCGGCAGAGACTCGCAGGCTTCGATCCTCGTCTGCCAGCAACCCGGCAATCGCAGGGACCGCAGCAGAATCTTTGCGACGCAGGAGCATCGCGATTCCTTTCGCGCGCACTGCGGGCTCAGTCGATCGAAGCCTTCTTAAATTCCACCACAGAATAAGCATCCGGCTAACCGTTTTCGCGCACCGCGTGCAAAGCCCCTGATTCAAGGCCCACCCTATTCATAATATTTATGACGGCATGGGACGAAGGTGTTCTGAAGTGTGTCGCAAACTTTTTGGGAGGGTTATCAGCCCCAACGCATTGCGGGGATGCCACAAACAAGATTTCTGGACCCTGCGGCGGATGACGACACCGGGTGAACAAGATAAGATGCCCGCATGGTTTCTCCCACGCCAAACACACCGGAATCGCAGGCACCCCCTACGGGTGAAACAGGCCACCCGCCGTCACCCAAAATGGGTTCGCACGGCTGGTCGCGAATCGTGATGGCCGTCGTCCTGTTGGGGGCCCTTGCAACAGTCGTGGTGCGGGGAATCTATGTGGTAGCGCATCTGGATGATTACAAGAAAGAAACCATCCAGGTCGACGCGCCCGCTCCTTAAGCTCGTCTCGCCAACGATCGAACAGTTCGCTCCTTGCGCAAACCCGCTTGGCCTCTGGTAGGGTCCGCTGTGCGGACCGTCCACGGGCAATGTTCGATACCAAGTAAATGGTCCGCACAGCGGACCCTACATCGTGAACAATGTTCCGATGGGTTTAATAGTGTCCTGACAGGTTGAGCCAAACCACCAACAGCGTGCAAAACCCCTGCACCGTCCGCTCATCCGATTCCATCTTCAATCAGGATTTGGAATCCGGAGCGGCTGACGGTTCGTCTTCGTCCTCTTTGTCTTCTTCGAGTTCGTAGTCAAGCTCGAAGGGCGGTGCTTTCTTCGCGCCTTCCTGCAAGAATTGCTTCATCCACCGCATCATCCGCAGGCTGTAGTCATACCGACTAGCCGCTTTTCGGTTGCCATGCCCCTCGCCCGGATAGAGCACCAACCGCACCGGTGTTTTGCCCAGGATTTTGAGGTTGCGATACAACTCCATCGACTGCGACGGATGCACACGCGGATCGTTTTTTCCGTGGAGAATCAACAGCGGTGTGCGGGCTTGTTCTGCATAATAAATCGGGCTACGCTCCAGAAAGAACTGCCAATCTTCCCAAATGCGTTTGCGTGCGTGAACCAGATACATCTCCTCGGCGATGTCGGTCGTACCGAATTTCGAAATCTGATCGCTGATCCCCACGAACATGACACCCGCAGCAAATCGATCGGTGTGTCGCGTGCTGCACCATGCCGTCGCAAAACCGCCGTATGAACCGCCCGTGATTCCGACGCGATCGTTGTCCACCAACCCCATCTTCACGAGATGGTCGACGCCATCGATCAAGTCATCGAATTCTTTCCCGCCGTAATCGCCCTGATGCGCTTTTGCAAACGCAACCCCGCGCCCGGTGCTCCCACGGTAGTTAGGACGAAACACCGCGATGCCCTGCGAGGCAGCCATCTGCCCCGGACTGGCGTAGCGACTCGACCAGCCGAATTGAACCTGCGATTCGGGCCCACCGTGAACATCGAGAATCAGCGGATAGCGAACGCCCGATTTCTCGTTGAGCGGGCGAATCAAGATGCCCTCGATCGTTTCGCCATCGCGGGCTTTGTAGCGGACGATTTCCTCTTTCGACATTTCAACATCCGCAAGCCACGCGTTGTTGTGCGTGAGGCGACGCGGTGAAGCGTCCCCGTGCTTCATCGTGAACAACTCTGACGGGTGCTTGGGCGTCGTTCCGACGAAGGCGCCGGCTTGTCCGTTCTTCGACAGCGACAACTGGCTCAATACCACGCCTTCCGGTTCGACGATGAGCTTGAAACGCGAACCGTCCTTCGCAACTTTGCCGAGCGACGTCAAACAACCATCGTTCGCGATGAACATGATCGTATTGGCGTCCTGCCAATCGATGCTTGCGAAGTTCGGCTGATAGTCGGGGGCGACCTGCTTGAACGCGCCACCATCTGCACTGACCGTAAACAACCGTCCTGCCGACGGATCATGCAGGTCCTCGCCCGCGAGAAATGCGAGTGTTTTGCTGTCTGGGCTCCATCGAACCGGGCCCAGCTTCCCCACGTTTTCGATGACAGCCAACGCTTTGCCGGACTCGACATCAACGACATGAATTTTCGAGAACATATATTGGTGATCGATCAAAGGCGACCGCGCGAGCACGACGGCCAACTTCTTGCCATCGGGTGAATAGCGAACACCGACTGCCGAACCTTCCAGTTCCAACATGCGCGGATCATCCTGCGAATCAAAGGTCGCCGACGCAATCCACACGCGCGCGAAATCCAAATCCTCTTCGTAAATCTCCGCGTCGAAACCCTTCTCTTCGATTTCCTTCTTATCCTTGGGCGTTTTTTCCGTCGCCACAAATGTGATGTGCGCACCGTCCGGGCTCCAATCGTAACCACCGATTCCCGTGCCGTGCTCGATCAGCTTT
>JAADIU010000261.1 GCA_013151185.1 Planctomycetota bacterium
TTCGCTTCAAACGGAGCTGATCGCGCAGATCGATAACCATGTCGGCTTGGTTCTAACCGTCACCGACACCCGACTTGAACTTCGCACATCCGGAAAGCGCGCACCCGGTCCCGTCTTTGTGGATTTCGTCGGCGGATCGCTCGGACATAGCCGCACGGTCAACCGATTCGGAATGCTGTTCAAAGCGATCGGGCTCAAGAAGGAATCGCAACCTCCTTCGGTGATCGACGCAACTGCGGGCTTGTGTCACGATGCGTTTTTGATGGCGTGCGAAGGCTGCCATGTGACTGCGATCGAACGATCGCCGATTTTGCACGCGCTGATTGTCGACGGGGTCCATCGCGCCATCGATGTCGATAACGACCTCGCGCTGATCTTCCAAGAACGCCTGCAAGTCATGCACGCAGACGCAGGCGACGTGCTCGCCAAACTCAGCCCGCAGCAACAACCCGACGTGGTCTACCTCGACCCGATGTTTCCACCGCGAACCAAGTCCGCCCTCGTGAAGAAAGAAATGCGCGTCCTGCGGTCTGTCGTCGGAGACGATGAGGACTCAGCCGCATTACTCACCACGGCCAGACATTCTGCGAAACGGCGAGTCGTGGTCAAACGAATGAAGCATGCTCCGCAACTGGCGGCGGACCCGATGGCCTGCTTTCAAGGCAAGACCACCCGGTTCGACGTCTACGCGCCTTTTGCAAAATCGACGCAACGACTATGATGCCCGCATCGATCCGCAAGCAGATTGCGGGCTGGCATCATCGACCTTCAACATGGAATCCGATCGCAATGGAACTAACCGCCAACATCAAGACGACCAAGGGTGATATCAAAGTTGAATTCTTCGCCGACGACGCGCCCATCACGGTGAGCAATTTCGTGAACCTCGCACAACGCGGCTACTATGATGGCGTGGTGTTCCATCGCGTGATCGAAAACTTTATGATCCAAGGCGGTGATCCCGACGGAACCGGAACCGGCGGGCCAGGATACGAATTTGAAGATGAATTCACTTCATCGCGCAGGCATGATTGCCCCGGTGTGCTCTCGATGGCCAACCGTGGCCCGACCACCAACGGCAGCCAGTTCTTCATCACACACCAGCCCACACCCCACCTCGACGGAAAACACACCGTGTTCGGAAAAGTCGTGTCGGGCCAGGACGTGGTCGATGCCATCGGCAAAGGCGACAGCATGACGTCGATCGAAATCGAAGGCGACCATGCCACCTTGCTGGAAACAAACAAAGACCACATCGCCGGATGGGACAAAGTCCTGGATCGCTCCTATCCCAAAAAATAGACAGGCCCAGAAAATAAACTCCGAGACCTCGTAGCCGCTCCCCACCCCTGGAAGGGGCGGGCCACCCAAACTGTTTACTCCTTGCGGGGTGCCCCATCCTTGAGCCGGGTGCCCCATCCTTGAGCGAAGCGGAAGGGTGGGGGACTGACAAATGAAAAAGTGACACGCCGTGGCACCAATCGTCTTGCGCGCCCAGCCATTTCGGCCAGCCGCAACTACTTCGATTCTTTCTTGTCGCCGCCCTTGCCACCACCGCGACCAAAGCCCATCTTGATGCCCCGTTCACTGGCCCGCACCATCATCTTCGGCCAATACCGCATCATCTGAGCCGTGCGGTCGGGGTTCCTTTTTTCCATTCGCTCCTTGCGTTGCTGCTTTGTAGGCGAGCGACGGCGGTTGCGACGTTCTTCGCGCTCCTTCTCAAATTCCGGGTCGTCCTTGTGCTCGTCGCGGTAGGCTCGCATCTTGTCACGAAAGGCCACCATCTCGTCAATGTGGCGATCCATGATCGCTTCCTTCTCCGCCTCGGGAGCCGACGAATACTCATCCATCTTCTTCTGCATATCTTCCTGTATCATGGCTCCAAGATTTGAACGCATCGACTCGCGCTGTTCTTCACTAAGGTCGTCCGAGCGAAGTCGATCGAACACCCTGTCCAAAGACGTGGATTTAAGCGTCTCCATCGCCTTCGCACGGGCGTCCTTGTATTCGCTGGACGCGAGTTTCTCATTATCCATCGTCGACAGCGCATCCATGACGCGATCCGCATCGTTGCTGGCCAAATCTCGCGATGAGCCATCAAAGAGTCCCGCGTTCGCGGCATACAAACCACCGCACGCAAGCAAGCCGATGCAAACCGCCCCAATGATCAATCCACGTTTTTTTGAATCCGTCGCAGCATCTTGCATTTCAAAGCACCTCCGTCATCTCTCAAGATCGCCAACATGACCATCGACATACAAGTAATTCGTAGACCCCACCGTTCCGGGTTTTCCGTGGAACGCGAAGTAGTCCTTCATCAGCCAGATTTGTTCCTCTGCCGGCTGACCTCCGTATCGATTCTTCGCGCGTTCGGTTCGCACGATCTCCTGCAACTTCACGGGAATATCGAAATCCATCGGGCTCCCTGCCGGCATCAAAAAGAACGGGAGAAATGTATTGAACTGATAGCTCGAATTTTCGGATTGAAAATAGCTCTTGCCTTCGTTGTCGCCCAGACGATCCGTTTTTCCGGGGATGTCGGCAGGGCATTTGAAGACGTCTTCGCCTTCGTCGGCCAACTCCTTCGCGAGATCGTCGACGATCTTGTCATCTTTGCGAATGTACGGACGCAGCACCGTGGCAATCCCCGGTTTGGGTTCGGGGTCGTTGGCAATGCTATCGGAGGGAAGGATCGCAACTGTGGGCAGAAAGTCGTTCGAGTCGTTCAAGTACATGCGAAGGCCATGACCAATGGCCCGAAGATTCGTACCGCACACAACCCGCTTTGAAACACGGCGCGCACCGCGCAACGATGGCAGCAAGATCGCAAGCAGCAATCCAATAATCGAAACAACGACCAGCAGTTCCACCAACGTGAAACCGCTCGCCCGTCGCCATCGCAATTGAAAGTTTCGTCGCTGCATGCCCATGTTCAAAGTCGGTGTCCACCGGTGTACTGCATGAGCCAAATTATCTGACCGGACACCATGATAACGCCAAGCCGTCCCGAATGTTGCAAGCGCGCACCCAAGACACAACTATCGACAATTAGTTCGTTACCCACCCCTGAAAGGGACGGGCCACCCAAATCAATACCCAATCACTTGCGCCGTGCGATCGTCTTGTCTGCGACGTGCCGTTCTCTGAGGCTGTACAACTAAACTAGCTGCACAACTAATCGTCGGGACACTGCAATTTGAAAGCAAGAGCAGCCGCCATCGCTCCAACCACCGGACCGACCCAGTACATCCACAGATTTTGCAGCGAACCATCACCGACGCAGAGGGTCATCAACATCGGCCCGGTGCCGACAGCCGGGTTGAACACGCCGCCGGAGATACCGCCCACTGTCGCTGCGCCGGCCATCACTGTGAATCCGATTGCGAGACCGTAGTACGAATTGCCTTCGGTCTTCTTGGCGGTCGCGACATTCAAAACCACAATGACCAATGCGAAGGTCAACACCATTTCCGCGCCCAGCGCCTGCCACATTCCGACGTCGACACCCGGTGCAGGTGCAAACGTTTTGCCCATCAACCAATACACCGTACACGATGCACAAAGCGATCCCGCAATCTGCGCGATCACATACGGAACAACATCCTTCGCTTCCATTTTTCCCCGAAGCAAAATCGCGAACGTGACAGCCGGGTTGTAGTGCGCCCCGCTGATGTGCCCGCCCATATACACCATCACCATCAGCATCGAACCAATCGCAACCGGCGCAAGCGATGAACCGCTGAGCGATGCCATACCAATGGCGAATACAAGAAAGAACGTTCCAATAAACTCGGTGATGTATTTGTTCATGTTTGAACACTCCAATTGAAAGGCACCTGCCGATCGGCTCGACAGGAAAACGTGTGTATGCGATGTGCAGGTCGTTGTGTTTCCGTTGCGATCATACTGAACTCGAAAGGATACCGAAGCCAACGTCCGCCGGAAAGGTCGAAATCGCAGCCTCGTTTTTTCCAGCGACACCCTGCATAGACACAAGCCCCGCTCCGTTTGTTTTCTTACTTGAACTCCGTGCAATTCACGATATACTCCCGCCCGGATATTGTTGAATCACTGGGTTTTTTTCAGGGAAAGGACGGATACTTGCTCCGTCGCACACACAATACACAGCCTTCTCTCGAACGGCTTCCGACCGGTGCGATTTCTTCGCAGCGAATTGGGTCAACCGGTTTGAGCGGGCAACTGATGGTATCGAACAGTATGCAGCGCGCGGCTATGCAACACACGGCTATGCAGCATTCACTGTTTGATCCCGGCCTGACCTCAAGTGCAGGCCCTCCGGACTAACTCCAATCTTTAGGCTGATACCAGCCCGAAGGCGTCCGGAACGGCGCCTTCGGGTTTTTTTGTAGAGTCGTTGTGTCAACGTCGACACAACGCGCAATGTTGAAGTGCGCGCGGAATTCGGATCGGTCCGCATTCCCGCGCACCCAAAGAAAAGTATCAGAACCATGAGCAACAACAAAACCATCAATCTATGGACAGAGCGAGACCTGACGGCAGACTTCAAACGAAATCGGCTGAGTCCCGCATTTGAAGTGGACGAATTCATCCACCGCGTCGCCGACGTGTTGGCCGCTGGCAAGTGCCCGATCGTCACCGGCCCGTCGGGCGTCGGAAAAACCGCGATCGTTCACGAGTTGATCCGTCGCGCCCAGACCGATCGGCAATTCGACCGACTTTGGAAGCGGCAAGTCTTGCAGATTTCGATTCAGCGCCGGTCCGTGTCCCTGCCTCGCAATCAGCAGGTGGGCACACTGTTCGATGCGTTCGTCGATGCGGTCAAGCAATCGTGGCGTCCACCGGTGATCTTCATCCGCGATGTGGAGCTTGCATACGAATTCGACCTGGAGTCCGCGCTTGCATCGTTGGCAGGTTTCACGAAGGCACCGGTCATCTGCGAAGGGTCGGCAGAGGGAATTTCCCGTTTGATCGAGGACAACCGCGAATTGCAACAGCATTTCGTCACGGTGGCCATCGATGAGCCGGACCTGACGCGAACGGAGAGTATCCTCCGAACATGGTCCGCGCAAAAGGGCGATCGAACGTTTGCCGAGAGTGGTATCCAGGAGGCGATTGCATTGACGCATCGATTCCTGGGTCGAGACCGCATGCCTCGAAAGGCAATCGATCTCCTCGAGCAGACAGATGCGCACGCACCGCGAAAGGAGACGATCGAGTCCGCACAGGTGATCGATCGATTCTGCGCGATGCACCGTACACCGCGCGTACTGGTCGATCCGATGATCCCGCTCGATATGAGCGACCTGCGCGAAGAGTATGCCCGTGAAATTGTCGGTCAACCGGAGGCCATCGACGCGATGTTGGAGATGATCGGCGTCATCAAAGCCGGTCTGTCCGACATCCGCCGGCCTTTGGGTGTGTTTCTGCTGGTCGGTGGAAGCGGTGTAGGCAAAACGCACCTGGCGCACCTGGTGGCCAAGCATCTGTTTGGTTCGCCAGAGCAGTTGGTCCGCATCAACATGGCCGACCTTGGTGGCGATGCCGACGACGACCTGTTGTTCGGTTGCAGCTACTCCGAAGATTCGGATCGGCGCCGAGGTATGTTGACGATGCGTCTGCTTGGCCACCCGTTTGGTGTGGTCCTGCTGGATGAGTTCGAGAAGGCGAACCCGACGGTACACGATCGCTTCTTTCAGCTCATCGATGAAGGTTCGTTTATCAACGCGGACGGTGAATTCGTTCCCTGTCGATCGTTGATCTTTATCGCGACGTCGAATGCGGGTGCGCTCGGCAGTGCCCAGCCGTTCGGTTTCAAGACGAACGAAGCCTTCGGAGCCGCAGCAAAGTGCGAGTTGGAGCGGTCGTTTCGGTTTGAACTGTTGAACCGATTTGATCGAATCATCCAGTTCCAAACGCTCGACCAAACGGCGATTCGAGCAATCGCGCGAATGGAGGTCGACAAGCTTGGCCAGCGGTTCGGTTTGCTTCGACGGAAAATCGAACTGACCACCGATGATGCGGTCATCGATTGGATCGTTGCCAGAGGCTTCGACACCGAACAGGGAGCGCGAGCGATCCGCCGGGCTGTCGAGCGCTGGCTGACGACCGCGTTGGCTCGCGTGTTGGTGGAATCACCGTCGGCAGAGGCGATGAGGATCGGCCTGACTTTGCAGAACGACACGCCCGTGGCGATCGTTCTCCCCAATGGGGAGGCAACGCCAACCACGGCTCGTCGCTCGGCGATCAAGGTCGAAAAAGTAGGTGCAGGATTGTTTGGCCGCAAACGCCGAACGATCCGAACGCCTTAGATATCCGGTGGTAGAACTTGTTGCCGTCGGAGCAAACATAACTCTTTCGCACCGGGCGGTTACCTTCGGGTAATCGCCCGGTGTATATTTCCAACTCGCAGTGGGTGAATAGGCGCACCAACACTCAAGATGAACCCGTTTGACCTGCCGTCGCGGCCAACGCACCGAGAGGCCGATCGTCTTAGGCAAACGAACATTTGATAGCGGACTCCCCTTCGAGTAGGCTCGGCGATGCGCGTTGATTGATCCAGGGCTCGGGAATTGTTCCCGGAATCCGATTCAGGACGATCACCGATGCGCAACGGGCGAATCTGCCAAAACGCATACTGAAGAAGGAGATATATCTACGATGATGATTAAATTTCAGTGGGCAAGATTGATGTTGATTGCGATGTTTTCGATTGCACTCGTGGGTGCCTGTACGCCGCCACCTGTCGGCGGTGGAGGTACTGGCGGTGGTGACAACAGTGGTGGTGACAACGGTGGTGGGGATAACGGTGGTGGTGATAACGGTGGAGACAATGGTGGAGGTGATACTGGCAGTGGCGACACCGCCAAAGCCGCCGTGGTCAAGACCAGCATCATCATCAGCAGTGGCGGAAAGATCGACGCGGGCGATGACTTGATTGTCTATGGCGTTGGAAGCGACGAGGACGAGACCAGGGTTCTCGCGCGATTCAACCAACCGGCGGGTGTCCACTACTTCAAACCGTCAGAAGCCGACAGCGA
>JAADIU010000085.1 GCA_013151185.1 Planctomycetota bacterium
CTGTTCCAGACCGCGAACACCGCCAGTACTGGTGCAACAATCTAGACCCGCAGGGCAGCCCGGGCGATCGGGATGATCGTCATCCGGGATGCAGTCCGTACCAACACCACAGGAGTACGCAGGGTTATTGGCACACACGCCGCCCTCGCACGAAACGCCACCAAGAAAAGCGCTGCCGCCATCGGTGGTACACTGTGCTTCGTCATAGGCAACACCAGAAACCTCGTCCTCACAAATACCAGGACCAAAGCAGCATGAACCCGTCCCGCATGTCGGCGGGCTTGCAACACAGGCGAACGTCGCCGGGAACTTGTTCGGTGCCCCAAGATAGAAACCGCCGATCGCATCACACTCGATCAGGTTCAACACATCACAAGTGCCATCCAACTTACAGCAGGCGGCATCAGGACAAGGAGAAGCAACAACGTGGAACGTGTAAGGTCCAAGCGTGCCTTCCAGAGCTGACCGAATCGAATAGTAGTACGCACCCGGTCCGAGTTGCCCCATGATGTTCCACAGGTTGTCCTCGTCACAGAACGGTCGACCACGATCGTTTGGCTGAAGCTCGGGCGTATTCGGATCGAGCGTCGCAACGACAATGTCGCTGCACGAGCAGTCCGTCGCCAACCAGGGCCAGTTCGCAAACGCCGTCGGCGTCGTGCAGCAGAGGTCGATACGAACCCGCGTACAAACACCCGTCAACGAGAACCCTTCCCACCAACCGCGATCCGACGCCGTCGTGGTCGCAATACCAAAGCAACTGTCGCCATCGGGATTCTGAGCATCCGCAACCGCCGTCGCAAGCGAGTTGTTACCCGTAAATGTCAGCACAACCGCAGGATCGTTTGGCTGAAGCGTAGGAACTGTGTTCGAGGCATCAAGCACCACGTCGCCGCAATGATCCTGACCCGTCACTGTTGGCTGCGTGCAGCAGTTCGGCTCGCAGTCGGTCCCTTCACCTTGGAAGGTACCAGTGCAGCTCGCCGAAATCGTCACCGAGCAGGATCCATCCGCCGCACAGCACGCCCCGGAACCACAAGCATCCAGAATCGCACAAACTCCCGCGTCGCAAGTACCCGCCCCGCCGCAGGTGCCGCCAGGGCAATCGTTGTCATCTACGCACGAAGTGAGCGAATTACTGCATCTCGCCGGAATCCCCGGGCAGTCGCCCGGAACGGTACAAAAAGTCTCGTCATTGTTGCTGCACGTCGAGGACCCTACGTTGCAAATGTTGTCATTCGCCAAGCAGGTTCCGCCAGCGACCGTGCAGTCACCGTCCGTATCACAAGGCGTCGTCCCGTCACCGGAGCATGTCTGACAGGCTGCACCGGCGTTTTGACCGCCCTCACACGACGCACAGAACGAACCAATCCCCTGGAACACACCCGTGCAGTCCTTGTCGTCGGTGCAGATAGTGCCAGCGTTGATGCTGCCTTCGCAAAGACCAGTGCCAAGGTTACACGTTCCGTCTTTTTCGCAAATCCACTGCACTTCGTTGGTGCAAAGTTCGGCACCAAGATGACAGCAGCCACCGCGAGGCTCGCCGACAGGGCGGCCAGCGAACTCAAACGACAACACGCCCGGGTTGCCGCCAAGCATCCCGGAAACCGTAATGTCGTGATTCGGATCATCGTTGACAAAGAGAATGGTCGCGTCGTTGGTTCCTTCGTTCGGCGCGTCTGCCGATGCCCAGATAAAGCGGGCTTCCGGCTCGAACTCAATCTTTGTACGCGCCGCGATGCGACCGCATGGAGGCAATACCAGCGGCGGCGTCAGGAAAAACGAGTTGACACCAAGCCCAGGTGATGGGCGGAAGAGTGTGTCCTCGATGAAGTTGCCATCAGCATCCCAGTACTCGATAAAGATCGCATCCGGAACCGTCATCGCACCAACAAACCGAACAGCCTCAACTGCGATATGCTGCCCGCCAGTGTTGCAGTAGTCGTCGCCAATTCGATGCAGACCATCCGCGCCACCCGGGCCACCCGGATTGGGAACGGGAACCAGCGAGAAGGACATCGGACCGGCATTCACCGGGTGATTGGGAACCGCGGTCGAAGTCTGAACGATACCACTCGTATAACTCGGGCAACCAAGCTGGAGACCGCCACCGGTCAACAGCGGAACACGACCACCGCATTCGTTCAGCGTCTCGGTATCTTCACCGTTGTCGCCGGGGTAGAAATTGCCACCCGTACCAAGGCAGACCTCAAGATTACGAGCCAGGCAGTCATCAACCGATGCGCCCGGAGGACAGCAACGACCCGAACGACACACGTTGGCAGGGATTGGCAGGGATACAACTTACACCAGCACCGCAGTCTGTATCGTCCTGACAGGGGCCGCCACCGAAAGTATCGCAAAACTTGTTGCCGCAAGTCTGATTGCCGGCACAGTCATCAGCGTTGGTACACGCCGTCACCAAAATCGCACCAATGCACCGCTTTTCAAAGCAGTTCGCGCCACTACCACAAGCAGGAGGACCCGCCTGGCAAACGCCGGCATTGCAGGTCTCCGCGCCATTGCATGCGAAGCCATCGTCGCAATCAGTGTCTACTGAACAAAGGTCTACACAATGATCGCAAACACCACCGGTACAATCGGTATCCTCAACACATCGACGACCCGCGACCTCAGACTCTGCCGAGCAGCGACCGAGATCCTCAGAGCATGACTCGGCTGGCTCATCAACAGTACCTGCACAGCACGTCGGAGCGACACCCGACGTACAGGAACCCGACTGACACGACTCAATGCCGTTGCAGAAAAGACCGTCATCACAACCACCTTCAAGACCGTCAGCAATCGTGGGATTCGTACAAACGCCCTGACAGATTGGACCTTCGGGCGGAATGGTGCAGGTATCGGTCGTACATGGATCGCCATCATCGCAATCAATGTTGAAGGTACAATTGCCCGCCGCACACACCGTGTGGCCAGTCGAAACCATACCAAACCCGTCGGGAAGTGGCATCGCTCCAACAAGCAAGCCTGCGCGACGAAGCCGACTCGGCTCGTCATTGCGATAGTCAACAACCTGCGGCGCAAAAATCGGATAACCGCCGGGTGGAACTTGCTGCATACGCTGCGTCCACGCCTCCAAAGAAAGCCCCGCAGTCGGCAACCCGACCGAAGACGGCGCAAGACGCCCGACTCCTGCATCAGAAAGCCTGACCTGACGCGACGCCGAGTCAACCTTGCGGGCAGCACCCTCAATGTCAGCATTGATTCCAAAAACAGCAGCACCAAGTACCGCCGCCGCCGCGCATAACCGCGAACGTCCATTGTTAATCATCATCATCCGTTGCCTCCACACAAACCAAAAATGTCTCCGAGCAGGAACATAAAATTGTAAAAAGCTATCGCCGAATAACGCACATGCACAGACAAACAGCAGCCATGACCGAAAGGCCCACAAACGCACCACCCCGCGTGAACAGTTGGGGAGAAAGCGACCCCCCACAACTACTCCGCCATGCAGGAGCGATTGTAACGGATTTGATCTCGCGATTACAAGCGCAATCTTGAAAATCGGACCAAACGAAAAATAAATATACACTTCAGGCTCGGCTGAATCTTATCGCTGCACCACTAACGACCTGTTGAAAAAGTGTGGCACCGCTATCTTGCCGGCGATCGCACTGATGCGTCCCCCTTTCACGGATGCAGCCCGTTTTCACCGGCTGGAAGTCTGTACCACACCAAAGAATCACGTTTTTCAACGGGCTGCTAAGGACACCCATCTAGGGACACGCTGAAGTCAGCTCGCTGACGCTTTTGAAGTGATCGTTGACTCCCGCCATGCGTCGTTGTGAGGATCAGCTTGTGGTAGAAACGTAAGGAATTCGTTGATAAGAATTTGGAGCTAAACATCCGCATCGAGACGTTTGGATATAAGCTGAAACCGGCTTCCAAACCACGTCCGATATTGCAGAGTGTTTGCCGACCATCCCCGTCCTCATATCAACGTCCACCATCGTTCCCGTCTAGGCTCGGGTCTTACATTATAGTGTTCTGGAGAGTTCTTCAGACGAGACTAGGACCAAGCCGATTGATGATTCGATAGGCTTTGTGATAGCCGATCGCCGACGATGATCGAGGCGACTTGCCGACAACGGCAGAAACATAGTAACATGCACGTACGATCAGCGGCGGACCGCTGGGCACACTCAGTACCGGCACGTTTGCCGAAGTTCAACAACACATCGGAAGCTAAGCATGCCGGAACCATCTGAAAAGAGTGATCCCCAGCCACAAGCGAAACACGCTCGCCGCCCTCGCCAGAGCGGAAAAGTACCCGTCTTCAAGTTCGTCCTTATCATGGTGGTCCTGCTGGTCGCCTTCAATACGTTCTTCTATGGGTGGCTCTCCAACCCTAAGGAAGAAGCGTGGAGTCGGTACTTCGACGGATACCTAGCGATCAATGCAGATGTCACGGCCGCGATTCTGAGGTACTTCGGCGAGCAAGACGTAACCGTAGACGACCTCACAATCCGAGCCCCAAGGTTCTCGCTCGGGATCAAACGCGGGTGCGACGCCATCCAACCGGCGGTCTTCTTCGCGTTTTTCGTGGCCGCGTCGCCGGTTCTCGCCTCCCGCTGGCGAAAGGCGAAGGCCATCGCGATCGGCGTGGCCATCATCTTGTTCATCAACCTCTTTCGACTCGTAAGCCTCTTTTACGTCGGAGCCTTATGGAGAAGCGCCTTCGAGTGGGTCCACGTTGAGTTTTGGCAGATGGTTTTTATCGCCCTGCCAATCGTTTTTTGGCTCATCTGGGCGCGTCAGCAACAGTTGAAGGGTTCGGTGAGGACTGATGCAAGCAGCTAAACGCCTTGTGCGCGATGTCGCCGCGTCAGCACTTTCAACCGGTCGCGCCGTCGTCATTTTTGCGATCGTATACGGATTGCTCTCGGTCCCTTGGACCGGCCTGCAAGAAGGTTACTCGAAGGTATTCCGCTCAGTCGGGCACACAGTATTTCACGACTTCGGACCAAGGGGTGTCGTGAAGTTTCTACCGCTCGAAAAACCGACGCGTACGACCGACTCAGAAATTACGACAGGCGTAAAAGGCGACCGGAGGATCGGGTTCAGCAGCATCAACCCTCGGTTCTTGGGCTACCTGCCGACGATTGAGATCATCGCGCTGATCCTCGCCTCTTCAATCTCGTGGCGAAGACGGTTGTTCTCTTTTGTCCTGGGGCTGATCGCGATTCACTTGTTTATCTATTTACGACTTCTGCTGCTCATTCGTATCTGGTATAGCAGCACAACGCCGTGGCAACAGTACCACCCGTCAGAGACCATGTTCGCGTTCCTCCACCGCGTCAACGAAGTGATCAATGTCTCCCCCACCGCCGGTTTTGTAGTTCCGGTCCTGATCTGGATCGCAGTTACGTTTCGCTCCAGCGACTGGGAACGAATCATCCGTCGCCAGCAACATGATACACCCCTAACAGGCTGATGAAGAAGTGTGGCACCGGCTCCCAGCCGGTGATTCTGTCGGAGTAAATGTAGTTTTCGCGCGGATAGAGCCGTTTTCCACCGGCTAGAAGCCGGTGCCACACTGAAAAACTTCGTTTTTCAGCAGGATGTTAACCACAACAGACTAACACATCGTTTGAATGCAGCGAGCAACACATAGACGCGCTTGTCATTCTATCTCACCCTCCGTTGCACACGCCCTCCGTGGCAGTAATCCCAACACGGAGAACATACCTGTGCGTCAGCCTGTAAAAAAGGAGTCGGGCCCAGACGGCACCGACAACTTTCGCTGTCGGGAACCATCCGGGCCCGTTCCCAAAACTCTCTGCTTCACAGGTAGACAGTGTCTACCCACATCGCAGTTTCAATTCACTTACGCAATGACGCGCTTGCGGCCAAACATGACCGTACCGGCAGCGAGACCGATCAGAACCATCACAACCAGGCCCCATTCGGATACAGCCGGGACGATGTCGGTAGCGATCTTGCAGTCGCCGGTGCAGGTGCAGTCAGGAAGAATGCAACCAACAGCGCCGTTACCAGCACCTTCGTCACACTGCTCGCCAACTTCCTGAACGCCGTTACCACAGACGGGCGTCGGGCAGCTACAATCTGCCGCACAGAGTCCGATACAGTTTCCGTCGTCGGGAGCAATAGCGCCACCATCACCTGGGTCACAGTCTTCGCCAACGATTCCAGCGCGGATGCCGTCGCCACAGACGGAACCAGGGATCGCCTCGGTCGTGACACCGAAGGGACCACAAGAATCATTCCAGCCACCGAGCTGAACCAAGTAAGTTTCGCCAGGGGTCAAACCGACAACATTGATGTCGCCCAAGTAACCAGAAGCGCCAGCACCATCTTCGCTACAACCAACCTCGGTCAGCGCACCACAAGTGCCAGAGTAGACGATAAAGTCAGAGTCAGTACCGATCGAAGCAGCGTCGGTACGGATGCGGATGCCAGCAGCGCTAGCGACGAACGACAGCCAAACGTCGTTGCCACCACCACCGGAGGTGCAGCTACCGAGGGGACCTGTCGGGTCCGTGTCGCAGCAAGGATCAACCAAGGTTGCGCCTTCAGCTGCACCAGCGCCACAGTTCGAGTAGTTACCAATGTCAATCGCGCCAGCGCAGGTCGCCGGACAAGGCATTTCGCAAACACAGCCGTTGCAAACGCCACCGTTCGGGCAATCAGCATCAGCTTCGCACTCTTCGCTGCCGTCGCATGCAACGGCGCCATCGCCACAGGTTCCGCCGGAACCTTCAACTGTCACGCTGTAATCACCGTTGGGGAGGTCACCGAATGTTGTCACCCGAACGTAGTAGGTCGCACCAATCGTGAGGCCGGACGTACAGGCGCTGCTCATCCACGGACCACCAGAGTCGCCGGAGCATGCCGGCAAAGACGGGCAGAAGTTGACGCCGTTAAAACACTCGTCGTTGTTACAATTGACTTCGACCAAGGAACCACAGCTTCCAGAGTAAATACCGATCTCAGAATCTGTACCACCAGAACCAATATCGGTTCGGATACGGTGGGTCGTTTCCGTCGCCACAAAGGTTACCCAGCTATCAAGAGTACCACCCGCACAGGTGGAACCGGCTGCGAGCCCCTCGTCGTCGGGAGACGCATCGTTAGAGGGGTTAACCGGACCCGGAGCAGGAACGGCGGTCGCACAAGTGTCCTGTGCATTCGCAGGAACCGCGAACATCGCCACGGCTGCCAAGAGTACTGATACTTTCCAAAGCTTCATAATATATCCTTCTTTCCTAGACTACTCACCACTTCACTCGCACATCGCGAGTAGAAGCATTCTCATTCAATTGATCTCGTTAACAAAAAAGAAAAAGCGCGATCGACACATGCCGCTCTGTACAAACCGCCATGAAACATGCGGCGTGAAGCGGCGAAAGTCTACACCGGCGGGGCGCGAGGTCGCCCGAGATTGGCGATAGATAGGAGAAGAATCGGAACTTCAAGTGGGAAGAACCGAGTTTGAACACAAGAAGATCGGCGAACCACGCGTGCGGTTCCACAGACCCTCCGATAAGCACAACCAAGAAGTGCAAGAGCAAGACCGTTTACCGCAACGATGATCGCCGCGATACAAACGTATCCAAGGACGCCCTCCACAATGTGGAAGAGGCTACCGGACCCAATACCGACAGCACTCCCTAAAAGCCCGCCCTGCAAACCTAGAGGCATCAACGCAAGCTCAACGAAACCCCAGCCAAATGCGAGCATGAACGGATTAAAGCCGTAACGGCGCGAAAGCCACACAAGCGCAAACGCATATACCGCCGGAACCGAACTCAACAACGCAAAAGAACCAAGCGTCACCGAAACAAGAGGACTCGCCCCCGCAGACAAGAACGCAAAAAGACTCGCGCCCCATAGCGAACCGAATAACATCGCCACGCGCGGAGAGAAGATACGCATCACCGCCAGAAGCGGAAGAAGCGTGAACATGCCAACTAAAGAACGACTACCCGAACCAATCTCTATCGACAGCAACCACGCGCTGCCAATCAAAGAAAGGCAAACCGCAAGCGTCGCTGGCGAACAAACGCGCCAAACGTCTGTAGACTTCACAACACGCGCATCGCGCTCGCGCTGTTTCAACCATGTAATGGAATCAGTTAGAGACACTTTCCCATCCAACTTTGTGCCGAGAATACAGACGCAACTGGCTCGTGCCAGCGGATAAAACTCGTCACCGCTCCTACGCCACAGTCCGACAAACCGCACACCGGTCCACCAAGACATCGAGGCATATCGTCAAAATAGCGAATCGTGCCATGAATTGCAACGAAAAAGAAACATTTTTTGGACTTTAGAGCGTAAACGGTCCCTCTATCAGTCCCAGATGTCTCAAGACCTCCAATTTTGAACCCATTAACGCTCTTACACGCAACGGAAAGCATTCACACTTTATTTATTGTTCCCGATAATGTGCAAGCCATGGCCGTCCTGCTTCAACTACTCCAACTCCTCCCAGTGGAAGGACCAATCTGGTTGTTCGACTAGGCCCGGCGTGACAACATCATCTAAGACTGGACGAAAAGTTCACATTTGGTGCTTGTAATTGATCCCCGCGATTCGCTACAATCCAAGCCCGTAGCGAGGTGTCGAATCGCGTGATTCTATGGTGAGCAGTGTCGTCAACACTGTCTGGCGCCGTTCGTAGCTTTTTCAGACAGAAGAGGAGTGGGGCCGCGCCACGATCGGGCCTCACGGAGGAAGGGAATAACCATGACTCCACACTTCGCGAGATTGGGCACAGCGTTGCACATCATTCTTATTGTCGCTCTGGCCACATCGACTCATACCGTCAATGGTGCAGTGCCTTTTACTGAAGAAGCGATCGCGCGCGGGATCGACTACCCCCTCGGATTTGGTCTCACAGGTTTCGGTGCTGCGTTTGCGGACCTCGACAATGATGGCGATGTTGATGTCATTACCGTTGGTCGAGGTAGCGGTGTAGTCGGACTCTACGAGAACGACGGCAGTGGAAACTTCACAGACCGTTTCACGGGCAGCGGCATCCCGCTTGTCGCGGATATGGCCGGTGTTGTTGTCGCAGATTACGACTCCGATGGTGACCTCGATCTCTACCTGTCCAACTGGGCTGTCCCTAACCTTCTGCTCAGAAACGAAGGAAACTTTACCTTCACGGATGTCTCTATTGCTGCCGGTGTTGCAGATGCCGGGGCAGCGGTAGGATGCGCCTGGGGCGATTACGACAATGATGGCAATATCGACTTGTATGTCGCCAACCGCCCGGGTCCCAACGGGCCACCGATTATACAACGCCTCTACCGTAACCAGGGAGATGGGACGTTCTTAGATGTCGCATCCGCGCTTGGTGTAAATTACCAAATCGCCCTGTTCCAAGCAGTATTCGTCGATTACGACCTCGACGGAGATGCCGACTTGTACCTCTCTGGCGATCGATGTGACTTGCATGGTCAACCCAATCGCCTCTATCGCAATGACGGAGGTACGTTTACTGACATCAGTGTCGGTTCTGGTGCCGACGTATGCATCGCTTCGATGGGCGTCGGAATCGGGGACTTAAACCAAGACGGATGGCCGGACCTTTATTGCACCGACGACCCTCCCGACAACGCCATGCTGGTGAACCAGGGAGGCAACGGTACGTTCGTCGATGAGGCCATTGCAAGCGGAACCGCATCAAATGCGATTGGCTGGGCGGCGATCTTCTTCGATTACGATAACGACGGCGTGGACGATTTGTATGTCTGCAATAACTCGGATGCAAACCGCCTGTACGACAACGATGGCGTTTGGCCTATCCCAAATGTTGCGGCTGCGCTTAACGTTGATGATTCAGGCCAATCCTTCGGCGCTGCTGTCGGTGACATCGATGGGGACGGCGATCTCGACCTGCTCGTCCCCGATAACGGAGACCGCGTCCGCTTGTTCATTAACCATGATGGCGAGAATCGAAACTGGATCAAAATTCACGTAAAGGCGTTCGACCAAAACTATACAGCGATCGGCGCAACCGTACTGATCACCGTCGGACCAACATC
>JAADIU010000355.1 GCA_013151185.1 Planctomycetota bacterium
TACATCATGTACGGGGCTGTGTTGCCCTCGAACGACAGCATTTGCGATATGTCGAAACGGTAGTCGGTGGTTAATGCGTGCGACAAGTCCGCGTACTTGACCGCACCGATGCCGACGGCTTCGCTGATGGCTTGCTTTTGATCTTCGCTGAACGTGCGAGCCCGCTCGTCTTCACCGCCCTGCCGTTCATCAAGCGCAGCTCGAGCAGCGGTCACCGCTTCTGCGAGCAAATCCTTCAACTTCACCGTTCCACCCTCGCGGGTTTTGAACGGACGACCATCGACACCGAGCATGCTGCCAAACGCGAGGTGTTCCAACCGCACACCTTCACCCGCCCAGCCCGTCTTGCGAATTGCGGCGAAGAGCATTTCAAAATGCTGGCGCTGCGGTGCGCCGACGACATAGATCAACCGCGACGCGCCCACATCCCGCAACCGATGTCGGACGGCCGCCAAGTCCGTCGCCGCATAATTGAAACCACCATCGGATTTACGAACGATGATCGGTAAGGAATCACCCTCGCGCGTATTGAAGCCATCGAGAAAAATGCACTCGGCTCCGTCGCTCGTCGTGACCATGCCAGCATCGGTAAGTTCCTTCACCGTCGCAGCCAGTTGGTCGTTGTAAAAACTTTCGCCGCGATCGATCAGCTTGTTGATGCCCAACCGATCGTAAATCGCGTGACAATGACGCAGCGACTCGTGACAAAACGCCCGCCACACCGCGAGCGTTTCCTCGTCACCGCCCTGCAATTGCACAACAGCTTGCCGCGAGCGTTCGGCGAATTCTTCGTTGGAATCAAACTCGCGCTTGGCTTCAACGTAGAACGCTTCAAGGTCACGAATGGCGAGTGCATTGGGATCATCGAGAATGTGCGGCTGAACGGTTCGCAAGTGGGTCAGCAACATGCCAAACTGCGTGCCCCAATCGCCAACGTGATTGACGCGCTCGACGCGATGACCCGCGAATTCGAGAATGCGGGCGACGCTTTCACCGATCACCGTACTGCGCAGATGACCGACGTGCATTTCCTTGGCGAGGTTCGGACTCGACATATCCACCACAACGGTCTCAGCCGCAGCATCAAACACCACGCCCAGCCGATCGTATTCCGCACCCGCTTCCGCCGAGGGAATCGAATTCAGAGCACCCGACAAGTAGGACTCGGTCAATCGAAGATTCAAGAACCCCGGACCGGCGATTTCAGGAGGCGTGCAAATCTCCGACACATCAACGCAGTCCTTAATCGTTTCTGCGATGTCGCGCGGTTTCTTCTTGAGCAGTTTGGCCAGCGGTAGCGAACCGTTGAATTGATAGTCGCCGAATTTGGGATCGTTGCAGGGTTTGATCCATTGATCGCTGAACGAGCATTCGTCGCCAAACGCCGAACGCACAGCCGCTCGAAACCGATCGCCCAAAACATTCAACGTGTTGGAGAACATGCGACGTACCCGTAGGGTGGGCCGTGCCCACCGCAGCTTCAATATCGTTCGAGATGGTGGGCACAGCCCACCCTACCGAGTTCACGCATCCGAACTGGCTTGAGGTTGTTCCTGCATCCAGTCGATCCGAGGTGCATCGCCCCAGAGCAATTCAAGATCGTAGTACGCGCGATGCTCCGGCGACGTTCACAAAGTCGACCAACACCCACGTTGCGGTGTCGAGACCCGAATGCCCGTATGCCGGATCGCCTTCCTTCTTGCAGACCACCATCATCTCTTCGCCCGTGGTCCGCATCTGCCGATCGCTGGATCCGGTACACACGACGAAAAAATCGGTGATCGGACTCACACCGCGCAGGTCGAGTACAACGATCTGCTCGCAGCGATGGTCGTGTGCCATCTGCGCCAGCCGAATCGCGAGAGCTTCTGAATTGTGTTGGGTTTCAGACATAACGTTCAATCGAGCAAGAGACGCACCGACAAAAGTAGGGTGCGTCCCGGACGCACCTGTTTACGAAAGAAGGAGTAGGGTGGGCCATGCCCACCGGCGTACCCGATGCCGCTCAAGATGGTGGGCACGGCCCACCCTACCACATCGCGCAAAAGACACCCCGAGAACCGCCATCGTAGCGGCTTCGGGGTGACGTTCAAATTTGGTGACCATCGACAGACGGTCCGATGCGAAAAAGCTCGCGTTTACAGTCCCAGCATCGAGCTGATCTGCGGTGCATATTTAACGATCAAGCCCGCGAACACAACGCTGACCATGCTCATCAGCTTGATCAAAATGTTGAGACTCGGGCCGGAGGTATCCTTAAACGGATCGCCAACGGTGTCGCCCACGACGCTGGCTTTGTGGGCTTCGCTGCCCTTGCCGCCGTGCTTTCCGGTTTCGATCCACTTCTTCGCGTTGTCCCACGCGCCACCGGCGTTGGCCATGAAGATGGCGACCGCAAACCCGCTCGTCAGACCACCCGCCAGCATCCCCATCACACCGGGAACACCAAAGATGAGCCCAACCACGACGGGAATAATAATCGCGAGTAGCGACGGGAAGATCATTTCCTTCTGCGCACCGGCTGTCGAGATAGCGACGCAGTTGGCATAGTCGGGAATATCCTGACCCTCGTGGGTGATCTGTTCTCTTGGCCAATTCTCTGGGTCATTGGCGAATGCTTCGTCTTTGCCCTGACTCCTCAAATACGCTCTCATCACGTCAAACTGGCGGCGACACTCCTGCATCATATCGTAGGCAGCGCGACCGACGGCTTTCATGGTCAAGGCGCAGAACAGGAAGGCCAACAGCACACCGCTGAACATACCGCAAAGCACCTTCGGATTCATCAGCGTGACATCATAGAACAGCATGTACTGCTGCATCGATGCCCGCCGGGTGTTGACCAAGTGGCACTCCGTATCACCAACCATCGCGGTGTATACAAACTCACTGGTTTCGTCGGAGGTTCCCAACTCGCTCGCGGGGAATTTGTCACCGATGGTCAGTTGGCTGTGCGCCTTGCGATTCAACATCATGTACGCTTGGTAGGCACCTTCGCCGGTTCCTTCTTTCCACTTCTGAGCAAACTTGCCATAGCCGATGTAGTAAATGTCTTCCATGCCCGCAGCGTCGTTCGTGAGGGCTTCGGGGTTGTGCTTCTGAACGTACACCATCGCCTCACGCTGTTGACCAACCCGAACTTCCTCGACGTACGCAGCTAAGAGTGCCAACGCGGTCAAGGCAGCCGACCCGATTGCAAATCCCTTACCTGTGGCGGCTGTCGTATTACCCAGCGAGTCGAGGGCGTCGGTACGCTCGCGAACTTCCGGGGCCTGGTTGGTCATTTCTGCGTTACCACCGGCGTTGTCGGCGATGGGTCCGTAGGCGTCGGTCGCAAGGGTAATACCCAAGGTGGCCAACATACCAACAGCCGCGATACCAACACCGTATAGACCGAGCATGAACTCACGACCACCACCCGCACAAATGAATGAAAGCATGATCGCGACAATGATCGTTGCCAACGATGCCCATGTGCTCTTCATACCCTCAGCCACACCAGCGATGATAACGGTGGCGGGTCCGGTTTCAGCTTGCCCGGCGATTTCCTGAGTCGGTTTGTATTCGTAGCTTGTGTAGTACTCGGTGGCTTTACCGATGATGATACCTGCGGTCAATCCAACGACCACACTGGATGCCACGCCATACCAAATCACACCGTCAACGTCCTTCAGGAGTACATAGCAGACGCCGTATGCGGCACCTGCGATCATCACACTACTACCATTAACACCCTTACCCAGCGCCGACATCAACTGCCCCATGGACGCGCCTTCCTGGGTACGAACCATGTAGATACCGAGGATGGAGAGCACAATTCCGACGCCTGCCAGCACCATCGGAACGGATAGCAATTTCATCGCGTTATCGGTGGCGAGTTGTGCGTCGGTCGGAGACAAGGCGGCAGCAGCAGCCACACCAAGGGCGGCGGTTGCCAGGATCGAACCGGCGTAGGATTCGTAAAGGTCTGCACCCATGCCGGCTACGTCACCGACATTGTCACCAACGTTGTCCGCGATGGTGGCGGGGTTACGGGCATCGTCTTCGGGAATACCCGCTTCGACTTTACCAACAAGGTCTGCACCGACGTCGGCAGCCTTGGTGTAAATACCACCGCCCACACGAGCGAAGAGTGCTTGTGTGCTTGCCCCCATACCAAACGTCAACATGACGACGGTGATTTCGTTGAGCGACATTTCCAGGAAGTAATTGTTTAGAACATAGAACCAAGCCGTGATGTCGATCAGTGCAAAACCGACGACGACCAAGCCCATGACCGCACCCGCGCGGAAGGCCACGACCAAGCCACGGTTCAAACTTTCTCTTGCACCGGCCGTCGTTCGGTGGGCTGCGATGGTCGCGGTACGCATACCGAGGTACCCGCACAAACCGCTGAAGAATCCGCCCGTCAAGAATGCGAACCACACGATTTTGTGCTGCACATGCAAGCCATACGCCATGAATGCGAGAACAGCAGCCAGCACGACGAACACCACAAACACCACTTTGTATTGACGGCTTAGATATGCCATCGCCCCCTCGCGAACGTAGGAGGCAATCTTAATCATATTCTCGTCGCCCTCGTCAGCGGCCATCACTTCCGAGTAGAACTTGCGAGCGAACATCAACGCCACAATTGCAAAAACCGGCGCGATGTACCAAATGCCGGGAATCGGAGCGCGAAGCGCGTGATCCGAATTGGCGACGACTGTTGCCGCACCGTCTACTGCCGCAGCACCGTCCCCGTCAGCCTGAGCCCAAGCTGGCCCGGCGGTGGCGCACACGACCAATCCCATCAACATAACCCACACGGTTGTTCTTAACGTCTTCGATACACTCAACGGTGTTCTCCTATTGGTTCGAGCACGGGTCTACGTTCCCAATACCTGGCAGGTTAGTGCCCTTGAACGTAGCCTTTGCATCTACTTAAGCTTAGAAAGGAAAATGAGTTACGCCGGGATGATCCGCGTCTGCCCACCCTCGGCGGAGTGGGGACTATACCGATTTTGAGAATGAAGTCCAGCCGTCAAATGGCCTTGTAACCGTGGATTTTGGGGGCCTACGAGGGTGGCGGCAACTGTCGCTTGCGAAGGTGCTTTTCCCCCGCTACTGTCTCGACGCCACGGACATGGATGACCGAATGGCTCCCCTATGTTGCCGACGGAACCAGCACGATGCCCAACCCGAATATCCCTTCGATCATCGACCTTCGCAGTTTGATCCGAGATGTGCCCGACTTTCCCAAAAAAGGCATCGTTTTCAAAGACATCACGCCACTCCTCGAAGACCCATCCGGGCTGTCGCTGGCCGTCGAATGCCTTGCACAACCGTTCCGGGGAACGCACATTGATAAAGTCGTCGGAGCCGAGTCGCGCGGGTTCATCTTCGGGACCGCCCTCGCCCAATCGCTGTCCACTGGTTTTGTGCCGATCCGAAAGCCGGGCAAGCTCCCCTGCGAAACCATCTCCGAGGAATACGAACTCGAATACGGCGTTGATTCGATGCACATCCACAAATCTGCCATCAAACCGGGTGAAAAAATCCTGATGGTTGACGACCTGCTCGCGACAGGCGGAACGATCTCGGCATGCTGCCGCCTGGTCGAAGCCTTGGGCGGTGAAATCGCCGGGGTTACGTTCGTCATCGAGTTGGCATTTCTCAAAGGGCGAGACCGGATCAAACAACATACCATCCACTCCCTGCTCACCTACGAAGAGTAAGCCGCCTGACGCTATACGAAGCATAACTCTTGTATCAATAACAACTTAACAGCACAGCCACCCTGTTCCCCCGCTCGGGGATGCTACCCCAGGCGGTTAAATGATATCGACAGGGAAGCCTGCCGCGCGAGCAAACTGGCACAAGGCGACCCGGCTGGCCGATCAAACTCAGTGTGTAATCTTGTCGCAAAGGCGGGTTCCAGCGGCGATATGGGGTTCGAGTCCGTATAAATAGGGGGCTGGCAGGCGACGGACGCGCCGTGTTTGAGTCTTCGCAGAATACCGGGTTTGACTCATTGCCCGAAACTTCGAGCCTCCGGAACCGACCAAGGAAAGGGCAACGGTGCTCCGTGCGGTGGCGCACCGGGCGGGCCGTCGATTTTTGAGGCACCCCATTAGATGAGTCGATCGCGCGGAATCCAAGTGTCACGCTGTTCATTTGGCGGCGGTACGCGCGCGTGTGGCCGGCTGACGGCATGGCTGATCGTGTCGATTAATCTCATTGCGTTTGCGATTCAACCCGCGCTCGGGCAGCAGCGTCAAGGACTCTTCGGCAACCGCTCGCGCCGCCAATCCGCACCTCGACCCGCAATCCTTGAACGCAACGCGCCGATCGAAAATCTCCTCCGCAAAGCCGACAGCGCCATCTCCCGTCAAGACTGGAAGCTGGCGATCGATTCGCTTCAGCGCATCCTCGACGATCCTGGTGGCGCACTGCTGCGTGCGGATGCTCCGCGCTCCGATGGGTCGGCTGGAATGACCATGTTTGAATCCGCGCAGGATCGCGCGACGTTGCTTCTGGCTTCGATGCCGACAGAAGGCATTGAGGCTTACCGCTTGCTGCACGACGGGCAGGCGAAGGCGCTGTACAAGCGCGGTGTTGAAGACTGCGACGAAACGGCGCTTCGGACGATTCTTGCGCGCTACATGGTGAGTAGCTATGGCGATGATGCGGGCGACGTTGTGGTTGGCTGGTTGCTCGATCGCAACCGCCCCGCCGAGGCCGTCGAACTTCTCGACCGCATCGACCGCGTGTGCAAAGACAGCGACATATCGCCTGCGCGCTTCGGGGTAAAGCGTGCAGCGGCTTGGACGATGCTGCACGATCAAACGCAGGCCGAAGAAGCTCTCGCAAGCCTGTCATCCGATGGGAATATTGACGGGCAAGAAGGTTTCGATCTCTCCGCATTGCGCCGTTTCGTCCGTGGGGGTTGGCCGACGACGTTGTCAACATCCGTCTCCGCAGGTCGCGAATCCTGGCCTGTTTTGGGTGGCGATCTTCGGCGCCGTTTTCAAATGCCCGCAGTAACGCCCGAACTCTTGGGCAATCTGCCGTGGCGATTTGTGTTGCCGGCAGACCATGACTACCCGTCCTGGTGGGAAGCGTTTTGGGAGAGCAGTGAAGGGGAAACGCGCGGCTACCCGGTTGGAGAATTTGTCATCAGCGAAGGACGCCTGTTCGTCAAAAGCTTGCGGCAGATTGTAGCGCTGGATTTTGAAAGTCTCGATCCGTTGTGGGTATCCCATCGTTGTCGACCGAGAGCAACGTCGGAGCAGGCAGCGAAACAGACGCCCCCCGCAACTCGAATTGGTGGACAGCAGTTTCAACGTGAATGATCGGTTTATGCGGGATCATGTGGGTGGTTCGCTGTCGACGGGTTTTGGAAAGGTGTTTGCGATTGAACGCGATGGTGTCGGAAAGTTTCCCCAAGCCACCGTCGGAACGCGAGCGCCCGCGCCGAATCGATTTCAGGTCTACAAGGGCACGCGGCTTGTGGCCCACGACGCACAGTACGGCGAACTCATCTGGCAAAGGGGGCGCAGCGGTGATCCGGACGATCCGCTGGGAAGCGTTGAGTTCTTGTCTGCACCCATCGCCATCGACGATGCCCTTTGGGTGGTCTATGCACAAGCCTCGGATTTGTACCTGGGCGTGCTCTCGCCCGATCGTGGCAAGCTGTCGCACAGCCTGCTTTTGTGTACGGTCGATCCTGCGCAACTGCGTCAGAGAAACCACCTGGCGATCTACCCGACGTCCGACGGTTCGACGGTTTATATATCGACCGGCTTCGGTGTGGTGATCGCAGTCAACATCGATCCATTCTCGCTGCGCTGGGCTGCCCAATACGAGCAACACACCGGGTACAACAACACGCTGGCGAAACAGCATTGGCTTTGCAGTCCACCGATGATGGCCGGCAGTTTGCTGCTCGTCGCGCCACCGGACAGCGAACTGCTGTTGGCGCTGGATCGGGCAACCGGAAACTTAAAATGGTCGTTGGGAAAACCGCCGGGCGCAGACTACCTGCTTGGCATCGACGATGATCGAATCTGGCTGGGTGGTGAGCAACTGTATTGCGTGAGCCTCCATGACGGCTTGATCGAGTGGGAAACACAGGAAGACAATTTGCGCGCCACAGGCCGCGGCGCGTTGAGTGGCGAAAGTGTGTTTGTGCCTACGCTTGACGGGTTGGTCGTCGTCGAAGCCAGCACCGGACAGCGCATCGAAGTGCGTCAAGTTGGCGACCAACCGCCGCTCGGAAATATCCTGTGCATCGCGAACGCAACGATCAGCGTCGATCCGAACGAGGTTCGCAAGTTCCCCGACCTGACGCTTTCTTACCCGAAGGCATTGGCATTTCACGAAGAGGACCCGTCTGATCGGCAAGCGGCGATTCGATTGGCATGGATGGAACTTCGCCGTGGTGATCCGCGCCGGGCTTTCGAGGTTCTTCAACTGGTCAGGCCGACATCCCGTCGCGAATTCTACGGTTTGAGCGACGTCGCTCGCCTGCGGTTTGAAGCACTGCTGGGGATTTCCAGCTTGCCCGACGTGCAGGATGACGAAGCCATCGAAAAACTGGGCGAAGCAGTAGCGTTGGCTGAGGGTGGGCAGGCGCATCTGCGTGCGGTGATCGGTTTGGCGTTTCGCCTGCGCGACGTGGGGCGAATCGACGAAGCGTACCTCGCGCTTTGGAAGCTTGGACTGACCGCATCGGGTGATGGGTTCGTCACGATTGAACCGCGACTTCGCAACAAGGTGCGCTTGGTCATTGGCGAGGTACTCTCTCGATTTGAACGCGACTTGAACGCGATGCAGCTTCGCGAAATCGCAAACGAAACGCAACTGGTGGCGCAGGAAGCCATCGCTGAACTCGAATCGGGTGCGACGCGCGTCGCAGCGCAAAACCGCCTGAATCAATTGGCGCAGATGAACGACGTGGGTGGTGCGGGTCAGGCTTCGCTCATTGCCCTCGCTCGGTTCGCGCGGGACGGTGGGCAGTTTGAAATTGCAGAACAGCACGCCATGCGGGCGATCGCGCAGGATCGGGTCGTCACACAAACCGCAACCGCCCTTCGCGATTTGGCGGAGCAATACCTTCTGGCGTCGCAGAACATGCACCACGACGCAGCCGTTCTTCTTGATCGGCTGGAAGATGAATTCGCGAAGTACGACGCCATCGGGACGGATGGCGAATCGGTTTCTATCCGAGACGAAGTTCTACGTTTGCGTGAGCGCGTCGACACTGAGCGTGCCGATGACGGTGCGTTTATAAGTCACCCCGTTTCGTTTCGTTGGAAAGCACCCATCGCAAGTAAATTCACCGATCGTTCGGGCGATGGCATGTTCACGCATGTTCCGGCGCAATCAGCCACCTTTATGGACCATGTTCTTTTCTCTGTGCCTGGGGGCATGATCGAAGCCATCAACCACGAAGATGGTTCGCTGGCATGGAAGACAACGCTGCGGCTTCTGAGTTCCTCGCAATCTCCCGAGCCGGACGAACAAGTCGATGAGATGGACGCCTTCCGACATCCGCGCCTCGTGTCGGGCGGACAGATTGCGGTGATCAATGGAAGAAAAGGAATTTTTGCAGTTGGCATCCGTTCGGGCCGTCGGCTTTGGGGCGCGGCGTACGAAGACACAGCCACGTTTGGCCGGATGCCGCTGCGCGATCGATTGGTTGCGGTCGACAGTGGCTTGATGGTCGCAGCGCTTCGCCGCGGTGTCTTGATCTGCTCCGTTCTTTCTGATGCCCACGACGTTCGATGGGAGCGCATTTTAACGGGCGAAAAGATCGACAGCATTTTTGTGCGCGACGGGTTGTGCATCACGTTGGACAATCGACGTCAGCGAGCCACGACATACGATCTTCGTTCGGGACGGATTTACAGCTCGATCGAATTTCATCAGCCGTCAGATGGCAAAGGGCCGGTGCCGGTGATTTACGAAAACGGCCACCTCATCGGACCGAATGGTGAAGACGAAGTCGTCTGTTACAGCGCACGCTCGGGCGAAGAAAACTGGCGACACGAAACCACGGGCGAACTGCGGTGGATCTTCAAACCGGGTGACGGTTACGTCGGCGTCAGTTGCCATCGGGGAGGAATCCTCTTGATTGACGCACTCGCAGGCGATATCAAACTGGACATCAACGTGCCGCAAGTGGCAGAAGGTTTTGCGGAAGGGGTGCTGCTCGACGATCAACTCGTTCTGATGGGCATGACGAAAACGTCGCGTGGCGATGAACCCGCGCTGATTGGCATCGACACCAAGACGAGTACCGTGCGTTGGGAGCGAAGCCAACTGGGAACCGTCGGAATGAACCGCCATGCCCTCTGGGGATTGCTGACCGTTGCGGAAGAAGTGATGCCGATTTTTCATCGGATCGAAGTCGAATCGGAGAACCCGTTTCGCCAAAGCATGGGTGAAGTGGGCATCGACCTCATCGACAAGCGCACCGGAAAAACCATCGGCGGAACCATTCGGACGGGACTCATGCCATCCGAAAACGAACGCCTCACGGGTGAATTCGGAGTCTGGCCAGGCCAGTTCATTGTGGGTGCCCGGCGGGAGTTGTTGAGCATCCCGCTTGCCGATCAAACAAGCCGTCCGCTCGATACGGAGATCGTGCCTTGAAACTGAAATTTGCATATCTTGCCATGACTTTGCTTTGGGGAGGACTCGTTGCAACACAAGCGACAGCCAGCCCGGACGCGCCATCCGTTCCGGCGCCGCCGCTTCCCAAACACGTCACCGAAAAAACAGAAGCTGCCATCGACAAAGGGCTGGAGTACCTGGCTCGTACGCAGGGTCGAGAGGGTGCTTGGCGCAACCGCAGCGGGTATGGCACCTATCCGGTCGCGATGTCTGCACTGAGCGGGCTGGCGTTGTTGATGAGTGGCAGCACGACGACGCAAGGCAAGTATGCACCCAACGTCGATCGCGTCACCGATTTTCTCCTGTCGTGTTCGACGGAATCGGGATTGATCGCCCGAAGCGAAGAAGACGGAAACCGACCGATGTATGGGCACGGGTTCAGTATGCTCTTTCTTGGTGAAGTGTATGGCATGACGGAAGACGCCGACCGCCACGATCGCATACACGATGTGCTCGCCCGAGCCGTCGCGTTGACCGGGCAATCGCAGAGCAACCTGGGCGGGTGGATTTATCAGCCCGACGGCTCATCCGATGAAGGCTCGGTCACCATCACGCAGTTGCAGGGCCTTCGCGCCTGCCGCAACGCGGGAATCAGTGTTCCAAAATCAGTCATCGACAACGCTTTGAAATACCTGGAACTGTCGTTTCGTTCGGACGGTGGCATCGCGTATCGGGCGCGTAATCCGGGCCCATCGCGCCCGCCGATCACGGCGGCTGCGATTTGCTGCTGGTTCAATGCAGGCGATTACGACAACCCGATGGCCAAGAAGGCTCTGCGTTACTGTCGCAGCACGATTGGACCGGGTCGAAAAAATATCGGGCACTATTTCTATGCCCACTTGTACTATTCTCAGGCGCTGTATCTTTCGGGCGACCCAAAGGCGTGGGACGAATACTATCCCAAGCTTCGCGATATCTTAATCAGCAAACAGCAGCCGGATGGATCGTGGCGGGGAGATGGTGTCGGCAAACCTTATGGAACCGCGTTGGCACTCGTCATCCTTCAACTGCCCTACAACCGTTTGCCCATCATGCAGCGGTAACGAGCGCTAACGAAGCGAGACCCACGGACGTATTGAACTTCGAAGTTTGAAAAGGAACCTCCGATGTCTGAAACACCTGCAAACATTCCCGAGCAACCCGGTGATGCTGAAATCATCCGCGAACTGACCGCAGGATTTGACCGGATCCGGACGGAGATGGGCAAAATCATCGTCGGTCAGGACGCGGTGGTGGATCAGTTGATGGTGGCGATGTTTGCGAACGGCCATGTGATTCTCGAAGGCGTTCCGGGTTTGGCGAAGACGCTGATGATTTCCACGCTGGCACGATGCCTCGCCTTGTCGTTTCATCGTGTGCAGTTCACGCCCGACCTGATGCCTTCGGACATTACCGGTACCGAGGTGATGCAGGAGAACAAAGCCACGGGCGAGCGTGTGTTCCGTTTTCTTCCGGGACCGGTGTTTGCAAATGTGATTCTTGCCGACGAGATCAATCGCACACCGCCCAAGACGCAGGCAGCTTTGCTGGAAGCGATGCAGGAGCGACACGTCACTGTGGGATCTGAGATGCACCCGTTACCGTCTCCGTTCTTCGTATTGGCGACGCAGAATCCGATCGAGCAGGAAGGCACCTATCCTCTGCCCGAGGCGCAGCAGGATCGGTTTATGTTCAAGGTGTTTGTCGAGTATCCCAGCTACGAAGAAGAGTATCGCATCGCCGAGACAACCACGGTCGACAAAGAAGTTTCGGTGCAGCAGGTGTTCACGGGCGAGCAGATTCTTCGGTTCCAGCGTGCGGTGCGCCGGATTCCCGTCGCGCCGGAAGTCATTCGCCACGCACTCGACCTGGTTCGCATGACGAGACCCGATCAGAACGACGCGCCCGAAATTGTGCGCAAGATGCTCACATGGGGTGCGGGGCCCCGTGCGGTGCAGGCCATGGTGCTTGGCGCAAAAGCCCGAGCCGCACTCCACGGACGTCACTATGCTTCGTTCGACGACGTTCGCCGTTGCGCGTTTCCCGTGCTCCGACACCGCATCATCACGAGCTTTTCCGCGAGCGCCGAGGGCTACTCGCCCGATCGAATCATTCAGGAATTGTTGGATCGACTCGACCCGAACGAAACGGTATTGAGCAAAGACGATGGTTACAACAAACTACTTTCATCCTGAAACCTTAAACAAGATCAGCCGCCTTGAGTTGCGCGCTCGGCATGTGGTTGAAGGCTTCCTTGGCGGATTGCATCGCAGTCCGTATCGGGGTTTCAGCATCGAGTTCGCAGACCATCGCGAGTATGTGCCCGGTGACGATCTGCGCCATCTCGACTGGCGCGTCTACGCAAAAGCCGACCGCTTCTACATCAAGCAGTACGAAGTGGAGACGAATCTCCGCGCGTATATTTTGCTCGATGCGAGTGGGTCGATGCGCTATCCCGCACACCACGTTGACGACCGCATGAACAAATGGAATTACGCTGCAACGTTGGCAGCCAGCCTCGCCTATCTCCTGGTCAAACAGCAGGATGGCGCGGGCCTGCTTTTGTTCGATCACGAAATCCGCGGGCAGCTTCCGGTCAGCACGAACCCCGCGCAGCTGCACAACATGGTTAAGTTGATCGAGCAAACCGACCCGACCGAATCCACCGACACGAAAGTATTGTTTCGGTATCTCGCAGATCAATTGCCCAAGCGCAGCATGGTCGTGCTCATCTCAGACTTGCTGACCGATCTCGATGATTTGAAAGATGGTCTGGAAAGATTTCGATTCGGCCATCACGATGTGCTGGTCCTTCATGTGTTGGACAAGGACGAGCTCGAATTTCCATTCTCCGATCGAACGCTCTTTGAAGGGCTGGAGTCTGCAACCGACGAAATCCTGACCGATCCGCAGTCGCTGCGCGCGGGATACCTGGAACGTCTTCGGGCGTTTATCAGCGAGGTGCAGGGCATCTGCCTCAATAGCCGCATCGATTATGCGCAGATCAGCACGGCTGACCCTTTGGACGTTGCGATCAGCCGTTTTCTGGCAAACCGAATGCACCGGACGCGATCCAAGGCGTAGTGAGCGCACGAAACGTATGAACGCAAGCGGTCAAATTCTTGGGGCGATGGTCAGCCCCGCGCTCTTTTGGGGCGGGGCAGCCGCCATGGGTGCGCCCATTCTCATTCACCTGCTGGCTCGCAGACGCTTTCGGAGAATCCGTTGGGCTGCGATGTCGTTTCTCATCGACGCGGAAAAGCAAAATCGCAGGCGCGTGCGCGTCGAAGAACTGATTCTCCTGGCGCTGCGGTGCCTTGCGGTTCTGTTGATCGGACTGGTTGTCTCGCGACCATTTGTGCGGCCTTCGGGTGTCGCGGCGATTTTGGGAGGAACAGACAAAACCGATCGCATCTTCCTGCTCGACGATTCGTTCAGCATGGGCTACGAAGCGCAAGGCGGAACATCCCATAGCCGGCTAAAGACGAGCGTGCAAAATCTGCTGAAC
>JAADIU010000337.1:0-7853 GCA_013151185.1 Planctomycetota bacterium
TACTACAGTAGCGCATCGTGTTTTTGCGTTCTATTTCGGTCGTGGCATTATTTTTCGATGGCTTGATGTCTTCGTCTCCAGTCGGACCAAGCCAATGTTTGCTCGATGTTGGTGAGCTGTGGCCAAACGATGGCGAAGAGTAAACGCCGCGCCTCCGGCTCGGTGAGTGGGATCAGGTCGTTTGAATCGGTCAGCGAGACCGAACCAGACTTGCTTTCTTGTCTTCGTACTGCGACGTGTTCTTGATGTCGGCTTGCCACCCAAAGCCGCTTCGTTTGCTGTGACGCGAATCACGCCAAGCAGCGCGAGGGCCGACAGCGTGATGTGGCGATACCAACCGTGCCAACTGCGTACTTCGTAATTGTCCAAACCCGTCTCTTGTTTGGCCGCTTCAAAACAACACTCGATCGACCAACGGTGTTGCCTAACCCTGATGCTGACTGCGGATGATCTCGCTGGCTTCACTGACTTTCAGGTTCAACGCGCCCAGCGCCTGGCTGGCTGCCGTGCGTAGCGAAAGATCCTTATGGTCCATCGCCTGCTTGACAAGCCGCTCAATCTGCTGCGATTCGAGATCATTGCCCTGATGCTTTGCGGCTTCTGCGAGGGCGTCAAACATCGAGATACGCACCGAAGCGGGGTTGTCCTCGCTCAGCGCCGTTTCGCAGATGGCCCGCTGACCGTTTGCCGATGATGTCATCGCGAGCACCTGTGCCACCCGAACGCGCAATGCTTCGTCATCTTCTGCTAGGTCGGTAATCAGCGATGGGATCGTCGGTGTAATGTCGATCACAGTATGACCATCGATCGCGAGCAGTTTCAGCGCGTCTGCCGCACGCAATGCCAACGATGTGTCCCGACTGCCACCCAGTTCCGAACCGTTTTCCGAAAGCAAGTCTTCGATCTCTTTCAGAATTTCGGGCGAGCTTGCCTTTGCCTCAACCGCCTCGACGACATGGCGACCAACCAGTGCTTCATCAGCCCGGTACGCTTCGTTGTCGTGCGAAAGGATGATGATCGGTGTGCGGGCGAAGCGATATTCGTTTCGCAATGTTTCGATTGCTTCCGATAGCTTCGGCGACGCCATGTTGGTCGATAGAACGATCCCTGCGATGAACTGAAACTCTCGGCGAGCGCGACCAAGTGCTGCGGGCAGGCTCAGCTCTGCGGCGACCTCTGCGCCCCCGCTGCGAAACTCGGAAGCCAGCCGATTCAGATTCCCGGTGTCGGCATCGACCAGGACAATCTGCGTGGTTCCGCCGAGTTGAAGCGCTTCAGCCAGGGTCGGTGCCACCAGATCGGATCCGGCGAATGGCTTTTTCGGAAGAGCCCGCGCCAGCGCGATGGCTGCTTTGATGCGAACCTCTGCGTCGGGAAAACGTAGCGCTGAAACGAGCGGCTGCTTGTAGTCCTCGGTGCCGATCAACGATCGCGAACCCGCAACCACGTCGAGCGCGGCGATCGCACCCAGTGCCACATCTTTGTCACCGTCTGCAACGGCACGCCCCAGCACAAGATGGCAATACATCGGGCCTGCCGCCCGTGAAAAGTAAACGCTTCTGGGATAATCTTCACCGCGTGTTCCGTCGGCATCGACACCGGCATCGGCTTCTGCGCTTTCGACATCCATGCCCAACCGAGCTTCGCGGCGAATGTTAGCCGCCAGCCACAGGGAGATTGCGTGGCGGTTTTGGGGGTCGGCTTCTAGTGCCTCTTCGCAGGCCCGCATGGCCATGACCGCACCGAATATTTCCGTCGGAACTTTCTTGGAGACGAGCGATTCGTCTTCGAGATACCAAACGTTCGCCGTCGAAACGCGCGGGTCGGCTTTGAGCGCACCGGACTCGTTGTAGAAGTCGTTGGCGAGACGAACGAACGCATCAGCCACGGACGCATGTTGCGTGCGGGCGGACGTTTGCTCGATGGCCTCGAGCGCGGCTAGGATGTTTTGCTTGGTTTCGGGCAGGTTGTCCGATGCGCCCAGGGTCTTGAGCAGATAGGGAGTCGCCTGCGGGTAACCCAATTCGCCGAGCGCCCACGCGACGTTGCGGCGAACATTGGGGTCGGTGCTGCCAAGCGCCATCACGAGTGGTCCAACCGCTTGCTTACCAAGTTTCGGCAGCGCCCGAATCATTCGTGGCCACGCCTGCTCTCTTGAAGGGTCCTTGAGCGCGACAATCAATTCGGGCACCGCGTACTCACCCGACTCTCGCAAGCGAGAGATCGCGTTGTGTTCCGTTTGCGGTGAGCCGGAAAGTTTGTCGATGTTGTCGAGAATGCGCGATTCGCTTTTGCGCTGACGGAACTCGCCTTCGTGAATCAAATCCAAGAGCTGTTGGGCACTGCTGCGGATCGAACTATGGCGGATCAGCGTGAGTAACGCGGAACGCTTTCGCGATCGTCGTTCGACAGATTCATCAACTGAACCGGATCAAGGTCATCCATCGACAGCAACTTGGCTGCGTTCGCTTCAGCTTCGGTAAACTTACCGATGCGGGCGTAGTGCAGGAAGTCGCTGTACAGGCTGGCCACCTGATCGTCTGCGTGGCCAGCAGAATGATCGTCGGCATGACCGGCACCATGATCGTCGGCCTTGTGGTCGCCTTTGTCGCCATCAGCCCACGCCAACGAATGCGGAAAGGACATGCACGTCAAGCAGAACAAACCGGTCAACATCCGATTGATGCGTCGTGATCGGGAATGGATGGTTGAAACCATAACCTTCTCCGTCTTTATGAAGCGGAAATTCGAGCGCGCGTCGCGCGGTGTGGGTAAACGGCGACCACACAGGTCAACGGCACCCAGAGCGTGGTGACGAGTATAAATGCGGTCCGGGAGGCGTCAAACGATACCCAAGCCGACTTTCGGCGATGGCAAAGCGGTGCTGCACAGGTTGAACTCCCGATGCAACCGCCGAGATTGCTTCCGCTTGCCCATCGCGAAACGGATGAGACATCGAAGCCGATCAGACGTTCGACATCAATACGATTCCGCCCGCGGCAGTAACGCCCAAGAGCACGGTGTTGATGAGATCCAGGAACGACACCGGTGCATCGTTTGGCCCGCAGCCCGAGACGGCAGACATGGCGAGAACGAATACAACCAGCATGGACACACGACGAAATGAGAATAGGCGGCTCATCTGATGACCTCCGTTGAAGTTTCGAACTGTGATCGCCGGCAAATGCCCTTGCATCGCGAGGATGGGCGATCGACGAATGGCCCGAGTGTATCTGGCAGACATCGAGGGTCAATCTATCGTATACCGGTGGGCAACCCGCAAAGAACTTTGCCAACTGGGCACAAGCCCCTTGACGGCGATCTCTCTCTATATTATCGAGTGCCATCAAATTCGGGCCGAACCAACCGCCCCCCGAAAGCGAACTACCCATTGGGCGAAGTCACAGACGAGAATCAGGGCCTGAGAGACGCCGTAATTGCCGTAAGCGCCCTAATCCAGACAGGTTACGAATGCCGATAATAACCGCACCTGTTGATGCAGGACTTGGAAATGCGTGCAACCCGACATCCGGGCCACGCACCCTGTACGCGACGTAACGTATTGCGAATAATAAATTTACGCACGATCGCAGCGGATGGATGAACGGGCGATCAGCGCCCCGCCAGCAATTGAGTGGCGCTTGGGCTCTGAGCCACAGCCTCGCACATGTGGCGTGGCTACGAAAAAGACGACAGTGATGCAAAAAAGACGACAATATGCGAACGTGGAATAAATACGCCGTTTGGGCGACCTCCTTGGGATGCTTGCTTCCCTCGATCGGATGCAACAGCTTCTTCAACAGTTGGTTGGATCCGACGCAGGTTGGTTCCTTCACGCGCGAAACCACGATGGATATTCGCACTTCCTTGAGCATTCAGGACACACCCTCGGGTATTCCGGGAGCGACGGACCCTTCGCCGGAAGACTTGGTACCGCTCTACGAAGAGTACAAGTTTGAACCGGGAGATTCGTTAAGCATCCGCATATTTGAACTTCTGGCGAGCAACACCGAAACCACAGCGCAGGCCAACATCGACGAAATAGGAACGATTATCCTCCCGGTGCTCGGCCAGATTCGTGTTGCCGGTATGACGCGCACTGAAATCACGGAGGAGATTCAGGCCCAACTCATCCAACGGGAAGTCATCGTCAGCGAGCCCGTGGTCATCGTAGAGCCAGCCGTCCGCCGTGGATTGACCTTTGTGCTTTTTGGTGCTACCCCCGGACCCAACCTCTATCCGATTCCCCGACCGAACACGACTCTGTTGGAGGCGATGAACATCGCTGGCGGATTCCCGGAAACGGCGACCGAAGTATACATCATCCGAAACGCCAAGACCGCCGCAGCGAGGGATGCAGCCGACGCCCTCCAGACATCGAGAAGAAAAACGACCCGTCAAAGATTGGCGCGCGCTCGATCGCATCCGTCATCGTTTACAATGTCAGATGGTGTCACTGGCTCGGCGGGCGGTGGCGGGCCAACGTCGTCGGACGACCGAGACGAGCTAATCGAAGCCGCTGCTGGTTCACAACGTGCTCCTTCAAACCCCACGCTCGAAGAAACTGCGCCGGGTGATCCATCGACCCAATCCAGGTGGGTCTTCACTGCCGAAGGTGAATGGATCGAAACGGGCGCAACACCAAACGGATCTGCTCCCGGTTTCAACACGTTGGCCGATGAACAAAACGCGCGAACGGATACGGTGCCCGGAGACGAAGCCTCGCCCGAAATCGATTGGGAGCGCCTCGCCGGTGAAGACGTGGCTGGCCGCGTGATCCGCATTGATGCAGTAGCACTTCGCAATGGCGACCCCCGACAGAACATCATTGTTCGAGGCGGTGACAACATTCGCGTGATGGCGGGCGAAGTTGGCGAGTATTACATGATGGGACAGGTCGGCCGCCCGGGTGCGTACTCGCTGACCGGGCGACGTATCACCCTCAAGACAGCCATAGCCTCGGCAGGAAACCTGGCACCATTGGCGTGGCCGAATCGATGCACGGTGTACCGACGGTATGGTGACCGCGAAGAGATGCGACAGGTCAACCTTGACGCGATTTTCGCAGGCAAAGAGCAGGACATCCTTCTCAAGAACAACGACTTGATCCTTGTGGGCACGCATCCTGCGGCATCGTTTCTCGCTGTGATTCGCAATGCCTTTCGTCTGACGTATGGCTTTGGCTTTGTGTACGACCGCAACTTCGCCGACATTGACAGCTTCGGGGGTCAGCCGAACCCGGCGATTACCCAGGCGAGTGGATTTGGCAGCCGATTCCCGAACCTTTTCAGGTAGCTTTCCCCCGAGAGCGCTGACCAATACTCGGCGATTCAAACCATGAGCGACGCGTCGCCGGCCATCTCGAACGCTGCGGGAACAACCTCTCCGGATTCGGGGCGTTGGGTGCCCGCGATCCAGGTGGCGATCCTGGGCGTCCTGATCTACCTCGTCTTTTCGTCGCCCATTCAGGGCATGATTTACAAATGGCGCACGGACGGTAACTGGTCGCACGGCTGGCTTGTGCCTGTGTTCAGCCTGTATTTTCTCGGAATTCACCGCCAACAACTCAAAGCTGCTATCTGCAAACCGAACTATCTGGGCTTGGTTGTCATTCTCGCAGCGCTTGCGTTTTATTATTTGGCGGTTGTGATGCGTTACGGTTATCCGCAAGGATTGGCGATCATCCCGTGCATGTTGGGCATGGTCCTTTTGATTTGGGGTTGGCAAGTTTTTAAGGTCGCGTGGTTCCCCATTTGCTATTTGATATTCGCAATCCCACTGCCCCGGTCGATGTACTTTCGGATCACCCTCCCCCTCCGCGAATTCGCGTCTCAGGTTTCCGGTTTCGCACTGGGACTCCTGCCCGATGTGTATACGAGCATTCAAGGCGTCGTGATTGACTACGAACGCGGAACGCAACGGGGATCGCTCAACGTGGAGGAAGCCTGTAGCGGAATGCGACTGATGATGGCGTTTTGTAGCCTGGGTGTGGCGATGGCGTACCTTGGTGATCGGCCTTTGTGGCAACGCATCATCATGATTGTGAGCTGCGTACCCATCGCCGTTTTCTGCAACATGATCCGCGTCTTTGTGACCGGGATCATTCATGTGTACGGATATGAAGACTGGTCGCAGGGGACAGCCCACGGTTTGCTTGGGCTCGCGATGTTGCCCATTGCGTTGGGCCTGTTCGCAGCCGTCGGATATGTGCTCTCCAACATTTTTGTCGAAGTCGAAGAAGATGCGGTCGCAGCGTAAGCCAGGACCGATGCTGAATAAACAACAAGAGCGATTGTCATGACCACTTTGCCAACAACCATCCAGGAACAAATTCCGCTGCCCGGGCCTTTGATTGGAAGCATGCCGTCTGCACCGTCAAAAGCCATCACGCCGGCAGACATCATCAGCATCCTGCGGCAGCGGTTGGTGACCATCATCATTTTGGCGATCCTGTTCAGTGGCATGGGCGTTGGCCTGTTCTTCGTATTGTATTTCAAATTTCCTTCCTACCGGTCGGAATCCCTCATCCGATGCGTCAGCGACGCGCCCAAGCAAAGCCTCGAAGTCACCGAAGGTGCAATGCAGGACGATCCATTTACGCGATTCGTTCAAAGTCAGGCGCTGTTTATCAAATCGTACCCTGTCCTGAGCAAAGTGCTCAAGAGCGCCGAAGTTCGCAACACGAGTTGGTTCAAGAGCCTCAACCCGGATGAGCAGTACCTCGAATTGGAAAACGACTTGGGTTGTAGTGCCGTTCGCGACACCAGTTACATTCGGGTAGCGATGTCGACGCGGTCGATCAAAGATCCTGCGATCATTGTAAACACCATCGTTCAGGTCTATCTCGATGAAGTAAAAGAGCGCGCCTCAAATGTGTATCGCCAGGAGTTGAACGACTACACGCGAGAACAAGACAGCTATCGCGATGAAGTGGTCAAGAAGAACAAGCAAATTCAGGAATATGTCGCGACCATCGCACCCGGAGAAGCCGTCGAAAACAGAGAGGGATTGGGTCGGGGACCCCTGCGCCAGAAGCTCACGGAAGACCAAAGAGTCGTTCAGGAGCTTGAGCTTCAGGTTAAAGAGTTGAAAAGTCTTAGCGAGCTCTACAGCGACCCGACCGGCACGGCGGTCACAGCGGAAGATCGGATGGCAACCGAACAGGACCCCCGCGTCCACCAATACAACAACCAGGTTTTTCTTTTGGAACAGGAACTCAGCCTGAAAGAGCAGCAGTTTGGGGTCAATCACCGCGAATACAGAACGATGAAAGCACGTCTCGACACGGTGCGAAAACAACTGGACAGATTGCGGGCCAACAAGCTGCGTGAAACGATCGAGTTCAAAGCAGAACAGATCGAAACAGCTTACCTCAACGCCACCAATCGACTGCTGACCGCACAACAAGCGCTGCAAAAAACCGAAGCGCAACAAGCCGACCTGGAGCGAAAAATCTCTGAGTACCTTTCCCTGATCGATGAAAGAAACCTGCTGATCGAGATTCAAAATCGACTCGATGAGTACATCCGCGAGATTCAACGAATCGTCCGAGAGCGTGCGGCTATCCGCGTGTCTCAAGCGGTGCCTGCATCAAAACCGTTGGAGCGTAGCTTCCCATCGCTGATCTTGCTTCCGGGTATCGTGGTCCTCGCTCTCGCCAGTGCGCTGGGACTTGCGGTGGGCCTCGAACTGATCGACACCTCCGTCAGAACATCGCAGGACATCGTTCGACATTTGAACGTGGCGATGCTGGGATCCATTCCCGACGTGGATGATGAAGAAGTCGAAATCGAAACCGTTGAAACCGCAGTGAGGGACGCACCTCATTCGATGATCACGGAGGCGTTTCGAAC
>JAADIU010000337.1:7965-36512 GCA_013151185.1 Planctomycetota bacterium
CGGCGCGTGCTGTTGGTTGATGCAAACTTTCGCCGACCCCAGCTTCATCGTGTCTTCAAAATTGTGAACGCACGCGGCATGACGAACATCCTCGTGGGTGATGCCAAGCTGGGCGACTGCGTACACCACACCGATCTGGCAAACCTCGACGTCCTCGGTAGCGGTCCGATTCCTCCGAATCCTGCCGAGTTGTTGGGAAGCGATCTGTTTCGCACGTTCCTCGATGAGGCGACCCGGTTGTATGACCACGTCATCTTCGATTCTCCGCCCGTGCTTCTCGCCAGCGATGCGACCGTCATTGCAACGCAGGTGGATGGTACGATCGTGGTATGTCGCGCAAAGGAGAATTCACGCGGGGTCGCCAGACGTGCCTGCTCGCTCCTGGCGCACGTCAACGCCCATGTGTTCGGGGCTATCCTCAATGGCGCACAAGCGCAGCGCGGTGGCTACTTCCGCGAGCAACAGCGGACGTTCTACGAGTATCAATACGAAGAAGACGCAACCGATCAACGCGCGCTTCCCGATCACGCAGCCGACGATTCCGAAGAGAACGCCTGATCCGGTTCGTCGCCCACGATTGCCTGTGCGACCCACGGCTGCTTGCGCGACGAGGCGAACCGTGTTGCCGATAGGCCAAGGCGTTTCTATAATGCCGCCCGCAGACCGGCTTGAGTCGGCCTGCGGAAATCGGCGGTCGTCCCTGCGGTCAACTGCTATGCTGGCAGAGCCCCACACCGGAGTCTACGCGTGAAGCCCATCGCGATGCTTGATCTCAAAGCCGAGTTCCCCCTCATCGAAGGCAAGGTTCGAGAGGCCATCGACGGGGTTCTGGCGTCGCAACACTTTGTCGGCGGACCGCAAGTGGGCGAATTTGAAAATCGAATCGCCCAGCGCGTGGGCACCAAACATGCCATCGCCGCAGGAAGCGGTACGGATGCCATCCTTCTTGCCCTAATGGCCGGCGGCATCTCATCCGGTGACGAGGTCATCACGAGCCCATTCACGTTCTTCGCCACGGCAGGCTGCATTCATCGAGTAGGGGCAACACCGGTCTTTGTCGACATCGAGCCCGATACATTCAACATCGACCCCGCACAAATTCGCAGCGCAATCACCCCGCGAACGAAAGCAATCATCCCGATCCACCTGTTCGGTCAGTGCGCCAACATGGAAGCCATCAACGCCATAGCAGCCGACGCCAATCTGCTCGTGATCGAAGACGCGGCGCAGGCACTGGACGCTACCCACAAGAATCGAAATGCCGGTTCACTCGGACACTTCGGATGCTTCTCGTTCTACCCCACAAAGAACCTGGGAGGATTCGGCGAGGGTGGCATGGTCACCACGGACGACGACGCATCGGCCGAGCGCTGCCGCCAATTGCGCAACCACGGGCAAACGGATCAGTACCACCACGAATTCATCGGCGGCAACTTCCGATTGAACACAATGCAAGCCGCAATATTATCCGCCAAGCTCGATCGGCTGGATGCGTGCAACACAAGGCGGCAAGAGATCGCCGCACAGTACGACCAGATGCTCGCAGCAATTCCCGCAATTCGCACACCCGTCATCGATGCGAACGGTACATCGGTGTTCCATCAATACTCGATCCTTGCGGACGATCGCGATGGCCTGCGAGAGCACCTCGCGAAGGCCTCCGTGGGTTCAGGCATTTACTATCCCGTCCCGCTGCACCGTCAGCCGTGTTTCAAACATATGGGTTACAATGAGGGAGACTTTCCGGTCAGCGAAGCCACTTCAACACGGATTTTGTCGTTGCCGGTTCACCCCATGCTTTGCGATGCCGATGTCAAACGTGTCGCAGAGCAGGTCCAACTGCACGCTGCAAGTCAGACGGTTGCGGGCTCTACAGGGAGGTAGAAACGTTGCGCGTACTTGTAACTGGTGGTGCGGGTTTTTTGGGAAGCCATCTGTGCGATCGGCTACTGTCCGACGGGCATGATGTCATCGCACTGGATAATTTTTTCACCGGCGCAAAAAAGAATCTGTCGCATCTTGCAAACCGACCCGATTTTGAAATCATCCGCCACGATGTGGTCAATCCGATCCTGCTTGAGGTCGATTGGATTTTCAATCTGGCGTGCCCGGCATCTCCGATCCACTATCAACACAACCCGGTGAAGACGGTCAAAACATCCGTCATGGGAGCGCTCAACATGCTGGGCATGTCGAAGCGCGTCGGAGCCCGAATCCTGCAAGCTTCAACAAGCGAAGTGTATGGCGACCCGGCAGTCCATCCCCAGCCCGAATCGTACTGGGGAAACGTGAACCCGATCGGGCTGCGTAGTTGCTACGACGAAGGCAAGCGGGTCGCCGAAACGCTGATGATGGATTACCACCACCAAAACGGGGTCGATATTCGCATCATCCGCATCTTCAATACCTACGGACCAAGGATGGCTGTCGGTGACGGGCGGGTCGTGTCGAATTTCATCGTGCAGGCTCTCCGCGGTGAACCCCTCACGGTCTACGGAGAGGGCTCGCAGACACGCAGCTTTCTCTATGTCGAAGACCTGATCGATGGGATGGTCAAGTTGATGGCGCGCGAAGGTCCCGATGCACACGAACCGGTCAACGTCGGAAGCCCCCACGAAATCACCATGCTCGAATTGGTGACGACGCTGGGCAAGATCATCGGCAGCGACCTAAAAATTGTCCACCGTCCGCTTCCTGCCGACGATCCGGTCAGGCGTTGCGCGGTGACGGAGCGGGCGCGCGAGCGATTGGGTTGGCAGCCCAAAACGAGCCTCGAAGAAGGCCTCACAAGAACCGTCGCCTACTTCCGCGAAATCCTGGACCGGTAAATCGACATGCCCCAAAACGATCCAGACATGCAAGCCGCGAACCTTGCTGCCGAAGATGCAATCCCCGATCATCTGAGCGGCCTGTGGTGGGTCGTCCACACGCGATCGCGTAACGAAAAAGTGCTCGCCCAGGATTTGCACCGGATGGATATCTTCAACTATCTCCCGCTTCGACCGAAAGTGACCCGAAGCAAACGCACGGGAAGACAGTCATCGTCCACAGTTCCGGTTTTCACCGGCTACCTTTTTTTGAATGCAACGGAAGACCAGCGACATCGCGCGCTGACGACCAATCGCGTCGCAAACATGCTTTTTGTCCCAAGCCAGGAGCAACTGGTTCTACAATTGCGACACGTCCATCAGGTCATCGGTGCGGGGGCTGCTTTCGAGCAAGTGGACGAAATCCAAAAGGGCCAATGGGTGCGCGTGATCACCGGTCCGCTGGAAGGCATCGAGGGGCGCGTGGTGCAGCGGTTGGGACGAACGCGCCTGGCTGTCAGCGTAGACATTCTGGGGCAATCCGTTTTGACCGAGGTGAACGCGACATGGCTGGAAGCTGCCGAAACACCATCGCTGGCAGACAGTCGATTTGCGTAGGAAACGCCTCTGCAATCGTTGAACATCGAAAGAAAGCGTTATGAAAATTGCCGTTGTTGGGACTGGATACGTTGGCTTGGTTGCGGGCACCTGCCTCGCGGACGGCGGTAACCATGTCACATGCGTCGACAAAATCGAATCCAAAATCGCCGCCCTCAATGCGGGTGACATTCCGATTTACGAACCCGGACTCGCCGAAATCGTCCAGCGAAACGTCAAAGGAAACCGACTCAGCTTCACGACCGATCTCGAACAAGCAGTCGCCGACTCGCTGGTCATCTTTCTCGCGGTCGGCACGCCACCCGCCGACGACGGCTCGGCTGACCTGTCCGCGATTTTCAACGTCGCAGACACCATCGCCCGGATCATGGATGGCTATCGAATTGTGGTGATGAAGAGCACGGTCCCGGTAGGAACCCACAAGAAAGTGTGCGAACGCCTTGCCGCAGGGACCGAGCACAAATTCGACTACGTCAGCAACCCGGAGTTCATGAAAGAAGGCGCGGCGATCGACGACTTTATGAGTCCCGACCGCGTCATCATCGGTGCCGACAACCCTGCCGTCGTTGAAATCATGAAAGAAATCTACAGCCCGTTTATGCGCACGCGCGATCGCATCCTGGTCATGGACCCCGCGAGCGCCGAAATGTCCAAGTATGCCGCGAATGCCCTGCTCGCAACGAAAATCTCCTTCATGAACGAAATGAGCGGGCTCTGCGATCGCATGGGTGCAGATGTGGAACGCGTTCGACGCGGTATCGGATCCGATAGCCGCATCGGTCCTGCGTTTTTATTTCCGGGTGTGGGCTATGGCGGTTCGTGTTTTCCCAAAGACGTGCAAGCGTTGATCTCGATGGGCGAAGACAGCGACTATCCCATGTCGATTGTCGAAGCTGTACACGACGTGAACAAGCGGCAGCGTCGGCGATTCGCGGAAGGGATTCTCAAATTCTTTGGCAACCGTGCGAAAGGCGCAAAACTCGCGGTGTGGGGACTCGCCTTCAAAGCGCGCACCGACGACGTTCGCGAATCACCCGCGCTGGACTGCATCCGAACGTTCGTCGAACACGGAATCAAGATCAGTGCTTACGATCCCGAAGCCCTCGAAACCACCCGCGCCGAACTGGGCGACACAATTGAATATGTCACCGACGGCTACGAAACGCTTCACGATGCCGACGCGCTGATCATCTTTACTGACTGGCAGGAGTTCCGAACACCGGACTTCGACCTCATCAAGAAACGCCTTAAAGCGCCCGTCATCTTCGACGGCCGCAACCTTTACAATCGCAAGAGCCTGGCCAAACTGGGCTTTGAATACCACTGCATAGGCCGCCCCAAAGTCGATGCGTAGGCAAGGAACGTCATGAGCCTCATCGTTGTCACAGGAGCCGCAGGATTCATCGGCTCCCATCTTTGCGAGCGGTTGCTTGACCGAGGCGATACCGTCATCGGACTCGACAACTTCGACCCGTTCTACGATCCCGCGATCAAACGCACCAACATTTCGCGATCCCTCGACCATGACGCCTTCACGTTGATCGAGGGTGACATTTGCGATAGCGATGCGGTCGATAAGCTCTTCGCGGAGCGTCCCGATGCCGTGGTCCATCTCGCGGCGCGGGCAGGTGTGCGTCCGTCGATTCTCGAACCGAAACGCTGCCAGGAAGTCAACGTCGGAGGCACCACCATCGTATTGGATGCAGCGCGACACAGTGGCGTTCCCAATTTCATCCTAGCCAGTAGCTCCAGCGTGTATGGTAACAACAAGAAAATCCCGTTCGCAGAAACCGACAACGTTGACTATCCCATCTCACCATACGCAGCCAGCAAAAAATCAGCCGAGTTGATCGCACACAGCTACGCCCATCTGTTCGAGATGAACATGACCTGCCTGCGGTTCTTCACGGTCTACGGACCCAGACAGCGACCCGACCTCGCCATCCACAAATTCACGAAACTCATCGACGATGGCCAACCCATTCCCGTGTTCGGCGATGGCAGCACAAGCAGAGACTACACCTACATCGACGACATCATCGATGGCACGATACGGGCAATCGATCGCTGCAAAGACTACCATGTATATAACCTTGGCGAGTCCGAACCCATCCGCCTCGACGAATTGATCGCCGCAATCGAAAAAGCATTGGACCGCGAAGCCAAAATAGAACGAATGCCACTACAACCCGGCGACGTCGATCGCACATTTGCAAACATCACCCGAGCCAGAACCGAGCTAGGCTACCAACCCGCAACGGGCATGGAGGAAGGCCTGGCGAATTTCATAAAGTGGTTTCGCGAGCAGCATGTGTAGGGTGGGCCATGCCCACCAGCGATCCACAACCGCACCAAATGGTGGGCACAGCCCACCCTACACCATCGCAAATGGATCACGCAGAATCTACGAATCAACAACACATTTCACCGCGCGGGTGCCCCATCCTTGAGCGAAGCGGAAGGGTGGGGGACGGACAGGCTGCACGCAAACCACAATACAATAGTACCAAGGCGACTCGCGCCCAAACTATGACTCGACAACACGCGTCACAGCCTCCAACTCGGGCATGATATCAATAGGGCTCCCCGACGCACTGATCGCCGCAGGCACATCTTTCAAACCATTTCCGGAAATATACGCGACCACGGACGATTTGGAATTCAGTATCCCATCGCGTACGGCTTTCGCGACACCCGCCACCGCAGTAGCTGCCGCTGGTTCCGCAAAAATTCCCGCCAACCGCCCGACCTCGCGCATCGCCCAACGAATTTCGTCATCCGAAACCGACGTAAACGCACCTTGCGAATCGCGAACCGCACGGACGGCTTTCTTCCAATTCCTCGGTACCGGACAGTTGATACTGTCCGCGAAAGTATCACCCTCACCCGCGCCCAGCGTTCCCGTCTCAAACGCTTCCTGAATCGGAGCTACCCCTTCCGCCTGCACACCCAGAAGCCGCGTCGACCAATCGATCAACTCCAACTCGGCCATCTGTCGCAGGCCCTTGGCGACGCCTGCAATCGAACATCCATCCCCCACACTCATCGACACCCAATCCGGCGGATCGGACATGCACTGCTCCGCAATCTCCAAGCCACCCGTTTTCTTACCTTCGACGAGGTACGGGTTGAACGCGCAATTTCGATTGTACCAACCGAACGCCTCGCACGCCGACGCACATAGTCGATAAGCGTCGTCGTAGGTTCCCTGCACGCGGAACACCGTGGCTCCGTAGATCAACAGTTGAGCCAGTTTTCCTTCGGGGATTCGCTGCGAAACAAAAATATATGCGGGCATCGAGGCCATGGCAGAGCAAGCCGCCAAGCTGACGGCTGCGTTTCCGGTTGAGGCACATGCAATCGCCTTCGCCCCGGCTTCTGCCGCCCGAACGACACCGATGCTCGACGCCCGATCCTTGAAAGAACCGGAAGCGTTGCGGGAATCATCTTTGAGTCGAAGTCGCCCAACCCCACATAGCTTTGCGAGGAGCGGCGAATCCACCAGCGGAGTCCACCCGATGGGCCACTGCGCCCCGATGTGGTGCGCCGTCACCGGCAACAGCGGTCCATATCGCCAGTGATTCTGCGGGCCATCGAGCAAGTCTGAAAGAGCGAAATCGCGAGCCACCGCATCCATGTCGTACTCAACATCCAAGAGCCCCTCATCCACACCGCAAGAGGGACAGGTATATGACACTTTATCCGGCGCGTAGGTCGCATCGCAATTGATACACCGCAACCGCCGAACATACGAAACAAACTGCGCTGACATCGACGACGCACTCATCGGAATCTTCCTATGGATAATTACGACACACGGGTAGGGTCCGCTGTGCGGACCATTCGTTCAGCTGGTGGATGATGGTGATCGTGGTCCGCACAGCGGACCCTACATTGCTCATCAGTTCCCCCTCCTGGAAGGATGGGGAACCCGGCACCCAACTACTGTTCTTTCTTTTCTTCGGCCAAGAAATATGCTCCGCGTTCGCAGGCTACGGTGAAGCTCTCGGCTGTTAGTTTCAGTGTTTCCCATGCTTGGCGGATATGGTCGGCTTCGGTGGGTTCGATCATTCCGTCGTCCTCGATCGACTGCGTCACCGTGGTGAGTAGATTGCTGAACTCGGTCACGAGTTGATGCGTGTTGCGGAGCAGTTCGGTATCGATGTCGTCGCTTTTCGGCTTGGGATTGTTGACAAAGAACCCGTCGGCTTCGTGGCAAAGCCAATTGATGACGTCCAACGATTCGGTCGCGTTGTAGATTTCTGCAATTCGATCCAAAGGGTTTCGCGCCCCGCTCGAATCCGGATCGTCCTTGTTCGATTCCTGGCACCATTTATACACCATCGCCGGCGACAGTTTCAGCCGAGCCGCCAACGCTTTGACACCGATGGGCTCTGCCGCCCGTCGCAATACTTCGTACGAGTTCATCTTGCGTTATGCTCCTTTGCGACCGGGCAGGGGAAAATCACCGCATCTGTACACGACCAAACAAACGCGCCCGAACAGACGCGACCCAAACGGAAAAGCCCATTATAGTGAATGCTGGCTTGGCAGATACCCGAACGGATTTTCTTCAACGACACCGTCCAAAAAGAGACCGCCAAAGAATCAACATGCAACCTCTACCTTTTCAAACCATACGGATGATTCAGCAGACGTTAGCCGAACACGGGCTGGCACCGAATCGTCGCCTCGGTCAAAACTTCCTGATCGATCGCAATCTTATGCAAAAGCTTGTCGATAGCGCCGAGATTAAAGCTAAAGACACCGTGTTGGAAGTCGGCGGGGGAACGGGCGGACTCACCGACCAGTTGGCTGTTCGCGCGGGGCATCTCGTCGTCGCAGAAGCCGACGCAGGTTTGGCGCGATTGCTGGCAGACCGGTATCAAGAACGCGCCAATGTGGACATCATCCATACCGACATCTTGAAGGGCAAACACGAAATCGCGCCGGCTGTCATCGAAAAAATCTGCGAGACAGAGGGCGATCGCGGTTTCCTGTTGGTCGCCAACCTGCCTTACAACATCGCCTCACCGCTCTTGATGAACCTGTTGATGCTCACCCCGCGCGTCAAACGAATGTGCTTCACGATTCAAAGGGAAGTGGCGGATCGCATCACGGCGAGAGCAGGATCGAAAGACGTCGGCCCGCTGTCGATCGCCTTGCAACTCGCGTGCGATATCGAAGTCGTCGCCCACCTGCCCCCGTCGGTATTTTGGCCGCCACCGAAAATCGACTCATCGATGCTCCGCCTCGACATCAAGCCCGACGCCATCGTACCATCCGAACGCTTCGAGCAATTCGTAACCCTCGTACGCACAGCCTTCGCCCACCGTCGAAAAACGCTGCGATCCAACCTATCAAGCCTGCCCGAACGTACGCTTGAAATCGTTCAAGAACGTATCGACCTAAGTCAACGCGCGGAACAAATCCCGCTCGCCACATGGCAGGACATCCTCTCATCAATGCGGAATGATGGCGGGTAGGGTGGGCTGTGCCCACCATGAGCGCAACACGCGGACTGCGGTGGGCACGGCCCACCCTACCGCGGCGTCACCCCGTGAACGCTTCCGCAAACGATTGGTAGTCGTCGAGATCGACATCACCGTCGGCATCGCTGTCGAAATTGTCGAGACATTGCGCGGGCGTGACTGGACCGGGCGGTGTCGGCGGAGTGTTTGGACCGGCGAGGCAATCCGTCATGACGGCATAGTCATCAAGATCCCAATCACCGTCGCCATCGAAGTCGCCAAGCACAATGTCAATCGCTGCCGGCCCGGTGATGGTTGTGACAAACGTTTGCCCAGGTGTGAACGAAGCCCACTGCGACGTGACGTAGTAGTAATCGACGCCTTCAAACAGCATCGCCTCGATGAGCGACGTGCCTTGCGGTGTGCCATTTTGTCCGAACCCGTTGCCAAGGCCATAGTCGAACAGGTTCGTCAACTGGTCGAGCGGGTCGAACGAACCACGATAGATGTAGTTGAAGTTGTTGCCCGTCGGCACAATGCTGTGGAACGTGTATCCGCCGCCAACCGGAACGCGAAACCGAATCACATGGTAGTTCACCGGCCCCAAGCCCGAAATACCCTCGATAAAAAATGGGCGATCCCATTGCGGTCCGGTTTGGACCGAACCATTAAGCACCGTGACCACATCGGGAACCTGCGTGGTCAGTTGAAACGACACGTTCGACAACCCTGCGATCCACGGCGGTCCGACGGAAGAAAACCGCCAGGTGAAACTACCCACGCCCGACACATCAGGCAGCCCCGGTTTGAAATCCTGGAGAGGATAGTCCGCAATCGTGACGTCGCCCCCGATGGGATTCCAATTCAACGTTTCACCCGTGGGGGCTGTCAGGTCAATCGTGAGATCGAGAGCAAACGGATTGAGCCCGTTCTCCACGTCGGCAACGATGGCCGTCCAGTCGGCAGTGAACCCGATTCCGCTGATGGGCTCGATTGCAGAACCCACCACAAAAATGTCGATCGGCGTTCCACCCACCTGAAAATCGACACCGGGAATCGTTTCAACGAGCTTCTCTGCTGCCCAAACCGGCGCACACAACGCCATCGCACAACCCATCGCTCCAACCAACATCAACTTTTTTTCATTCGTACAAACGCGCTTCATTGTTCCACCTCGCTCTGTCGGAAACCTTATCGATCGCGCCATCGTAACAAAATCAACCCGATAGATGAAAACACCGATTTACAATACGAGAAAGCCGATTCACGAACGTTTACAGCGACGCACTACTATGTCATGGATGTATCCCGTCTTGGTGAAACGGATGCGCGGGAAACCAATCGGAAGATCGATGAGTGCTCGATCCACGCCGGTTTTGTGGAGGTGCGGGCTTGACTTACCGAAGTAGGAATTGTAGGAATAGATTAACCATGAAACGCAGAAACCAATCAACTCGTTTCCAGTCAATCCGTTTTGCCACCGTTCGTTCGAGCGTTGCGCATCTGGGCATGGTCATGCCCCACCCGAGCACGGGGGTTGTTTCCCTTTGTGCCGGGTCCGTCTGTGCGTAGATCCCAGTTGTCCATCTGAGTCGGTCGATCGAACGAGGTTCACCCTGTATCTATAGGGAATTCGTGTCGTTTCGGCTACTGACACACGCACAGCTTATTCCACACCCGTCACAAACAACACACCCGTGCTTGGGATTCCGATCGCATCACTGCGCAGGCTTTGCGTCGCTCGCATCACTGCGCATCAACCAAAACAACATGATCTGCAAGCACGGAGAAAACTATGTCAACAGGATTCAACACCCGAGCCATTCACCTCGGCCAGGAACCAGACGCACAAAGCGGAGCCGTCATCCCGCCCATCTACCAAACATCGACCTACGGTCAAACCGAAGTCGGTGGTGACCCCACATATTGCTATAGCCGCACAGGAAACCCCACACGCGAAGCACTTGAGAAGAATATCGCGGGGCTTGAAAACGCGAAGCATGGCCTCTGCTTCGCCAGCGGAATGTCCGCGATCAACAACGTGCTCAACCTGCTCAGCGCAGGGGATCATGTCGTCGCGTGCAACGATTTGTATGGCGGGGCGTATCGCATCTTCACGAAGTTGTACGCCAAGTTCGGGATCGAATTCACCTTCGTAGACGCAACGCAGCCGACAAACATCCGCACCGCGCTGCGAAAGAACACCCGCATTGTATGGTTGGAAACACCATCCAACCCACTGCTGCGCATCACCGACATTCGCGCGTGTGCGTCGATCGCGCGCGAAGCCGGTGCGCTGTGCGTGGTCGACAACACGTTCGCCACGCCCTACCTCCAGAACGCGCTGCAACTTGGCGCGGACATCGTGGTTCACTCGACCACGAAGTATCTCAACGGGCATAGCGATGTCCTTGGCGGTGCGGTTGTGGTCGATTCGGACGATCTCCACCAACAACTACGATTTTTTCAAAACACGGTCGGTGCGGTGCCCGGTCCGCAGGATTGCTTCCTGATTCAACGCGGTATCAAAACGCTTGCACTGCGAATGAGGCAACACTGCGCCAGTGCAAAGCAAATTGCCAAGACGCTCGCGCAACATCCCAACGTGGAGCATGTGTACTTCCCCGGTTTGTCCGATCACCCGCAGCACCAAATCGCGATTTCGCAGATGAACGATTTCGGCGGCATCGTTTCGTTCAACCTGCGCGGTGGGCTGCGGGCTGTAGAAAAATTCGCCGCGAACGCGGGACTGTGGACACTCGCTGAAAGCCTCGGCGGGGTTTGTTCGCTGTGGTGTCACCCGCCCACCATGACGCACGCTGCCGTCGAGCGCGAAGTCCGATTGAAAAATGGCTTGGGCGATGGGCTGATCCGCTTGTCGGTCGGCTTGGAGGATATCGACGACTTGCTCGCGGACCTGACAAAGGCACTCGACTCCGCCGGAAAGGAAATCGCAGACACACCCGCACGAGAGGGGGTGCTGGTATGAACGTCGCAACGGCCAAAGTCACCGAATCCACACGCAAGATCGCCAGCAGAGATGACCCATGCGCCAGAATCGAAACCGCCCCCGATGGATTCGTCGCGCGGTTCTCCGTGACGCCATCCGCAGACCTGCCGCATCGATGCTTTGCCGTCTTCGACCGATACCGGGTTGCGCCAAGGTCGCTGTCGATCTTTCTGGATCGACAAAATCAAGCGAAGCTGGCTATCACGCTGAAAACGCAACCGTGTTGCAAGTCGGATTTGATCGGAGCGGTCGACGAATTGATACGGGCGGATGGTGGATGATGGTGTTAGAATTGTCGGCTATGAACAATGAAACACGGATGGATCGCGGGTGTTGCCTGTTGCTGGCGATGTTGCTGTCATCGATGGCCGTCTTGGCTGGTTGCAGCCGATTCGAGAAGGATTGGATCGAGGCGGGGCAAGAGGACTATGTGGAAACCAACCTTGCCGGTCGATGGATGGGCACATGGACGAGCGAAAGCGACGGGAAGAGCGGTGAACTGCGCTGCATCATCAAAGGTTCCGGCGCTGGGGCGCATCGGGCTGCGTTTCGTTCGACGTATGGCTCCATGTTCCGCTTCGATCACTCGGTCACCCTGTACGCGGTAAACTTGCGTGGGATGTGGACGTTTGAAGGCAACGAAGATTTGGGACTCTTCGCCGGCGGAGTGTACACCTACAAAGGGAAAGCCGGGAAGAACAAACTCTTCTCTACATACGAATCCAGACGCGACCAGGGGACGTTTGAGATGTACCGCGTGAAGAAAGACGATCCTCCCGAAAATGAAGAAAAGACCGACACGCAAGAGACCGGAAGCCAAACCGGGTGAATCGTCCGTACGAAGCAATCGCAACCGCTCAATCTGTTTTCGGCTCCGTTGAAGAGCGGATGCGACGCGTTGTTGATGCGCTTTGGGATGCACTGTCGGACATGGGCGTTTCGTGGGTTGGCCTCTATCTGCCCGACGATAACGGCGAAATGGTTCTGGGCGCTTCGCGTAACAAACCGGCTTGCTCGCCGATCGGGCTTCATGGTGTGTGTGGTCGAGTGTTGCGATCGGGATTGCCTTTGATCGTGCGAGACGTACGCGATCTGGGTGAAGCGTATATCCCTTGCGACCCGAACGATCGGAGCGAGGTGGTAATGCCGTTGGTGGGATCAGATGGGAAGACGTACGCGGTTCTCGATTTGGACAGCCATGACATTGGCGCGTTCGACGAGAACGATGTCTCCGGTTTGAATCGTGTTCTCCAAGCCGCTGGTTTGACGCATTCGCCGGTTTGAATCCACCTGCGCTCTGTCAGTCCCCCATCCTAGAAGGATGGGGCACCCGGCTTGACGCATGGGGAAGATTGAACCCATTCGTATTTTTGTCAGTCCCCCACCCTTCCGCTTCGCTCAAGGATGGGGCACCCGCTGCCTTACGTTCATTCACTGTCCTACATCCAGACGTATAGCATTAGGTAGACGAACACACCCGAGACGGATACGAATCCCCATAGCGGTAGGGTGATTCGGGCGATGCGTTTGTGTCGGTCGAATTGGCCTTTGAATGCGCGGGTGGCTGTCACGATGACCGTGGGTAGATTGACTGCGGCTAGGATGACGTGCGGGATGAGGATCGAGAAGTACACAGTTCGCATGATGCCCTGTCCGGTGTAGGGTTTGCCTCCCTTGATCGCGATGTGATAGATGACATAGCAAACCAGAAATGCCGTGCCCACGACCATCGCTGCGATCATGCACGCTTTGTGCAAGGCGATGCGGCGCGTCTTGATCGCGATGAAGCCGGCGCCTAACAGCAACGCAGACAGCGCATTCAAGGATACGTTCACATGCGGGAGGTCGGAAATTTGCATGGCGGGCGGGTTACTCCTTCAAGAGTTCTTTCACGTCGGCAACGAGCAATTCCAGCGACTCGCGGTCATCACCATCGTAGTAGCCGCGGATGCGCGACCGACGATCCAGGAGTACGAACTTGCTGCTGTGGAGTACGTCTTCGACCTGCGGACCGCGCTCGTCGGCGGGTGTTTCTTCCACGCTGAGGCGAAAGCTCTCCCGCGACACTTGATAGATCACCTTCTTGTCACCGGTGAGAAACCACCACCCGGTTTCGTCGGCATTGTAACGCTTTGCATATTCGCGAAGGCGGGCGGGCGTATCGCGCTCGGGATCGACGCTGAAGGAAACGAGCGTCACCTCTTCGACGCCTTGCAGTTGGTCTTGAACTCGGCTCATCGCGTTGCTCATGATGGGGCAGATGCCCGCACACGACGTGAAGAAAAAGTCCGCGACCCACACGCGCCCCATGAGATCGTCACCGGTCACTTCGTCGCCACTACGCTCGGTCAAAGTGAAGTCAGAAATCTTGCCATAGACCGGCATGGGTCCGGTGCGACGGGCTTTGACAATGGTCTCAGGTTGAAATGCCCGCATGATGCCCGCCCCCAGAATTCCGCCCAAGAGCAGCAGGATAACGCCCCACCAGAATGCGTACTGAGGCGATTGCACTGCCAGAGAGGCGGCGCGTGGATGGGGATTGGACGGCTGCGACTTTTCGTCTGCGCCGACAACACCGCGTGGTTGCTCTGAATTTTCGCAAGCCATCATGCCTCGCAACCCTTCACGATCTGCCACCTCGATTGGGGCGGTTGGCCATGCGAATGGAACCGAACAACATGAACATCGCAAACAAGACCGTCACCACCACACTGACGATGATTGAAATGCCATCGTCGGAAACAGCGGCAGTGTTGTGGTATAGGCCGGCTCGAAAACCGCTGACACCATAGGTGAGCGGGTTGGCATACATGATCGCCTTTAAGATCGGATGGGCGTCAGCGATCGGAAAAACTGCTCCCGACAACAACCACATGGGCATCAACAGCAAATTCATAATCGCATGAAAGCCCGCCGTCGAATCCATCGACCACGCAATCATCAAGCCAAGCCCGGACAAACCCAACGCAACGCCAAAAAGCGCGGCGATCGCGTAACAGAATGACGCAAAACTAAGGGGTAAACCGATCAGAGGCGCGAGCATGAGCATGACCACGCCCTGCACAACTGCCAACGTCGTCGCACCCAGCATCTTCCCCGCAACAATGCCACCGCGTGACACTGGCGCAACCATCACGCCTTGCAGAAAACCCTCCTGCCGATCTTCGATAATTGAAATCGTCGAATAAATCGCGGTGAACAGCACGGCAAGCACAACTGTACCGGGGAAAAAATATTCTAGATAGCTTGCGTCAGACGCACCGCCCGTCGGATTGAACGACCGCCCGAACCCCGCACCAAGAACCAACCAAAACACCAACGGGGTCGCAACCGCGCCGATCAGGCGACTCTTCTGCCGCCAGAATCGGGTCAACTCGCGACGCCACATTGAATAGACCGCCAGCGAAACCGGGGCTCTGCGGACGGAACTAGAAGTATCCGTATTCATCAATCCACCTCCCGCACAAAATTTCGCCCGGTGCGACGAATGAATACATCTTCCAACGTCGGATGTCCGAGCGTGATCGCATGGACACCGTCGCCGAAAATCTCTGCGAGCCTTGGAATCAATGCTGCACCATTTCCATCGGGCGATTCAATGCGAACCGATTGGCCGACCACCTCGGCGGGCAGATTCAATTCCGAGTGCGCCCGCGCTGCAACTTCCTGCGGCTTGTTGGCTTCGATCGTGATGACTGCCCCGCCCACTTGCGCTTTCAGTGCTGCCGGCGAATCGTCCGCAACCACCTTGCCTTCGTCCAGAATTGTCACGCGGTCGCAGCGTTCGGCTTCGTCGAGAATGTGCGTCGTCATCAAAACGGCGACCCCGTCGCTCGTGCGAACTTCATCCAACTGCCGCCAAAGTTCCAAGCGGGCAGCCGGGTCGAGGCCCGTGCTGGGTTCGTCAAGCAATAACACCGACGGCGAGGAAAGCATGCCCTTGGCAATTTCGACACGGCGAGCCAACCCGCCCGAAAGCGTTTCGACGCGGTCGTTGGCTCGATCATCAATGTTGAACTTTTCGAGCATCACCCCGATGCGTCGTTCGAGACTGCGGCCTCTCATGCCGAACAGATGCCCGTGGTGTCGCAGATTCTCTGCGGCTGTCAGTTTCTTATCCAAGCTCGGCGATTGAAACACCACGCCCAACGTTCGACGAACACGGTCGGGCGCAGTCACCGGATCGAAACCGCAAATCCGCGCGCTGCCCGAGTCGGGTTGAAGCAACGTTGCCAGAATCCGAAAGAGGGTAGTCTTGCCTCCACCGTTTGGACCGAGAAGCGCCGCAATGTGTTTGTGCTCAACGCGAAAGCAAACCCGGTCGAGCGCCTTGCGATCGCCGAACGTTTTGGTGAGGTCTGAAACTTCGATGGACAAATCGCCCATGCGCGAAAAACTCCCAAGGCAGCCGCGAGAAAATAGTGGTCCCGTTCGCTTGCCGGCTAAAGCTTATCGACCATGTAGAAGGACAACAATGCGGGAAGGTAAATGACCGAAGCAAGAAACACGCGGCGGGCAGCAGATATGCCATTGGGCGAGTCGGCGTCGGATCGCCGTCGCCACAAACACACGGCTAAATGCGCTAGGCCCAGAACAAACGCAGCCTGAAAATAGAAACGGCCTGCAAAACCCCAAACGGCTGGCATCAGGCTGACCGGAATCAAAAGCATCGCCAGAAGCCCGACCTGGATGCGCGTCGTCGTTCCAGTGCCGTCGGCTACGCTCAGCATTCGGAAGCCCCCCCGATCGTAGTCGTCGCGATAAATCCAGGCGATCGAGAAAAAGTGCGGTAGTTGCCAGACAAACAGGATCACCGCCAGCAACCACCCACCCATCCCGATTTTCCCCTGGGCCGCCGTCCAACCCATCAGCGGCGGGATTGCACCCACGACGGCACCGACGAGGGTGTTATGCACCGTGATTCGCTTCAACGGTGTGTAGATAAAAATGTAGCCACCGAGCGCTGCCGCCCCCAAACATGCCGTCGAAAGATTCACGCCAACCAGCAGTTCAAACAAACCTATTGCGGAGATCAAAACCGAAAACCGAACGGCTTCCACCGGTGACAACCGACCGCTGGGCAGAGGACGCCGGCACGTTCGTTCCATGCGGGCGTCGTAGCCGCGTTCTATTACCTGGTTCAACGCGTTTGCACCGCCCGCCACCAAAGTCGTGCCCACGAGCAGATGGATCAACACGGATACGTCGATTGCGGCATTGGAACCGGCGACGAACCCGACCAACGCGGTCAGCAGGACGAGCGAACTCAAACGCGGTTTGGTCAGCTCGACAAACGCCATCCACGATCGCGCGGGCTGGGAGATGGTTCGGGCGGCGACATTCATGCGGTCACGACCTCCCCCTCACTCTTGCCCCCGTGGCCAGGACCGCTACCCGCTGTTGGATCGACACATGCTGGAGATTCGGTTCCACCGCCCACCAACCTGCGGGCTTCGACGATGAGCATGACGCAAACCGCCAACATGATCGCACCGACAGCAACATGCAAGCTGATCAGAGCGCTCGCGTATTCGGTTTTACCGCCGATCTGCGCCAACTGGCCCGACTCGATGGCTCCGATTTTCAATATCCACGATCCCACGCCCAGCGCCAATTGTGCGGCTAGGGCGACCAGCAGCGTGATCGCGAGATGGGTCATAATGCGTCGGGGAGCGCAGTGGATTAGCACCTTTCGGGACAGGGCGATCACATGAACCGCGACGACAAACGCACCGATGGCGTGGTAGATGATCGTGCAATCGGTGTGACGGCGATAGGCACCCAGAAGGAGCTGAATCAAGATGGTGATCGCCGTAATGAGAGCCAGCCTCGGCAACCGCACCAAAACTTTTGGAATTGCGCCGGCAGACCCTTGCATACCGCATTCGGGACAACCACCGCCACCACGAACAGCCGCTGGTGAACCCCGAAGGTTATACCCGCACGCGCGGCAGAAGATGTCTTCGATGCTGGTGGCTGTTGGAACCCAGTGCCTCGAAAGCACCAGGGCGATCACCACGAACAGGCAAAGCAGGCATTGGGCAGTCGTCGTGTGAAACATCATCACAGCCACGCGAAATGATTCGACCTGCTCGCCGGTGGGATCGCTGAACAAAAAGTTCTGGACGGCAGGGCTGGAAATAAGTTTGACGCGAAACCCGCCCATCAGCCCTTGCAAACAGACGGCGGGCAGTGCGATATATGCGAGCGTGCGCACCCATTTTCGCGGTTCCTTGTATGCGATTGTGATCGTCAGGATGATCGTCGCGAAGCCAAGTGCCATTCCCACCAATCGATGCCCGTGTTCCCAGAACACGTTGCCAACCATGGGCGGCATCAACGAACCATAGGAGAGCGGCCAATCGGGCACGGCATCGCCTGCTTCCATGCTCGTCACCATACCGCCGGCTGCGATCATGACGAGGCACATGCACGCGACCAGCGCCGCGAGCCAAAACAACCAAGGACGATATGTGGGTGGTGTGTTCACGGGTGGGGTTTCAAGATCGATCGAACAGACCGTCGGTGAGTCAAAGACCGACAGGCGTTAAGGAAATCAAGATACGATGCCAGAGTTTATCAGAGACGCGCGGTTATTGCTGGTCCTGCAACAAGGCGAGCTTGCGGGCCTTCCTCGACCAGTGAAACGCAGTACCCGCAATACCAAGAAGCACACAAAACACCACACAGCCGAGCAGAATCACGCCAGCCACCGCGCCTCTAGCCATGCTTGATTCGGGATCACCGAAACACACGGCGCAGGCCTGTGCGCGCTTTGCCACCAAGAGCAACGGCAGCGTGAGCAGAACCACCCAACGGCGAGCCGAAGCGGGCTTGCGATCAATATGCGGTGCGGCAATCAAAGTGGCGATACCTTCAGTTTCCGCAAGAACCAGCGGCCATACCAAAGAAGCACCACCACACCCACCCCGCACAGCCCCGCCATGACGAGCATCGCCTGTTCGTGCTTTGTGCGATACATAAGCATCGCCCACACGCCCACGCCCACCGTCATGAGGGTCGAGACCACAACGAAAATAATATGAAACGTGCGAAGAGACATAGTGGTAGATTTTAGGCGCTTGGAGGACCTTTGGCCACCCGGTTCAACCAACCCCGTCAAGGTTGCCCGTCAAGACTGACTACGCTACGTCACCTGATCGATCAGGTGGACCGTCTCAGAGTGCATCATGACGGGGATGAGTATTAACAGCAGGAAGAAAAACGCGGCGAGAATCAGCACCCAATACAGCGTGGATCGCTCTCCCAATAGGTGCATGAAGTACGTTGCAACCAAGGTGCCTTTGACCGATGCGATCGCCAATGCGACGAATACGCCCACCGCGACGGACACGTTCAGCGAGGAAGCCAACACGGTCACGATGGTCAGTACACCCAACGCGCCGAACACCATCAGGTACAGGCGAACACTTTTTCGAACTTCTTCAATACTGGAGGCCATCGACTTCGCTCCGTGTGGGTTTCCGTGTGGGTTGGTGCTTGGGCAAATCAAATTGCGATGCGCCCTGCACCCTTACAGCAAGTAGAAAACGGGAAACAGGAAAATCCAAACCAAATCGACAAAGTGCCAATACAACCCGGTGCATTCGATGCGGTTGGTGAACTGCTCGGGATTCTTGCGCCACAATCCAAAACCGGGCAGCAAGAAGTAAAGCATCACGATCACACCACCAAGAATGTGCAATCCGTGCAGTCCGGTCATGCAATAGTAGATGGCATAGAACGTGCTCGTATCGGGCGTAATGCCGTGGTGAATCTTGTGCAGGTACTCGAACTTGATCTTGATCACCAGAAACGCAACCGAAAGGAACACCGTCAACCAGAGGTACAGCTTGCCCTTGGACGGCTCATTCAGTTTGAACGAAGCCCACGCCATCACCATCGTCACACTGGACGTGATCAGAAGGAATGTGTTGAGGGCACCGATCTTGTAGTTGAGGGTGGTCTCCTCGTGCGACGGGAAGTCACCATGCGTGCGAAGCAGGATGTATGCACTGAACAGCGCACCAAACAGCATGACCTCTGAGGCAAGGAACAGCCACAGGCCAAACTTGCCGTTGTACATCCCGGTGACGGGATGCGGTTCGAGCGTATGGGGAAGCAGTTCACTGGACACTGATAAACATCTCCATCGTGTGGTGGCTGTCTTGTTTTCTTCCGGCCTTGTTATCTTTCGGCAACTTCAAACCAACTCTGTCGTGGCGAACTACGACAACTTTGCATCGGACAGGTGCTGCGGCTGGAAGTCTTCCTTTGCACCGGGAACGCTGTATTCGTACGGACCTCGATAGACGACCGGTACTTCGGCGAAGTTTCCGTGCGGTGGCGGCGAAGGAGCAGCCCATTCGAGCGTCGTCGCCTTCCACGGATTCTCGACCGACTTCTTCCCTGCGACGGCGCTGTAGAAGAAATTAATGATAAAGGGCAACTGACTCAGCCCGAGCATCCACGCGCCCCACGATGACATCACCGTCCAGCCCTGCACCTCTGCACCGAGCACATATTCGGTTTGATCCCACAATCGCCGCGACACACCCCTGAGCCCGATGATGAGCATCGGGCCGAAGATGACGTTCATGAAGAGGAGGGTCGGCCAAAAGTGCAGGTGCCCCAGCAGCGTGCTCATCTTTCGACCGGTTACTTTCGGGAACCAGAAGTAGATGCCGGCAAACAGAGCCATGATCGTCCCCGGCGCGACCACATAGTGGAAGTGACCGATGACGTAGTATGTATCGTGAAGCTGAATGTCCGATGCTGAAAGCCCCAACGGCAAACCGGTCAACCCGCCAATCGCAAACATCGGCAGGAAAGACAATGCAAACAGCATCGGCACATTGAATCGAATCGACGCGTTCCAAAGGCTCAGCAGCATTGCCGTCAAAATCACCACCGATGGAATCGAGATAATCATCGTGGTGGTCTGGAAGAAGTTGCTCATCGTGGTGCCCATACCCGTCAGGAACATGTGGTGGGCCCAAACCACGAACGACATGAAGCCAAGGAAGACAACCGAGTAGACCAGCGTCTTGTAACCCCACAACGGGCGACGCGTGTTGTTTGCGATGATCTCGCCGATGATGCCGAGCGCCGGCAAAATCAAGACGTACACTTCGGGGTGCGCCAAGAACCAGAATAAGTGTTGCCAAAGCAGCGGACTGCCTCCGCCTGCGTACTCATCCCTCACAACACCACTCACCACCAAGCCGGTCGGCATGAAGAAACTGGTGTCAAATGCACGGTCCATCAACTGCAACACCCCGGCAGCTTCCAACGGTGGGAAGGCCAGCAGAAGCAGGAAACTCGTCACCAACTGCGCCCACACGAAAAACGGCAGGCGAAACATCGTGAGTCCCTTCACCCGCAGGTGAACGATGGTCACGATGAAGTTCACGCTACCCAAGAGCGACGACGTAATCAGCAAAACCATACCGAGCAGCCAGATGGTCTGCCCGTTCCAGAAATGATGCGCGTTGTCCACGTTGGCAATGACCGACAAAGGCGGATACGACGTCCAACCGGAATTCGCCGCCCCACCCGGCACAAAGAAACTCGCCAACATCGCAATACCACCGAGAACATAAACCCAGTAGCTGGCCATGTTCAGGCGGGGAAACGCCATGTCGGGAGCGCCGATTTGCAGCGGCATCACATAGTTGCCAAAACCGCCAACCGCGAGCGGAACGACGCCAAGAAACACCATGATCGTGCCGTGCATCGCGCCAAGCGCGTTGTAACCTTCTGGCAGCAAGACGCCGTTGTTGTCCACTAGGTACTGCCCAAGCCAACCCCCGATCAGCGGAATCGCATCGCCCGGATAGGCCAGTTGCCACCGCATGATCATCATCAAGGAGAAACCGAAGAACAGGAAAATCAGCGATGTGACCGCGTACTGCACACCGATGACCTTGTGGTCCACGGAGAACACATACTTGCGGATGAACCCGGGATTGTGGGTGTGATCAGAACTCATCTTTGGGTTGACCCCTTCACCTTATTGAGGAAGTAGGGTCCGCTTTGCGGACCATTTTTCAGCATCGAACATTGCGCCTGTGACGGTCCGCACAGCGGACCCTACTAATCGTCCTCTTCTTCGTCGTCTTCAAAGACTTCTTCTACACCGGCTTCTGCGAACCAGGCTTCGTAATCGTCGCTCTCATGGATCACCATCTGCCCCTTCATCCGATAGTGCCCCAAACCGCACAACTGGGCACACTGAATGTTGACAGGGAATGCCGGTGCCAAATCGACCGACGTGATGCCATCGGCAATCAGCGTCTTAAGATGCTCTGCCGTCAACGTCGTTCCCGCAGGCACCGAACCGTTCTTCGACATGGTGATCAGCAAACGGTTTCTGTTGATGAATTTTTCAGCGCGTCTTCCGGCGGCTGACTCGGGCACGGCATACGCACGGGTCATTATCTTCTGCGTTTCTTCGCTCGTCTTTGTGGCTTTGAACCAAATCGGAATTTCCATCCCGGGAATGGCGTCCTGCTTCACCCGAAGCAAAGGCACCGCGAATGAGTGGATCACATCCTTCGACGTCAAACGAACCAGAATGTCGCGGTCCTTGGGGATGTGAAAAATGTTGACGCTGACGTAGTCGTCGGCACGGTTCGGATCTTCGGACGCATCCACCAGACCGATCGGGTTCAGCGCTTCGTCGATCAACTCGGGCCTGGTTTTTCCAAACTTGCCGTCCGGTCCCGGATAGTGAATGTTCCAGGCGAACTGCTGAGCCACCACGCGCACGGTGAGTGGATTCTTGTCAGCCGTCGGTGGTTCGCTTCGATAATACGCCCAGACCGGAATCGAAAAGCCGACCAGCAAGATCGCCTCGATGACAATCACAATCACCTCTGCCGCCTTCGATGTCTTCGCCTTGGCGTCCGCATAGGTCGCGGTGGGGTTGGCACTCGCTCGGAATCGCACCAGACAATAGGCGAAGTACACACCCCACACGACGAACAACACCGCCATGAAGATGTGCAAATAGCTGATGATAATGTCAATTTCGGAACCGCGCTCTGCGATATTCGGTGGAAGCCAAAAGGAAGACGCAATCATGTGTCGTTATACCCTTGGTAGCGCCATCCGCGAAGATGGCGTCGAGGCTCTCAAATCTTCTCAGTAACAGAACATCTCAGTGACAGAACAGCGGTCAACACCAAAAATCAATCGGTGCGGGTCATTGAGTTTCAAACATCTGCAACCCCTGACTTCGGAGTCGAGTACACGCAAAGAACGCACCCAGCCGAGTCAATGGTTTTCAGTCAGTGGTTGTCAATGACGCCAACTCCCGCTTCGGGGCGAAAGTGTAGGGGGTCATCCGTTGGTCGTCAATCGGAATCCTCGATTGGAATCCGACCCCCAAAGCCCCCAGATTCAACAAGCTACGAACCTTCCAGAATTGAAAAACCCTCAGGAGATTCTCCCGAGGGTGGGTGTATCTTTGGTGGATGTCTAAGCTTCGCTATCGATCGAACCTACTTCGCCTTGAAGACGAACTCGACCTCGACAGCCGCCCCATCGGCGACGGTGACCTTCTGCTCCATCTCGCCGAACGTCTCGTGCCATGCAACCAGCGTGTACTCGCCTGCCGGCAAATCATTGATGTCGCATGTGCCCTTCTTGCCCGTCACCGCATGGAAGGGATGATCGAACACGCCAATGTGGGCGCTCATCCACGGATGCACGTCGCACTTGACCTTCACGATTTCGGGGCGAGCAAACTTCACTTCCTTCTCATCACCCTTCTTGGGCTGAGCGAAGTTGAATCCACGTTGCTTCTCGGCGAAACTGTGAATGTTGTGCAGCGTACTGTCGCTGTTTTTGATCAGCATCGGCTGACCGGTTTGAAGAGACAGAACGTGCGGCTTGTACATGCAGCCCTGCTGATTGAGTTCGGCTTGTTCGGCGGGCGTGTCAAACTTGGCGTCGCCCAAACCGTCCTTCACATAGACAATCACATTCTTGACCATGCCCGATTTGCTGACGATGGCCTGTTCACTGCCGACCTTCTTTGGCGACCCGTCCTTCTTCTTGTTGGCTGTGGCGCAGTACTGATCGGCGTCCATTTTGATAACCGATCGCTTGGGACGTTTTCCGTCGAATTTCGCGGTGGCTTTGACGCCTCCACCCGCCCATGCGGACTGTGTTATTGCCAACACCATCAAGAGTGAACCGGCTTTCAATTTGAATGATCGAACGTTCATCGGGTATGTCTCCTTGGTTATTTGTCACTGCAGCCGACCTGAGCAAACGGCTCGGGTATGCCGCGTCTTTACGCGGATGATTGCCACCCATCATCGCGGGCGAGTGGTGTGAAGCAAGAAGAACGGACATTCTCTTCATCCGAACGCTCCGCGTCGTCACTATTGCGTTCGAGCTTTCTGGTAGGGTCCCATCAACACCCAGCTCGGATGGGCGGCTGGCTACCTTCCAAAAGCCAACGACGGCCGATCAGTCTAGGACGCCCGTCTCGGAAGTCAATCGACCAGAGCCCGCACACAACCTGTGAGAAAGTGCAGCGGATGCTGCAAAGGCTGCCGGCTGTTCAGTTGGTTTCACCCCTTCCAGCCAGAATTGACCTTGTGCCATCACACGCGAATCCGCGCCGATTTCCAGATCACATGTGCGCCGAGTTCAAACGGTATTAGAATGGTGCTCCGCTCGGGCTCACGGATTCCAGATGTGGGCGAAGCGCTACGGATCGGAGGAGTCAGCATCGTGATCGTTGTCGGAATAGATGAAGCGGGCTATGGGCCCCTGCTTGGCCCGCTTGTTGTGACGGCTACGGTGTTTGAAGTTCCCGACGGGCTACAAAACGAAGATCTTTGGAACCTCCTCCGCGAAGCAATCTGCCGCGATCCGTCCCGACATGAAACACGCCTCCCCATCGCGGACAGCAAAAAACTCTACGACCGAAAGAAAGGCCTCATCACGCTCGAGCGCACGGCGCTGGTCATGCTCAATACCGCAAACCGATCGCCCCACACGCTTCGCGATCTTCTTCACGTCCTGTCTCCGGGGATGCTTGCGGAACTCCAAAACCATCCTTGGTATGCCGCGTACGAGTGCGACATCCCGACAGCCTCATCCGCATTGGACATTTCCACACGCGCCAATGCCGTCAAACGATGTATGTCCGCATCACAAGTGTCACTGCGTGGCATTTTCTCCGAAGTGCTGCTGGAATCGGACTACAACCGAAGAATCCAAATCACGCGCAACAAAGCTGCCGTCCTCATGCAAGCCGCCCTTCGACTGGTGCAGCGCGTGCGGGATCGCTTCGGGCCGTGCGTTATCGTGCATGTCGATCGACACGGTGGCAGATCGCGCTACCGCGAAGCCTTGATGACATTCTTTGAATGTAAACCGCTTCGCATAATCTCCGAAACGGCGACCCACAGCGCATACACCGTCGGCGGTTCTGACGATACATGGACCATCGACTTCACGACCAAAGGCGAAACGTCGCACCTTCCGATCGCGCTCGCGAGCATTTTCAGCAAGTACCTGCGCGAACTGCTGATGGGGGCGATCAACGCGTACTTTGCCGAGCGCATCGCGGGATTGGTCCCGACAGCCGGGTACTACACCGATGCAAAACGATTCCTCGCAGACATCGCACAGGTTGTTCAAGCAGAAAACATAGGTCAATCCACATTGGTGCGGTCACGGTGACCCCGCAGTGGAAGGCTTGATTCGCTTCGCTGGCTGCCAGCCAAAATCGCGTTGACACGAACACGGGGCGGCGATAGGGTCAGCGAGTCTGGTGTGCGATGTTTGATTGTTCGATCGAATTTGAATGTTCGATCGAAAGAGCGGAGGGTTCACCCATGTCGGTTGAAAACTGGTCTGAGACCGTATTGCTAGCCGAACTGAGCGACGACCCCGGCTTCAGCGACGACCTGAGCGCCGTGATCGAGCAGGTCCAGGCGAATAAAGAGTTGGACGTCGTGCTTCACTTCTCGGGCGTCAACTACCTCAACTCATCGAACATCGCCAAGCTGCTGAGACTCCGCAAGCTCCAGCTATCAAATAGCCGTCAGCTAAGACTCTGCGCCGTCAATACGCATGTGTGGGGCCTGTTTCTGGTGACCGGCTTGGACAAGGTCTTTACGTTCTTCGACGACGTTTCGATGGGCCTAGCCAGCATCCAACTCGACCAAGAGTAATCGTCCCGACTCGCACGCAGTCCAAACGCGCGCACAACCTGCATCGATGGTTCAATCCAAAATAAGAATACCGGAATAAAAATAGATGTGGAGTTCGCGCGCCCGGTTGTACAACTTCCCAACGAACGAGACCAGCCGATTGGCCGATCGTCTGGTGGCCGATCGTCTAGCCCCTAGCGGACTAACCAATCGTCGCGCGGCGGGCTGACTTGCGTGACTGACGACGCCTGCGCTCGGAGGGCTTTTCGTAGTAGCTGGTTCGCTTGATGTCGCGCGTCAAGCCCTCTCGTTGACAGAGACGCTTGAAACGGCGGAGCAACTGCTGCACGGATTCATTTCCGCGTGGTTTGACCTTGATCACTTAGGTTGCCATCTTTCAGAAAAGGACCCACGAACCAATCATCGAGGCCTCGCCAACGCGAACACCCCAAGTCTACGATCAATCGGAACGAAGCTTATACCGCATTAGCGGTGAATTTACCACAGTGGCAACACCCCACCGATGCGGAGCCTCAGAGAAAAACACATAAACCACTGCGTACAAACTATTTACAAACACTGCCTGCGAAACAGCCGCTGAAAACCGCACCTTCTCGAACCAGAAAATACTGGCGAATCACAGAATCTTGCCAGCCGTAACCGATGCCGACCGGTTCACTCGCTGCCCTCGCGCATGCTATGGAAGCCAAAGCGACCCAACTCCGCATTGCGGACGATGTCTGCCAATCGGTCTCGCACATAGCCCGCGTCGATCGTGACCTTGTCTCCCGAACGGTTCGGGGCATCGAAGGATAGTTCCTCCATCAATCTCTCGGACACGGTGTAAAGGCGTCGCGCGCCGATGTTTTCGACACCCGCGTTCATGCGGATGGCGATCTCGGCCATCTCTTGAATGGCATCATCCGTGAACTTGACCGTCACGCCCTCGGTACCCATCAAAGCCACCTGCTGCTTGATCAATGCCGACTCCGGCTCGGTCAAAATTCTGACGAAATCATCGTGGTTGAGGTCTTTCAATTCAACGCGAATCGGGAACCGCCCCTGCATTTCCGGCAAGAGGTCGTTCGGACTGGTCATGTGGAACGCGCCGGCAGCGATGAACAAAACATGGTCCGTCTTGACCTGCCCATGCCGCGTGCTGACGGTACATCCCTCAACGATCGGCAGCAGGTCCCGCTGCACACCCAACCTCGAAACATCCTGCCCGAATCCCGCGCTTCCGATTTTGTCGATCTCATCGATGAACACGATGCCGTTGGCTTCCGTCCTTCGCAGCGCCATCTCGACGAGTTTGTCCTTGTCGATGAGTTTTTCGCACTGCTGCTCGAAAATCACTTTGCGTGCTTCTCGAATCGGCAGGCGACGCGTCGTCGATTTTGACGGCATCAACCGTTCCATGATGCCCTGCATTTCCGATTCAAGCTGATCGCCACCGATGGTTGCCATCATGCCGACGGGCATGGCTTTTTGCTCTACGGTAAGGTCGACCGAATGATCGTCGAGTTGACCATCGCGCAGCTTCACTCGCATTTTTTCGCGGCTTCTGTGGCGTCGTTGCTCCGCTTCATCCGACACGGCGTCTGTGTCTTGAAAGTCTTCACCCGTCGGGATGAGCGCATCGAGCAGTTGCTCTTCGGTTTGGCGTTCCGCTTCGCTTCGGACGACCTCCGTCTGCTCTGCCTCAACCATGTGGATCGCATTTTCGACAAGGTCGCGGATCATGCTTTCGACGTCGCGGCCATGGTATCCGACCTCGGTGTACTTGGTGGCTTCCACCTTGACCCAAGGCGCGTTGACCAAGCCGGCGAGGCGTCGGGCGATTTCGGTTTTCCCCACACCGGTCGGTCCGATGAGGATAATATTCTTCGGGCCGATTTCCTCGCGCAGTTTTTCGGGGAGTTGCTGGCGTCGCCAACGGTTGCGAATAGCCACCGCAACAGCCCGCTTTGCATCGTTTTGTCCAACGATGTAGCGATCGAGTCTTTCGACGATTTCCTGGGGGGTCAGTGTGCTGCTCATTGCGTTCAGTTTTGCCGCGACAGGTTCCCGCCGGGCGTCTCCACAAAATGTTATTGGATCGGGGTCATTCAATTTGCATCAATGATAGGGTCAAAGCGGCTTGAATCCAGGTGCAACGGGCTCCGACGTCGTACGGTACAACATGGCAGGACGCCCTGCAAATACGGGCGGAGGCAGTGTTTGATTGCATCCCGAGGGGGCTGGCCTAAACTGAAATGGCTAGGGACGACGTGACGACAAGAGTAAAACTTGAATTCTTATGAACGAAAAAGACCCAAGCAAACAACTCGGCACGCTTCGGATCATTGTTGCCGCGTTGGCGATGGGCATGGTGACGATCACCCTGATCATGCAATTCTTGCCCGTCGAACCCAACCCTTCGCTGGGCACCTTAATGATGGGCATCGCTTTGGGCATGGCCTGC
>JAADIU010000318.1 GCA_013151185.1 Planctomycetota bacterium
GCGAGACAGCGGCATGGCTGGATGACTACTTCTGGATGGATTTGATTCAGCGTTGGTCGGATGCGCCCATTTCGATTCACTTGCAGCCGACACCCCAAGTCATGCAGCACGAGATTATCAACCATCAACTCAACATGCTTCGCCGCGTTGTTCCACACTGGCGATTGATCGGGCAGTGCTACATCAGCGATCTTGAAGTTCAAAGCGTATTGCAGCAAACGGCAGTCGCAGTGTATCACGAGGTCCACATCCTCGATGGCCGTCGGACGGATGCCCCCACGTCGAAACCTTCGCTCGATGTCGAAGAAGCGATCGCCGGCATGAGGGACATTCAACGGGCGAACAAACGAAGCACGCCGATCTTTGTGGGTGTGCAGGTTCGCGAAGAACGATCAAGCGCCGAACAATCGGTGCACGCGAAGCACACCATCAGCGCAGGAGCCGTCCCCAGCGTCGCAAACTCGATGGCGTAGGTAGGTTCATCGACGCAAAGAAACAAGCCCATAACGTGCGAAACGGGCAAGCCTCCCAGCCGGCGCGACCACCGCAATTCACAACTTACCTATCGATTTTCAGCCGCCCGCCGATTAGAATCGTCTTGGCATGGCATTGATCGTTCAAAAATTTGGTGGAACCTCAGTAGCCGACGCGGACAAAATTCACCGCGCCGCACGTCGGGCAATCCGCGCGAAGCTCGATGGCAACAACGTCGTCCTCGCAGTTTCGGCGATGGGCAAAACGACCGATCATCTGATCGCGCTGGCTCGGGAGATCACACCGCAACCACCACGCCGCGAAATGGACATGCTGCTGACCACGGGCGAGCAGGTATCGATCGCACTCATGGCGATGGCGATTCAATCGGTCGGGCACGAGGCGATCAGTTTGACCGGTGGGCAACTCGGGTTGGTCACCGATAGCCGACACTCGCAGGCCCGCATCAAAAAGATTTCCAAAGAACGCATCTTCAAGGAGATGGACGAAGGTCGCATCGTGATCGTCGCCGGTTTTCAAGGCGTCGACGAACATGGCGAGATTACCACGATGGGGCGGGGCGCGTCCGACACAACGGCGGCGGCTTTGGCGGCTGTCCTTGATGCTGAGATTTGCGAAATCTACACCGATGTCGATGGAATCTACACCTGCGATCCGAGGATCGTGCCCGAAGCGCGCAAGCTCGACGCGATCAGCTACGATGAAATGTTGGAGATGGCTGGCGCTGGGGCGGGCATCATGCACTCGCGGGCGATCGAATTTGCCAAAAAGTACAACGTTGCAATTCACGTCCGCAGTTCACTGACGGATCAGCCGGGGACCATGATCATGCAAAAAACGCCTGGAATGGAAGACGTGGCGGTGCGCGGTGCGTCGCTCAAAGTCGACCTTGCGACCATCGTGATGACGCGCGTCCCCAACGAACCGGGGATGGCCGCAGAAATTTTTGCCGAAGTGGGCAGCCATCACATTGTGGTCGACGACATCATCCAAAATTTCTACGACGACAGGCAACATGCAAACGTCGGGTTCAGTACCAATCAAGACCAAGCGCGCGAAGCCGTCGAAGTGTGCCGCCGAATGGCCGAGGCTAGGGGCTTTGGACCGGTCGAATTGGACGAGAACGTGTCGAAGGTGAGCGTTATCGGTGTCGGTATGAGAACCCACACAGCCGTCGCCGCAAAAATGTTCGAGGCCCTGCGCGACGCCAAGGTCAACATCGAAACAATCTCAACAAGCGAAATCGTTATCGGCTGCATCGTCCGACAAGAGGACGGCCCCACCGCACTACAAGCTGTCCACAAAGCCTTCGAACTTGATAAGCCTTCCCGAACGAACTGATGTCGGCGCCACCGGACCGCCCTGAGTAGAAAAATGCAAACATGTTCTTTCCTGCCAGAGCACAGCCTTCCCGATCGATCGTGATGGCGCCAATTTGGAGACGCCGGCCCGTATTGATTGCGGGTGTTGTTCTCCTGTTGGTTGGTGGTTTCGTTCAATTCTTTTCACCGTCGTCGGTTGATGATTTTGAGAAGTATCACAATCGGGTGTTTACCGTTGTGCAGGTGGCGGATGGGGATACGTTTGATATTGATCTTCCGGACGGGAAGTATCCAGATACGCGGATTCGCTTGTGGGGTGTCGATACGCCGGAGGTGGCGGGGAGTCGTGACGGGGCGATGCACTTTGGTGCGGAGGCTTCTGCGTTTGCCAAGGAGACATTGCTTGGTGCGAAGGTACGCGTGATTCTGTCGCGGAAGGATACGCGCGACAAGTACAACCGTTTGCTCGCGTATGTCGAGCCTGTTGACGACGACATCTCATTCAACGAGCGCTTGATTCGCGAGGGGTATGCGTACGCCGACTGGCGCTTTGACCACCCGCTCAAGAGTCAATTCAAGCGAGCCGAGCGAAAGGCCCGGCGCAATCGTGTTGGGCTTTGGGCCGAAAGCTCACTCGATGACATGCCCGCATGGCGTCGTCGGATGGAACGCGAGTTGGATTATCAAGCGCCGTGATAGTTCTTCTATCGCACAACAGGTGCGGTAAACCGTACCCTACATTGCAGAACCTTAATTCGACGCGAGTTTGGATTCTTGTAGTTCGCTCACGAGTGCTTTCGCGTTGTACACTTGCGAGAGTGCTTCGATGATGGCTCGGCTATCGACGTGTACACCGCGGGCTTGTTCTTGTTCAAACTGGATGTCCCAGATCAGCGCCTGAATGTTGCCGTCGAAGATGATGCCTACGATCTCGCCGTTGCGATTGACCGTTGGTGATCCGCTGTTGCCTCCAATAATGTCACACGTTGACACATAGTTGAACGGCGTGCTCGCTGACAGTTTCTTCTCCGCCCGGAGCCAACTTTCGGGCAGATTGAAGGGGGCTGCGTTCTTGAATTCTCGCGAGAGATCAAACGCGCCACCGATATTCGTCGTGTGCGGAATCGTCTTGCCTTGCTGCGTGTAGCTCTTCACGGTTCCGAATGAAAACCGGAGCGTTCCGGTCGCGTCGGGGTATACGGACTCGCCGTCTTTGGCATACATGGCTTCGGCGATGCGCGTGTATGCTGCGGCTTCTACGCTCTCCCATTCGTCTTCGACCTGTTCGCGTAGCGGGCGTGCATAACCATCGAGCAACTTGGCGAAGAGGATCATCGAGTCTTTGCTGCCTGCGATGGCTTCGGAGCCACCATCCAGCATGCGTTGCCGCTCCGTTTGATCGCCCAGTTTGCACCCGGCGAGGATCGCGGCAGCTCGATCGGCGGGGCGTTGTCCACCAAGGGCGGCTTTGACGATGGCATGATCACCGCCGAGGACTCGCCCCATGCGTGTGAGCGCGTCGGTCAGAATCAACTGCTCCAGGTCGGGATAGATGGGGCCGGTCGAGATGATGCTTCGCTTGATGCTGTCGAGTTTTGAATCGCGATATTCGCTGAGGCGTTCCGCGTCGGGCTTTTTGAGTTCTTCGGCCATCCTGACGAGGTGCTTTGCAACGTGGAACTGCGTCGGCATGCGCATTCGGCGATTTTCAGAAACGTAGTAGGCGGGGAAAACATCTTCGACCTTCTTGATGGCCGCTTCGATTTCGCCCCACGGGTCGCCCCATTTGGCTACGCGGGTTTCGTCTGTTTGCACGAACGATTGCAGCGATTTCTGCGTCGCTTCTTTCTGTGCCATGGTGTGCGAATCGAAAAGACCAGCCAAAATTCCGCCGAAAGCCTTTCGACCATTTTGCACACCGAATAGCGGGTCCGTGCCGATTCGATGATGCTCCGCGCCTTCGGACCGGAATTGAATGAGTTCCACTTCGAGTTGGTTGTATGCCGACAAGATCATCGGAATCTCAACATCGCGAAGGAGTTTCAGATGCGACGTCGTAAAGATCCGTTGCGTGCGATACGGGTGCCCGACCACGAACACCAGATCATTTTCGGATACACCGTCGGCAGACCATTGAAGAAAATGCTCCGTCTTTGCCGGCTTGCCATTTTCATACGCTCGGAAGAACGATACATCGAGATCGTAGCGCGGATACTCAAAGTTTGAGATGTCGCCACCGAAAAACGCGATGCCCTGTTCCGGCGCAAACACGAGCCGGATGTCGGTGTACTTCTTGTAGAGGTACAGGTGATATTGCCTGCCTCCATACAGCGTGACGATTTCCGGTTGAAGCTGCGTTTCCTTTGTTGCGTCCTGTTCGATTTGCGACTTCACCGCGTCACGGGCAGCCGAGGCTTCGGCGGGCGACATTCCCGGCTTGATCGCGTCGTGGATCTGCTTGCTCACGTCGCGGATTTCCGCCAGCGTGAAAAGTTCCAACCCTTCGCACGACAGTTCGCCGTCGCGGGTTTGTGCGTAGAATCCATCGTGCAGGTAGTCGTGCTTCGAGTCGCTTAGCTTGGCGATCGCGGTCGCGCCGACGTGGTGATTCGTCATGATGAGGCCATTGGGCGACACGAACGAAGCGCTACCACCGCGGCCAAACCGAATGCACGACTTTCGCACATGGTCGATCCATTGGGCGGTGGGTTCAAATCCGTACGTTGCCTTCAGGTGGTCACTTGGAAGTCGGTTCGGTAGCCACATGCCTTCGTCGGCATGAACGGTCGGCGCTGTCAGCGTTGTCATGATCAGACCCATCAGGAGTAGGCGGTGGTTTCGCATGGTTCATCCTCACGTTGTGTGGAAACAGGTTGGCTTTCCAAGCCGCGTAGCGTAGCGATTTGCCGACCGGGTGTCACATCCGTGGTGCGGCTGGCGGATGTTCGCTTCGGTGGATATGCTGTGATGCCGGGTTTGATTGAAGATATTTTTCGGAGTTTGAATCCATGGACGATGCCCCCCGTATTCTCGCCTTTGCGGGAAGTACCCGAAGCGATTCCTTCAACAAGAAACTGGTCAAAGTCGCAGCCCGGGGTGCCAAACAAGCCGGGGCGCATATCGACTTCATCGATCTGCGCGATCTAAATCTGCCACTGTTCGATGAGGACTACGAAGCGGAGAACGGTCCACCCGAGGAGGCAACGCGGTTCAAGGCTCTCCTCAAGGCGTGCGATGGAATGTTGATTTCGTCGCCGGAATACAACAGTTCCTTGTCGGCAGTCTTGAAGAATGCGATTGATTGGGCGACCCGGCCAGCCGAAGGGGAGAAGCCGCTCGAAGCATTCGAGGGCAAGTCGGCTATCCTGATGAGCGCATCACCGGGTGGCCTTGGTGGACTGCGTGGGTTGGTCCATCTTAGGGCGGTCCTGGGCAACATCCGCGTCATCGTTTTGCCGCAGCAGCAAGCCGTGCCGAACGCACACGATGCATTTGGTCCTGACGGCAACTTAGCCGACGCGAATGTTCGTTCTCAAATTGAGGCCTTGGGTGCAAAACTTTGTGACATTTGCCGTAAGCTGAAGTGACGTGCAGTGTGTGGTGACGATCGGTGTGCGGTGTTTGGCGTTCCTATCTTGAAGGACTCCTATTATGAAAATCTTGCTGGTTGTTTTGGTCGTGCTTCTGGGCGTTGCGGGTTATGTGTCCTATGTGGGCAAGGATGCAAAGCCCGAGATTATCCCATCGGAAGCCGTAGCGAACATTCCCGTTTGGCAGCAGCCCATCCCGGAGGGCTCGAAGCTGGTTGAAGAAGGCCTCGCGAAGATTCACGTCAAGCCGGTGCGTCGCAACGAAGGCGATCGGAATTGGATGGACTTTCACATCACCGAAGAACACGGCTACATGGTGGACGGCATCACGGTGCGATTCTGGTACCGGTTCAAGGACAAAGAAAGCGGTGACTGGATCGACGACGTCCACACCGTTGATTACTTCGTCAAGAAGCGGCTTGGGTTTAACGAGACGCTGGTAGAGTCAACACCGCTGATGACGCTGGAGTTCGAGCACCTTGGTCCGGAGGTGGCGGTCAGCACGGGTGAGAACTGGAACGTTCAGGTGGTCAAGTACTCCCGCGCGATGGAGCCCGCCGGTAAGTAATCGGGGTGCCGGTAAGTAGTTTCCGGTAAGTAATTGGTGTGGTTCTGCCCCATTCGTAGATTGTCAGTTCCCCACCCTTCCGCTTCGCTCAAGGGAGGGGCACCCGCTTTTCGTCGTGACTGTCGCGTTCGAGGTTCTTGGTAGGGTCCGCTGTGCGGACCGTCGCAGGAACAATGTTCAATACCGAGGAATGGTCCGCACAGCGGACCCTACATCGTTGAATAATATCCCAACGGGTTGAATCACACCAGTAGTTGGGGTGTCGAGCCGCTCGAACTCGACAAGTCTCTTGCGAGTGTTCCCGTTTACTCGCCGTGCTCTTTGTGGGCTTCGCCTTCTTTGGCTTTCTTATCCGTGGGCTCATTCTTCGCTTCGGGTTTCTTGGCGGTCTTGCCGTCGGCTCCGAGGACGGTGGCTTTGCTGATGACCACCGGAACTTTCGGTGTCACCGGTTTTCTGCCTCCGTTGTATTTTGGATGTCCGAAGCAGTCTGTGGTGCGAATTTTCTCGACAACATCCATGCCCTCGACAACTTTTCCAAACACCGCATAGCCGTCCTTGCCGGCGGCTCGACCGTCGAGACGGGCGTTGTCCACCACGTTGATGAAGAACTGGCTGGTGGCTGTATTGGGACCCGAACGCGCCATTGCGATGGTCCCCTTGGCGTTGGTCAAACCGTTCAGCGATTCCAATTTGATCGGCGGGCGCATTCCCTTCGTCCGCCTGTCCACTTCAGCGTCGAACCCGCCGGCTTGGATCATGAAGTTGGGCATGACGCGATGGAATATCAGACCGTCATAGAACCCATCGTTGACGTAGGCGAGAAAATTCTCCACCGTGACCGGTGCTTTCTCAGCATCCAACTCGAGCACGATGTCGCCCATGGTGGTGCTCAGTTTGACTCTTGGGTTCGCCGGTTTGCTGGCGGGCTTGTCGGTG
>JAADIU010000336.1 GCA_013151185.1 Planctomycetota bacterium
GACTTCTGCTTCTTTTCGATTTCAATTTGCTCGACCAGAATGCTGGGGGAAATCGCCGACACGGGAACCGAGCCCGACTCCGCACCGCAAACGCCATTGAAAATACCAGGATCATCTCCCGTACACAGAATCTTCGAGAAGCAGGTCAGTGGCGTTCCTACAATGTCCACACCGCGAACCAATTCGTCAGGTCTGCCGTCGGCGTAGACCCGGTACACCACGATGGGCAACACCTTGAACGCCTGCGGACCACGCCTCCGCGTCGTCGTGAACCCGCCCGAAATATCCTCGAACAAGAGGCCATACTCTTTGCCCTGCTTCTTCGCTTCCTCCACAAGCCGGGCTTTTAGTTTGTCGAACGGAATCTGATTCGTTGATTCGACAATCAGGTTTCCTTGACGAGCGACCACCCGTAAACCCGGCTGCCTTCGCCCGTGGCCATTTGAAGCGGTGAACCCGCGCGTTGGTGATCGAGAAAGCAGGAACGTTTTGAGGATACCGCCTTCGACAAGACGCACGGCTTGGGCGGTCATCGCTTCTTCATCGAATTCGTAGTAACCGTTCAACTCGACATCACCCCAAGTGCGTCGAGATGGATCGTCAACGATGCTCAAGAAATCCGGCAAAACAGACTTGCCGATTTTCTTGGCGAACGTCTGTCCTTCGTCCACATCTTTTTGACGATGACCTTCGATACGATGGCCGAAGATTTCGTGAAAGAACACTCCACTCGCTCTGTTGCGCAGGATCGCCGGGCCAGCATACGGTTCAACGATAGGCGCTTTGCGAAGATTCAACACCTGCTGAATCAATTCCTCGATGCCCGCGACAACCGTCACGTCGTCGGCCAATCGATCGGGACTGTGCGCATCAAACGACGTGTACTGCCACAACTCCATCCCGTCATCTGCCACGGTCGATGCCCGGACGCCAATGCGCCACCACGAACGGCCAAATTGTAGCTTCGCGCCTTCGCTGCTGACCATCAGCCGATTCGTTGTCGTACCCGACAGCGTCACCTGCGAATCGTAAATCAACGGATGATTGCGAAAGAGTTCCGAGTATTTGCGAATCCGGTCAGCCAGGGCTTTTTTGTCATAGCTGGTATCAACCCACGCGTCGATTTTGACGTTGGGCTTTTCAATCGAAAAATCATCGGACAGGTCTTCTTCCTCCACCATCACCTTAATGTTGGCTTTGACTTGTCCAAGGCGTTTGACCGCCGCTTTGAATCGGGCGTCCGTCGCCAGCCAGATCGCCTGTTTCGTACCGATCGCATCACCGTTGAGCGGAAGTCTCGATCGACCACCGCCAAACTCATGCCCAGCCCCCCGACCCCGAATCTGATGTGTGCTGTCCAGTTTGTAGTCGCCACACCGCAGATCAACATCGAGTAGACGGCCGTGGTTTTCGCTATCGCTCACGATTGCACCAAGCGTCGCGCGGACAGAAAACCGCTTCTGATCCGTCACCGTGTATTGAATGAAATACGGCTTTGTGCCCTCGGGCGAAACGAGCTTTTCCTTCGACAGCGTGAGTTCATCCTGCAAGAGCTTTAGCAGTGGATGCTCGGTGTCGGTTTGTGCCAAAACGCTGGAGACTGGAAGCACGCTGATTGAAAGCACGCTCCCAACCGCGCACGCCATCCACCATGCAACGCGTCTGTCGACAAGTGATTTCATAATACAAACCTCGGTTGACTTGTTTCAGTCCATTGCCCGTACGGGGCGTTATACACCGAGGCGTGCCTAAAGCAAAACCGGAAGCGGCTTGGGTCGCGGGGGGTGCGCACCAACCGTTGACGTGACAAGCGATTCGCTTGAGAACTGGGATTCAGCCTACGAACATGGGTGAGGGAGAGGAGAAACATGACGCGAAAGTTACCAAGCTGGGACGAACCGCGTCACTCGGGTGCGTCAGCCGATTTTTCGAGCGGAGAACGTCGCGTTTCCACCGTTGTCCGCCTCGATTTTGAAGCCATCGAGCCCAAGGCGTTTGAGCGATCGCCGCCACCATGACAGTGGTGGATAAGCAACCCGGTGTTTGGCGTGCATTCGCCCACGGACGGGCAGCGTCATTTGCCGGTTTGTTAACGCGCAACCGATCGAGTTGCACAGGGCGAACGCACCGAGCAGGCGGCTTCTGACGCGAAACTCACCCTGAAAAACACGGCGATATGCCGCACGAAACGTTTCCACCTGAACCCACAACACACCCCCAGGTCGCAAAACCGCAGCCACCTTTGGCAGTGTCGTACGAAGGTCAACGTGGTTGAATACCAATCGCGAGAATACAAAATCTTTCGACGCGTCGTCAATGTACTGATCGAGTTGTTCAATTCCTGATTTGTGGATTAGTGGGGGCTCAATCCCTTCGCACCGAGCCAACGCAGACCCGAGTTCAACATACTCGGGCTGAAGTTCCAGACCGACGACCGAGTTTGCCGTCTGCTGGAACTCCCAAAGCCAGCGCCCAAAGCTACACCCCAAGTCGAGCACGTCCTTGCCATCGATCATCGACTGCGGCGGACGCGGTGTGGGCATCGAGCGGCCATGATCGATCCAATTGCAATACTCCTTGGCTACGTTGCCGACGATGTAGCCCTGATCGGTGAGGGTGTGCTTCCCCTCGGAACCGCCAATAAGCCCCAACTCTTGCGCCCGCAGCGCAACCTCTGCAGGGTAGGTGCCTCCCGATCCTTCACCTTGCTGCCCGTAGTAGATATCGCGCAGAAAGCGGAGCAGAACCTCACCCGCCGGAGGAAGAATCGCTTCTCGAATTTCAGTTAGCGTTGCCGATGCCAAGGTGTCACCTGTTCTTCACACATTCTATCGGCCCACAAGCCGAAGGACCGAAGCTGACATTCATGTTAAGGCCGAAGCAACCGCCGGGACACTGTTTTGTTTCTTTCCGCCCGCCCCGCGTAAATCTGACAGGGAATACTCGGACCCATCGGTGATTGCGTCTTCAATATACATCCGATGCCACGCCTCAATCGCGATCAAACTCCACAATTGCAGCGAATAATCTCGCCGCCCCGCCAGATGGTCGCCCACGACGCGGCTTACGCCTTGCGGATTGAGAATGCCCGTTCGCGCCACATGCTCTTCCGACAGAAACCCCGTGACAAACGATCGCAGTTCATCCTTGAACCACTGCCCGATGGGCGAATCGAAACCGACTTTCTTGCGCTCGGCGATATCCTTGTTGATCCATTGCTTCGCGACGGTCTTGAAAATATGCTTGGTCCGCGTGCCTTTGATGCGATACTGCGCTGGCAACGACGTCACAAAATTCACCAACTCGTAATCGCAAAGCGGTGCCCGCACTTCAAGTCCACAGGCCATGCTCATCCGGTCCATGTATGCAAGCTGGTATTCGGGCAAGTACCCACCAACATCAACATCCGTAATCTTGTGCATGAAACCACGATTATCGTCGTTGCAAAGTAGATCGCGAAGAAACCCATCGCCGGCAGGATCGTCCACATGCTCGCACATTGTCCCCGCCACCAAACTCGCACGCGTTTCCGCCCCCAATAAGCTGACCCAGCCCAAGTACGCCTCGCTTGGTGGGTGCGCCGAACCACCGATGAACCGTTTGGCGCGCTTCGCGAAGCGGCTCCCTTTTGTCGACTCAGGCCAACGCGCGATGATTCGTTCCACGATGCCTTTGCGAAACCATGCGGGCATCAGGCGATAGTATTGGAGCATCCGTATGCCAGCGTGACGCGGATACCCATAAAAGATCTCATCACCACCCGTACCACCGACCGCAACCTTGACATGCTCGCGCGTGAATCGGCTTAGCAAGTAGACCAACACCGACGTCGGCTCACCGTGGGGTTCATCATAGTGCCATAGGATCTTCGGGAGCAACTCGATGCTGGAGACCGGACCCAAAATAAGTTCGTGATGTGTGGTCCCCAGGTCCGATGCTACCTTCTTCGCGTAGTGAAGCTCGTTAAACCCTGCCGCCAACCCTTCGTAACCAACCGCAAACGTCTGCACGTTGGCTTCGTGCTCTCGCATGAGCGCAACCATCACCGACGAATCCAGCCCACCGCTAAGAAACGCACCAACTTCAACATCGCTCTTGAGGCACAGTCGGACCGACTCAGACAGTCTATCCGAAAGTTGGTCGCAGGCCTCTGGAAACGTAATGTCTGAACGCTCGTCGCGCGTGCGCCGCCAGTATCGTCGCACCTCGGCACGCCCGTCCTCCCAAGTCAGTATTTCCCCAGGCCCCAGCTTGTTCATACCCGCAAAGAACGTGCGTGGGGCAGGTACATAGCCCGCCGCCAGGAATTGGCACACCGCCTGCGGATTGACACTCCGCTTCTTCAGCCATTGCAGGATCGTTTTAGGTTCGGAGCCAAAGATGAGTTGCTGCCCGTGGACGTAATAGTACAGGGGCTTCTCACCAATGCGGTCACGCGCCAGAACGAGACGCCGCCGTTTTGAATCCCAAAGAGCCACTGCGAACATACCACGTAGATGCTTTGCGAAGTCGAGACCGTGTTCCTCATAGAGATGTACAATCGTCTCGGTATCGCCAGCCGTCGCAAACTGATGCCCTCTACTCTTAAGTTCCTTCGTCAACGACTCGTAGTTGTAGATCTCCCCGTTGAAAACAACGCGAACTGTACCATCCTCGTTGGCTACGGGTTGACGCCCGGTGTCCAGGTCAATAATGCTGAGGCGACGCATTGCCAACCCCACCCCGTCGGCAACGTAGTAGCCATCTTCGTCCGGACCGCGATGCACGATGCTCTGACACATCCGCCGAAGCAGCGTCTCGTCGTTAAATCCGACATATCCGGTGATTCCACACATTGTTACACGCTTAGCCCGAGGATTCGATCCCAACGATCGGAGACGGCTGATATCTTGTAGTGCGACGCAGCGTCCCGAGCCTCCGCCGAGAACTGGGACCACATCGCGTCATCGGCAACCAGCGTGGTCATGCCGGCTGCAAAATTTTCGGGCGTACGATCGCCAACCAAGAAACCGTTTAGCCCGTGCTCGACCAGACTACCAAGATCACCCACGTTGGACACGACAGCAGGAAGGCCACAGGTCATCGCTTCCATCAGCGACAGTGCAAGCCCTTCTGAATCCGAAGTCAGCACAAACACCTTAGCTCGATTCAACCACTGTCCAACGTTCTCCTGCTGCCCGGCAAACTCCAGATTGTCCTCGATGCCCAGTTCCCCCGCCAACGACTCCAGCGCAGAACGCAATTCCCCATCACCGATGACAACGGCTCTCACGCTTGGATGGTCGCCCGACACAATAGCGACGGCGCGCAAGAAACTGTCGATCCGTTTGATCGGACTTAACCGCGCCACCAGAATAAAATCGATGTCGCGCGTCTGGTCCGCATACGAAAAGCGCTCGGCGTCGATTCCACCCGAAACGACCATACAAGTCCCATCGACTCCCTGTTCCTCGATGAATTCTTGCGCCTTCCTACCCATCGTGATGATCAGATCAAAACGTTTGACCGCCCGCAGCAAACTTGCCTCGACCTTCGCATCCGGAACCTCCAGCTTGCAGAATACTCGGTTCTCCGCCCATATACCGCCACCGAGAACTTCCATCGGACCGCCCACACAAAAATACATCGCCCGCGAACCCACCAACCGCGCGACGAGTTGGGCTATCAATCCGTTGAACAACAAGTGAAAACCACCCACCCATGCAGGCCTGCGACGTAACGCGACCCACGTAAAGGTCATCAAACGCGCTGGTACATTACCGATCACACGACAGAGCCAACTCGGCGGTCTAAGCAATTCAACGTTCGACGCACCGTCAGTACCAAAACTGGTAGACTCGAAAGTTGTCACCAACATCAGACGGCGACATTTGTTTGAGTTCGCCAGCGGAACAATGTGCGCGCTGAGCCAATTGTCCGAATAGAACGTACCTGTCAACAAGATATCGATCGGCTCGTCATGCGCATCGACATACGGTTTGCGCCCAAGCAGCTTCGCAATTGCGACCGAACAGTGGTACAGCGCCATGAACGCCCGAATCACCCGGCGGGCGATCCACCGTCGAATGCGACGCCCAAACGATACACGACCACCGCCTGCGCCATCCAGTGGCGGAAGTACCAGTGCAGCATCGGCTTCTCCGCCGGGCACCATCCGTCGTGTTGTCGCGGTCGCACTCAAATTTGTGGAAACTCCAGCCGGGACCATGGAATCGACACACTTCCCTTGCCGTTCCCATCCGGAGCATTCGCGTGAAGCTCAGTCATTGGCGTTCCGTCAATACATACCGTAGTCCGCAGAGGGTCCGGCGTATCGAATGAAAGCCCCTCGACATCTCGATGGGTCAACGCTGGGAGCGCGCCGTACCGGTTCGACTTGGTATCCACATCGATCGCGATAGAGTCGCCCTCCAATTTAGCAGTGAAAGAGATTTCCCGTCTCGCCCGACAATAGCCCAGTAAACGCCTAGTCGTAGTCACCAGAATATCGCCCCGATCCTGAGCGTCAGCCAACCTCCGGAATCCCGCGACCGCGGATGCCCCCAACGGGGTTCTGGACTCGGGCGGTGCTTTTCCCAGGTGAGTGTACAACACACACCCACCCTCGCGCTCCACCAACCGCTCCAACATCTGCGACGTGAGTACATCGCCAATTCCCCAAGCCGTCTCATGCGAACTGACCCCGCCCCAATGTGGGTTGCACCGCAGGAACTCATAGACGTAGCTGCCATCGCGGAGTGTGGACGGCGTCAGAATGCGGTTCGATGCGTGCAGCGCATATTTTGCATGGCCAATGCGACTGAGAGTCTGCTTGGCCCACTCTTTTGCCACTGTCTTTCCAGACACAACAGGATGCGCCGCAGACCACACACCCCCGAGTCGCGGGCTAACATCC
>JAADIU010000140.1 GCA_013151185.1 Planctomycetota bacterium
TTCAAGAGAAACTGGCAGATACCGTAGACCTTCACGCCCGGTGCTGCTTTGAAATGGAAACGAATCCAGGGCGTGTATTCGTCTTTGCGAAGTCGATGCTTTTCGCCACACAATGTCAACGTCGCCGAATTGCCGTCGTGGATCACAACGTCGAAGGGCGCTTTCATTTCACCACCAGCGACGCGGAGGCTGTTCTCCGGTCCGATGAGGTGCGATTTGATGCGCTGCCCGTCGCGCTGCACATGAACCTGCTCGCCACCTGCGTACGGTGCTTCGTCGAGTTTCTGCGTCGTGTAGAAGCTAAACGTTCCCTGGCTTCCGCGCAGATCGGGAACGCACATGGCGCTCAGCAGAACACCGCGAAATTTTTCAGGAGGGAATGTGATCGGAACGCGGATGATGTCGGAGAAGATATTGTGATCGCCAAGGTAGTTCCAAAACGGTTTGCCTTTTCGCAGCGGACGGATTGTGGGCTTGCCAATAGGAATGTTGTACCGCCCGATTTTGATGCTCTTTGATGCTCCCCCGATGTGGACGCTTGACAGCGTGGGCAGGTAGTTGCGTCGATCCACGGTGAGGAAATCGAAGATGTTGTGCTTGCCGGGATTGCATCCGGTCAAAAACGATGACCACGCAACGGGGCTCAGCGGTGGTAGTGTTGTGCCGAGTTTCTTGTAGCAGCCTTGCGCTTTGAGCTTGGCCATGTTGGGCATTTTTCCTTCGGCGATGTACTTTTCGACGAGGGTGGGTTCCATGCCATCCAGTCCGACGATGACCGCCCGTTTGATTTTGGCGTTTCGATAAGCCGTTTGCCCGCGGATCAGTCGGAACAGCCATCGCACCGGCCAGGTGAAGAGGGTCAGGATGGCGGAAAGCATCGCAACGAAGAACACCAGAAACGATCCGAGCATGGCGAACCCCGCACCCGGACCGATATACCCATAAGCCGGCGGATTCCATGCCAGAACAATCACACCCAGCAGAATGACAATACGCCAATGGGCGCTCGTTTCCGAAATCGCGGGGAGGCGGGCTGCGTGTGGCTCGCTGGTCTTCGGGGAGTCTGTTCGCCATCATTCGTTTCGGTACGATCCATTCGGTTGGCGTGTTCGTTTGCGCCATCCGGACATTATCACGCAGAAGGCTCCTTTGAGCCAGCACCGCCGATTCGGAATCGAGCGATCCGCCGCCTGCCATCGGCCTCCTGCGATCTGGGATTTTGATCTGTGTCGCACGGCAGCCGATAATATGGGTACGCCGTAAGAGGATACCTTGTTTTGTCTGGAGGTTTTGCTTCGTGTCGGACGTTTCCCAATCCATGTCCAGCGGAAAACTGAAACGGTTCGACCCGTTGTATGCGCCCGTTGTTGCCTCGTGGGTGCAGACCCGCGAACAGCTTCGTTGGCTGGCTCCGAGAACATCGTTCCCGTTGACCGCAGCCAAGGTCGGTCAATGGACGAGGCAGTCTGGGGAGGCGTTTCTCTTTTTCGCAGGCGGTGAGTCGATGCCCTGCGGGTATGGCGAGTTGAATCCCATGAAGGGGGAACCCACCCATCAATGGTTGGGCCACCTCATCGTTGACATCGCGCGTCGGCGGATGGGTCTTGGGCGACAGTTGACCAACCATCTTTCGCGTGTGGCGATTCGGGAGCTGGGTGCGCAAAGGCTCTCTCTGGTTGTGTTCCCCGACAACAAAGCCGCTCTTCATTGTTATTTGCAGTGCGGTTTTTCGGTGACGGCAGAGGAGTATCAAAAGTTCGATAGCCGGTCCATTCCGCAACGCATGATTCGCTTGGGTCGGATCGCCGGCGCAGCTTCTGCGCGTCCTTCCGCCGATCCTGCCGGTTGATGCAAATCGTACCGACCCGTCGAATGATCCGTTGAATCCTTCGCCTGTGGCCGCCTGTTCTTAATTCGTATCTGTCGGTGCATCGGGTTCGATGACCGCAAAGATCCCGTCGATCAAGCCCGTGGCGATCGAGGTCAAACCGGATTGTATCTGGCCGGAGGCAACCGCACGGAATTCCTCCGCCCCGCTGCATGCACCAGCCATCAGCATTGGCGTACTGCTGATGGAAATCAAGATCGCCAGCCGCTGGATTTTTCTTGGTTTTCTCATGGGTTGCTCCTGTGTTGCATCGTTGCGCTCGTTCTGACATCTGCGGTATCGGCGTCGTTGCGATTTTTCTGTGATGCGATGCGTGCGCGCGGACGGCTACCCTTGGCGGAAGCGCAGTTTCTGCGTTCGGTTTCGTTCTATGGTGGCGTTGGAACGTGAGTTGCGGCGGATGGTTCATGCGTGGGTGTGCTTGCGTGAAAGCTTATGGCGATCATTCGCGCCGACGCGGCAAGCAGCAGCGCGATGAGGACGATGCGTAACGCCTTCGCCGGAAGCACATGGGTGAGGCGACTTCCGATCATGCTGCCGATGATCGCGGGCGGAATCAGCGTCGCTGCGAGGACGAGCGAATCGTTGAGGGCGACATCATGGTGATGCACAGCGATGGCGGTGTTTTTGAGAATCGCGCCGATGAGGCTCAGAAGCAAAATGGTTGCAGCCGAGTTCGCGATGGCTTGACGCATCGGGATTCGCAGGAATCGCGTTTGAAACGGTACACACACCACCCCGCCCCCGACGCCAAGCAGCCCCGCGACAAATCCCATCGGCAGCCCGATCATGAGAGCCGCCCGCCACCCTTCCAGTTTTGGGTCGGCGATTCTCCCGTTGGAATCTTCCGACGCGGATCGCAGTGAAAATACCTGCCGCCCAGCGACCCACAGCAGGAATAAACCGAATATGAGGATCAGCGTCGATTGTCCACCGTGAAGGAAGAATGATCGCTCGCTGGTCCACACGCCAACGACGACCGCGACGCCAGCCGCAGGGGCCATCCGGTTTACGATCGAAAAGATGATGGCTTTTTTGCGTGCGTGTTGAATGAGGGCCGGTGCGACGACGAAGAAGTTGACGATCATCGCGGCGGCTTGGTAGCGGTGGGGCGAGGGTCCGAGCAGTTCCGTCAGCGCCGGAATCATCACCACACTGCCCCCGACGCCAAGCAACCCGCCAAGAACGCCAGCCACAAGGCCGATAAGTGTGATGACCGCAGTTTCCATGCCCCGTCATTTATCGCAGATTGTGCGCGTGTTGGCCACGCCAAAACACCGGCTTTGACACTTGCGAGGGCTATGCGATAATTGCGGCAGTTCGTGTTGGTGTGCAAAGGTGCCATGCGCGCAGGTGCATCACGCACGGTCATCACACACGGATTGTTGCCGAGGTAGCTCAACGGTAGAGCACAGCTTTCGTAAAGCTGAGGTTGAGGGTTCAAATCCCTCTCTCGGCTGTTCCATTCGTCTCGTTGGTGCAGCGTTTTCACTCCCTTCCTCACCTCTTCGATGTATTTCAGACCCACCGCCATTGAGTCTTTCACCATTTGGCCGGTAAGATCGGGGACGTTTTGGTGCAGCCGCAACGGCGCCACCCAACGAATCAGAGATGCCGTGCGCGCTGAACACCTTCCAAGAACGAAAATGGGCTGAATCATCCTTATCTTTCGAGGCAAACAAACCAAGCGGCGAACATCAGCAAAGTGCCCACACTGTGGATCAACTACATTCCATAGCGTGGTCGTTGGTTTTGAGAATTTCTTTACAGTCCTTCTCGGCTGTCTCCTGTTCATCATTGCGTTCGGTGTTGGTCTTCTCCTGGGTGATCCGCTTTTTGACCCATCTTTTTCATTGAAGCGCAAGTGTCTGGCGTGCGGTGTAATTTTTATTGGGAAGAAACGGTTTGAAATGAATCTGTCAGAATGCGCCAAGTGTGGTTACAACTTGACGGGAAACACGTCGGGGAAGTGCCCGGAATGCGGATGGAAACTTCCGGACGAGTACGTCGAACACATTCGCGGTGAGGAGTCTCGCGGTTAATTCGGTGCGTCCGGGACGCACCCTACCGCTTGACACAATTTGAACGTACATTTTGCCTTCGCGGTTTCCAAAAAATGATGCTTTAGGCCCCTCGAACAAACCTCACGCTGGCACACCTTTATTGATATCGACCGAACGGATAAGGTGAAGTAGAAATCAGCGGGGGCTTTGTGTCAGGGCTGCGTGGCGCGGGTTGTGCCGTCGAGGTGAAGCGGAGGAAGCGATGAATAAGGATGGCGAGTCGATGGCGAATGATGCGGAGTTGACGGCAGGGGATGGTCCTTCCCCGCAGAGCGAAGTGACCCCTCCGGTCAAGAAGAAGCGGCGATGGTTGCGGCTTATTGTGATTGCTTCGGTGCTGATGTTTGTGCTGTTGGTGGGTGTGGTTGCGTTGGCACCGTGGCTGGTTTCGACAGCGGCTGCTACGCGTTATGCGGAGTCGTTCATCAACGAGCAGACCGACGGAGCCATCTCATTGGGCAACGTCAATCTGTCGTGGTTCGACGATTGCACGCTGACCAACGTGGCGATGGCCGACGCCGAAGGGCGCGATCTGTTTCGCGCGGATTCGATCAGTATCCCCGGTGGGGTGTGGGGGGTGTTGCGGCGATTTGATATCCCCGACGAAGTGCAGATCGATGCTCCGTTGGTCGTGGTCTACACCGCCGAGGGTTCGGGCGATTCTGATTCTTCGAATAATTCCGATTCACTCGAAAACGATTCATCGGCTGACGCAGACGATGCGGCTTCTTCGGGCAGCGGTCCGATGCGTATTCCCGCAATCAAAGTAGTCATCCGCAAAGGCCGCGTCAGAATTGTGGGCGACAAACCATCCAACGCTGGCGAACCTGAATCAGCGGACTATCTGATCGACGATCTCACCGCAGACATCGCGACCGACAGCCAGGGAAACCTAACCGCGTCGGTCACAGGCCGTACACCGGAGGGATCGAACCTCAAGGTGGACGGTTTGTTTGAGGATGTACTCGGCTTAATCAATGGTAGTTTCGACTTGGCGAACAAAAAGGGTTCCGCGCGGATCTACTCCGACGGGCCCATCGATTTGAAACGTTTGTCGCGGGCTATCCCTGCGGAGTACCGGGCATCCGGAAAGGTGACGCTCGACCTCGGTGTGACGATTGAAAACGGCGAACTTCGAGGCAACCTGAAAACGGAATTGGTGGACATTGCTGCGGAGGGTATTGGCGGTGCGGATCAGTTGCCTCCGGGGCGCCTTGGGTTGGTGGCGACAGTACTGATCGACGGGAAAACCGCAACGGGTCGATTCGATTTGGAAGGGGACGCGGGCGTTGCCGGCGCAGATTTCAAGTGGCCCTATCGCGACGCGGGACCGATGCCTGATGTCGGAGAGTTCGGTGAATCCATCATGGCGGGAGTTGTGCCCGAGCTTCCCGGATTGGCTTTGAACATGTCGGGAAGTTTGGACTTAGCCGTTCTGGCCAGGGCTTTTCCTGGAATTCTCAACCTCAATGATGACGTGTCGTTGGCGGAAGGTGTTCTCGAATTGCATGAACTGGCGGTCAATGGCGGGCAGCGACCCACCGCAAAACTCGCCGCGTCACTTCGCGATGTGGTGGCCAACACACCCAGCGGAGCCGTCCGCTGGGAACCCGCATCGGTCGAGTTGGATATCGCAAGTGGCGACGACAACAGCCTGAAGGTGCGCCGCGCGTTCATCGATGCCAACGTGGCCAAGCTGGAAGCCAGCGGTGATCTTGATCGTTTGCAAGCGACGATTTCGGGCGATCTTGACCGGGTGCGCACGCGGATTTCGCCATTGTTCGATCTGGGTGTGGACGAATTGGCGGGTACGTTTGAAACGCAAATCGAATTGTCGCGGGCATCGGGCGATCGCGTGAATGCAACGTGCGACCTCACAGCCAATCAGATTCGATACCGCAGCGGTGAAACAAACTTGAACCTGCCCGTCGCGAAAGCGAAGGCGCGATGGATCGTTCAACTCAAAGACAACGAGGTCGTCGAAATACAAGCCGACGAAACGAACGTCGATCTGGGTGGTTCGATCACTGCATCGGCGACGGGACGGTTTAACATTTCCAACGGCGGCTTCTCGCTCGACGTTGCCGCACCGCAGGTTCAACTGGAGCAGCTTGTCGCATTGTTGGCGGGCTTCGGTGTGGATACCGGGGAATTGCAACGGGGCTCGGTTTCAGGCACAGCCCGTTTGGAACGTGCGGATGAGAACGCTCCCATTCTGTCGAGCGGTGATCTTTCCGCACGCGGGTTGCAGGTGGGTACCTCGCCTCAGCAAGCCGACCTGAGTTGGAACGGTTTGCGTCTGGACACCGTGGCGGAGCGGCTTTCGGTTGACTCCGTGTCGTTGGAAAGCGCGATCGCCGCCCTCAATGTGAACAAGGGCGAGGTGAGTTACGGCAGTGATTTCAGGATGTCCGGTCAGATGAAAGGGCGGGCAGATATTCGCAAGTGTGCGAAGCTCTTGGGCACGCAAGGCGATGCAAGCGCGATGGACAATGTGGCGGGCGTTCTTGTGTTCGACGCGAACTGCAATGCCGACGGGCAGCAAACGGCGCTCAAAGGGCAGGCGTCGATTCAGGATTTTGCGTTCGCTTCGGAAGACGGCTCGGTGTTTCGCGATCAGATTTCGGCGACCTTCGACGCACGGGTGAACACCGCGACGGACTCGATTACGTTCGACCGGTTCATGGTCACGGGTGATTCAGGTTCGGTCGACATCGCGGGCAAGCTCGACGCATACAGCACATCGCAGAATATCCAACTGGACGGAAACCTGAAATTCGACTGGGCACGCATCATGAAGGTCGTCTACGAGATGGCCCCCGCAATGCGCGACGTGGTGACCATCACCGGTCGCAATGATAGCCGCATCAACGTTCGCGGCCCGCTGAATCTTCCCGATCGATCCCCACCGTTTCGCGAGGCGTCATTCGGTGCAAACCTCGGTTGGCAATCCGCAGAGGTGGCTGGCATTCCCCTTGGCAGTCTCAAACTCGAGCCGTCATTTCGAGAAGGAAAGCTGACCTTGCCCCTCACGCAAATACAAGCCGCAGGCGGAACGGTCGACTTCAACGCAGATCCGCCGATGCTCAAAACACCCGATCGCTTGCGTTTGCTCAAGGGGATTGCGGTGACACCGCGTCTCGGTCAGCAACTCCTAAGCCGATTCAATCCCATCTTCGGCAGCGCCACAAAAATGGATGGCACACTCGATCTCACGATCAACCAGCTAGCGATGCCGCTGGGCGATGCGATGAATCAAACCGGAGGCGGGTCGGGTCGGCTTGATATGAACGAGTTTCATATTTCGCCGGACCCATTTTTGGTCACCCTGTTTGAACTCGGTGGGTTGGGGCGTAGCGAGTTGTACTCCATCAACGTGAGCGGGATGGACTTCGTCATCCAGGAAGGCCGCATCCAATACGATGACTTCACCCTCAACTTTGCAGACCATAGCTTCGACCTGAAGTTTCGCGGTTCCGTCGGGTTCGATGACACCGTGGACTTGATCGTTTCGATTCCGGTTCAAGAACAATTGCTGCGACGCCTCAAGGTGCAGGGGCCCGTTGGCGAATACGCGAAGCGGTTGGCAGGGACGCGGGTCGAAATTCCCATGACAGGATCGCGGTCGAATCCGAAGCTGGATTTTGCGCAGGTCGATGTCGGCTCACTGCTCAAGGATGTTGTCACCGACACGCTTCTCGATCCCAATGCACTGCTCGGCGTACTCGGCCAAGCCGCTGGAAAAGACGGCGACGGGAAATCAAAAACCGGTCGCAAGACGGGCGCGGGTTCAGGCACCAAAGGGAAGCGAAAAGCCGGTGCAAAGCGTCGCGGAACCAAAGGGAACAAAGCCAAAGGAAAGAAAAAACGCGGTGTCGGCGGACTGCTGGACGACGTGCTGAAGGGGAAGAAGGGCGAGGGCAAGAAAGATCCCAAGAAAGGCAAGAAGCGCAAGGGGAAACGCAGGGGCACCGGTCGAAAACGAAGTGGGGAACGTTGAACACGCTTGAATACATTCGCTCGCAGGCCCATCGATTGCGCACGTCACCTACCGATCAGTTGGATCGCTGGGCGCGTTTTGTTGGCTTTCACCTGAACCTTTGGAGGTTTTGCGCGAAGCGACTTTGGCAGCACAACCTCACCGCGATGAGCGCGGCACTGTCGTTTCGCACCATCTTCGCCATGATCCCAGCGATCGTCCTGGCGGTGTTGGTTCTCAAGTCGGTCGGGATGCTGGACAACTCCAAAGAAAGCCTTCGCGAGTTTCTGGATACATCCGGTTTCGCGCAGATCGTAGTAGCCGACTCATCTCAAGAAGGCGCAGGACCAGATGCTTCCGACGGTACGCTCAACCTAGCCGCCAAAATCGAGGACCTGGTCGCTGGTGTGGAAACCAAGTTCAGCGTCGATCGCGTCGGACCGGTGGGCGTGGTTCTGTTGGTTTGGACGGCGCTGACGTTGATCACCACGGTGGAGCGATCGTTGAATCGCATTTTTGGTGCGCATCGGTCGCGATCACTGCCGCGTCGCCTGTTGATGTACTGGTCTGTGCTGACCCTGGGCCCGCTCGTTTCGGTGGCGGCTTCCTATCTTGGGCAGCGGGCGGTTGATACGTTTGCGATGGCGCCGGGTGCGTCGTTTCTGTTGGCGATCTTCGGTTGGATGGGGCCGGTCATCGTGGGCATGCTCGTGGTGGCTGCGGTTTACAAACTGCTTCCCAATACGCACGTCAAATTCGCAGCCGCCATGGGCGGAGCGATGATATCCGTCCCCATCTGGTTGATCGCGAAGTGGGGGTTTGCCATTTATGTGATCAAGTTGGTGGGCGGTGGCAACTTGTATGGAGCGCTCGGGTTGCTCCCTCTGTTTTTAATGTGGGTGAACCTCTCGTGGCTGATTTTCTTATTCGGTGCAGAGGTGTCGCACACGGCTGCCAATCTCGAACGGATGCGGCGGGTCGAGCGCGCGGACCAACGTTCGTATACCCCTGTGGATTTGCTGGCTGGCGCTCTCGTTGTCGCTGCTCCTTACAGCAAAGGTTCCGGCCCGGTCTCCGTGGATGTGCTGATCGACAAGTTGAACCTTCCGATCGAAGCCGTTCAGCATCTGCTTGATCGGCTGAAGATGTCTGGGGTGCTGTGTCGCGTCGAGGCGACGGAAGATGAGGGCGAAGCGTATGTGCTCGCCAAACCACCGTCGGCGATCAAGCTGCTTGAGGTCGTCTGCTTTTGCGCGGCAGATTCGACCGACGTTGACGACGCGGGTTACGATGATGACCTGGCCCGCAACGTTCGCGCGGTGACCACGCAATGTTTCAAACCCGCGATGGGTGATCTGACGTTGGCAGATGCGATGGACCATTTGCCACAAGTCGAACCAGACGAGGCAAAGCATTGAAATCAACATTCACGAATCGCCAACGCGCCTGGTGTTACGCTTTGGGCATGAGTCTCCTCTTGGCGACCGGTTGTCATCGGCGCATTGCAGTTGAAGAGTATCCGCCGAACGCGCTGAAGGTCCGCTATGTCGCAGCGACAACGTATACCGATTGCCTCCTCGCGAGCACCGTGATGTGTGCGAACTATATCGCGGGGCAGGACCGGTTTGCAGCACCTCGCGTGACGCGGCAGATGGCCGACGAAGGATACGACATGACCCGCGTGGGCGACGTGCGTTCTTTCTTCGCGAAGCGGCAGGTCAAACTGATTCCGCTCAAAGGAAATCTTTCCGACAAACCGCCCCTTGGATTGCTTTGGTGGGTGGCATCACGCGGGTATCCGGTCATTTGTGTGGTGAACCAGCAGGAGGCAGATTCCCCTGCCTACGATGGCCCCGATCCTGTTCCTGAGCCGGAAGAATTCAACCATGCGGTGGTGGTCATTGGTGTGGATCGTGACGATAATACGGATGAGGTTTCGGGCGTTGTGGTTCTCGATCCCGCTTCGGAAAAGCGGCTTGAGCGGTGGGACCTCGAATCGTTCTCGACTTTCTGGGATGCAACCGACCGGGTGATGCTGTTGATGATTGACCCGACGGTTGCGGGCAGTGTTGCTGGCGTCCTGCAACGACCGATGTATCCACAGAGGAAGTCGCTCGAAACGACTGATCCGACAGGTGGACTTGATCGAACAATTGGACTTGATCAAGCAATGCTCATGGCTGTTGCGCGTGGAGATGGCAGATGAAAACTAAATCGACGTTGATCGTTGGCGCTGTCTCTTTCCTTATCATGGCCGTTCCCGCGATGGGAGCCGAGCAGGATGCAAATCGTGCGAAGGCGCCCGAGTCGGTAGCGGCAGCAGATCATTCTTCAGCCAGTGAAGCGGTTGGCAACCATCGCACCCCATCGCCTCCCATGCGACCCAAAGTTATCACCACCGAGCAGTTGGCAGCCCTAGAGATACTGGCTGACAATCCGGAGTTCTCGGTATCGCCCAACACCCGAGCCGCGTTTAGCCCGAAGGCGGCGAAGAAGATTGACGACCTGAGTGGTCCGGGATTTTACGCGGGGTTTGGCTCCACACTGCTGATTCTTCTGATAGCGGCTGCTCCGTTGTAGAATCCGCGTTCTCGCAGAAATTCTCGTAGAAAAAGCCCTGCGTTCTTGTAGAAGAGGGTCGATTTCTACTTGGCGTCTTCCTGAATGTCGCCGCCAAACCCGATCAGATTCGCTTCCTTGAATTTCTTTTCCAAACCGATGTGGTCTTGTGCCAGCGCCAAGGCATCTTCCGGTTCAACCTGTCCGGTCTGTGCGAGTTCGAACAGGTGGTTGTCCATGAGGATGTTGCCTTTGGCTTTTCCCGTCTGCATCGAGCTTGGGATTTTGTAGGTTTGCCCTTCGCGAATGTTGTGCTTGATGCCTGCATCGGGAACCATGATTTCAAATGCCGCGACGCGCCCTCCTCCCTTTTTTCGCAACAGGCGTTGAGCGATGATCGCTTCCAGCGAACCGGTGAGCATCGCTCGAATCTGAGACTGCTCGTTGACGGGGAACGAGTCGACGATTCGTTCGATCGTGCTGGGGGCGCTACTCGTGTGCAGCGTTCCGAACACAAGGTGGCCCGTTTCTGCTGCCGTGGTAGCCGCTTTGATGGTGAGGTAATCGCGCATTTCGCCGACGAGGATGATGTCGGGATCCATTCGCAGGGCGCGTCGGATGCCCTCGTTGAAGTCGGGAAGATGGATGCCGACTTCTCGCTGGGTGACGCGGCACTTCTTGTGCGGATGAACAAACTCGATCGGTTCTTCCAGCGTGATGATATGATCGGGTCGGGTTTGATTGATGTAATCGATCATGGTCGCCAGCGTCGTGGTTTTTCCCGATCCGGTCGGCCCCGTGACCAGAACCAAACCGCGCGGCAACATACAAAGGCGTTTGATGGCGGCGGTGTCGGGGAAGTTGAGCATCTCCCAGGTCAAAAGCTCCTTGGGAATCAGGCGCATGACGATGCCTATTACGTTTGACTGGTCCGTATATTGAAAGCGATGGATCGATACGCGAAAACGATTTTCGTGCATGCCGACGGCGAAGTCGGTCGTGCCCACTTCCTGCAATTCCTGTTGGTTCTTTTCGGGCGTGACGGATTTCATCAGGCTGACCATGTCGTCCGCATCGAGCTCCTTGGTTTCAAGGCGACGCATGCGGCCATTGACGCGCATCATGGGTGGTGCGCCGACGGCGAGGTGCAAGTCGCTGCCTCCCTGATGGACGAGCGCTCCCATCAGCTTGTCAATCTGCAACATTTTTGGTTTGGCCATTGCGATTCATGCCTCCCGCGTGATGAGTATTCGATCCGGTCCCGCCGTCCGCGATGCGAGTCCTGCCGACCAAACCAGTATATCCCGATCGGTGGGAACTGCTATCGGTGCAGGTTGGGATTGCATGGGAAACGGTATGGGCGTGGGTGGCGGTCGATCAGAGATTTTGCAGGCGTTGTTCTTTGTCGTGTGTTTGCAATGCCGCCACCAGCTCGTTGAGTTGGCCCAGCATGATTCGGTCGAGGCTGTAAAGGGTGAGGCCGATGCGATGGTCGGTGCAGCGATTCTGTGGAAAATTGTAGGTGCGAATGCGCTGCGATCGGTCGCCGCTGCCGATCATCGTTTTTCGGGCGGAATCGAGTTCGGCGTTTTGCTTTTTCTGGTGATGATCCAAAATGCGCGTGGTCATTATGCGTCGCGCTTTGGCGCGGTTTTTATGTTGGGATTTTTCGTCCTGCATTGACACGGTGATTCCCGTTTCGGGATGCACCAGCAAAATCGCCGACGACGTCTTGTTGACCTTTTGCCCGCCCGGTCCGCTTGAGCGGGTGACGTGCTCTTCAACGTCGGTGTCCCAGTTGATGTCGATCGTGACCTCTTCCGGTTCTGGAAAGACCGCCACCGTTGCAGCGCTGGTGTGGATGCGCCCCTGTGCTTCCGTCTCGGGTACGCGCTGCACGCGGTGTCCGCCGCCTTCATATCCGAACGCCTGCCACGCACCGTCGCCCCGGATGTTGAGCACGATTTCCTTCAGCCCGCCCATGTCGCCGAGTGATTGATCGAGGACCTCGATTTTGAATTTTCTCAGTTGGGCATATCGCAGATACATTTCATACAGATCGCGCGCGAAGAGACCGGCTTCGTCGCCACCGGTGCCCGCTCGGACTTCAATGATCAGCGACGAAATTGATGCGTCGTCCGCGGATACGACCTTGTCCTTCAGCGCTTCGAGCTGCTCGGTGTATTGCGCTTCGAGTGCGGGCAGTTCTTCCTGAGCGAGTTCTTTCAGGTCGGGGTCGCCTTCCGCATCGTTGACGAGCGACCGCGCTTCTTCCAGGCTTTCAATGGTGGTGCGCAGGATGCGGTATGGATCGATGAGGTAGCGCAGCTTGCCGCTTTCTTTCGCCAGCGCGATCACGCGGTTGTGATCGGTTGCGATGTCGGGGTCGGCCATCTGTGCGTCGAGATCGTCTTTGCGCTTGGAAAGCTCGCTGAGTTTGGCCAGCAGTTTTTGGTCAACGGTTTCAGCCATGGTAGTTCGCAATCATCACAAGCCGCTCGGCCAGTTGGCGACAGCCTCCGGTTGAATCTTGGCGAGCGCATCGTTCAATAAAGAAACCACGCAAACGGTTGTAGACTCCGTGTGCGTGGTGTGTTGCGTTTCTTAAGCTAACGGGCGCTGGGTGTCACTGTGCTCTCGGGTGTCGCCGTGATCTCAGGCCACGGTGCTTTTGGTTTGCGGTACTCTTGTTTGCGGTGGTCGCGGGTTTTCGCGTCCGCCCTTAAAGCAAACCGGGCTTGCTTACTTCTTCTTGGTTTTTTTGTCGAAGTAGTTGCCGCCATACTTGGTTTGGAACCGCTCCACACGGCCGGCAGTATCGACGAACTTTTCGACGCCCGTGAAGAACGGATGCGACGCGCTGGAGATTTCCAACTTGATGACGGGGTAGGTCTTTCCCTCGTACTCAATCGTCTCTTTGCTGCCAACGGTCGAGCGGGTCAGCACCTTGAAATCCGCACCCGGATCCCAAAAAACCACGTCCTGATACTTCGGATGAATGTCAGTTTTCATCTGCGTCACTTCCTGCAATCAGAGCCAAGACAGGGCAATCCACCACCCAGCCTGTGAAAATCCATCGAGCCAAGGATTGTACGAAATGCGGGTCGGCTTGCAACTCGCCGCCATATGGCAAGTGTGGCCGATAAACCTGCATCCGCCGACGGGACGGTCTCGCGACCCCAATGCTCATGCTCTCGGCAAGAAGGCCCAGATCTTAAAGTGAAACTGCAATTTTGGCTTGACCAGGTTTCGCATGCCGATAGATAGTTATAAAAAACAGCCGAAAATGTTCCCATCATTGCTCAAAGTGTGTATAAAATCGGAATGTTGCTCACTTTGCTCTGGG
>JAADIU010000293.1 GCA_013151185.1 Planctomycetota bacterium
AACACGGCTCGCAGCGCGTCGAATGCAGTCTGCCCTTCCTTCAATCGCCCGGTTAGATTGCTGCAAATGTGCATGACGTGCGCGTATCGTTCGACGTTCATCAGTTCATCGATGTTGACCGATCCTGCCTTGCACACCCGCCCCAAGTCGTTTCGCCCGAGGTCGACGAGCATCACATGTTCTGCACGTTCTTTGGGGTCAGCCAACAGTTCTTTTTCATATCCGAGGTCTTCGACGTCGTGTCGCCCACGCGGGCGCGTACCCGCGAGTGGCCTATTGGTGACGACACCGTCTTCGACGCGACAAAGTATTTCGGGCGACGCACCCACGAGCACCGCCTGCGGGTTCTTCAGGTAAAACATAAATGGCGACGGATTTACCGCCCGCAGCGCACGGTAAATATCGAACGAAGATGCCGACGTTTCAACCGACAACCGCTGCGAAATCACCGTTTGAAAAATGTCGCCCGCGCGGATGTACTCTTTGCAACGATCGACCGCGACCTCGAATTCGTTCTTGGTAAACGTGCTTTCGTAAGGCAGCGGTTCGGAAGGCGTTGCCATTGGCGTAAGCAATGTTGGCTGCTGATCTGAAAGCAACGTCAACACGCGGTTGATGCGTTCCTGCGCATCGCGATAGGCGGGCTCGATGCCGTCACGTTTCGGATGGGCGTGGGCGACGATTTTGATCAGCTTTTGAACATGATCGAAAACCACCAGCGTGTCGTAAAAGCAAAAGTGCAGGTCGGGAAGTTGGCGGTCGTCTGTCGGTGGATTCGGCAAATCCTCATAGTACCGAATCACATCGTAGCCCGCATAGCCAACAGCCCCGCCGACGAACCGGGGCAGTTCGGCTAGCTGTGCCACGGTTTGACCCGACAGCAATTCTTCCAACTTCGCCAACGGATCATCGACCGTCCATGTCTGGGTGCCTTGGGACGAGGTGTATGTCACCTTGTTACGCGTCGCCTCAAACCGGGAAGCCGGTCCAGCGGCTAGGAAGGAATACCGGGCGATTTTTTCACCGCCCACCACGCTTTCAAACAGGAATGCGTGCGGTTCATCCCGGGCCAAACGGGCAAATGCCGACACAGGCGTGAGTTGATCGCTGAGCACGCGACAATACACCGGAACGATGTCTGCCGACCCAGCGAGCGCCTCAAAGTCGGGTAGCGATGGAAGAAAATCGACCATGCGGCGAATGCTAGCTGTCGGCTGGCCGATGGTCAAGCTGGGCTATTTGCGACGCACAGGCTTCTGAGTTCGGTCGACAGCCCATCTGAGTCTAGTGCCACGCTGTGACAGTAAATGTGCGGTGTCTCAGAACGCGCAGAAGTGTTTCTTGATCGATGGCGTTAGTCGTTGATTTCGATTTTGACACCGGGCGCATCGACAAAGAGCCCTTCATCGCTGGCTTCGAGGAATCCACCGGGGAAATCCAGGAACACACCGTCGCGAGTCACCGCGAGCGCACCGCCCACGAAATCCACAAAAGCGCCCGCACGCGAAAACTCACCCCGCAACGCAGGGAAATTGAGCGACCCCTGACAACCAGAAAACAGCGTGCCACCCGCCAGCGCAGAGAACCCAAGGATCGACGCGCCAACTCTTGAAGCATTCTTCATAGCCCACCTCCAATGCAGATCATCGTACCCCACACTATAACCGCCGCCAATTGTCCGTGTGTGGAATTGCGGTGTGCGTCGTGAGCTTTGCGAACCTTCCTTGCGATGCTTCTTTCGAGTATTGTTTCGCGAGGTTGAGTTTCATCCAGGGGGTGTCTGTGTTTGAAGCATCAGTTGAAGCTGCGTTTAGTGCGGCCCATCGGGTTCGACTTCCTGATGGTTCACTCGAGCCTTTGCATGGCCACGATTGGTGTGTTGCGGCTACGTTTGCCCGGTGCGAGTTGGATGAGAGCGGGTTCGTGGTTGATTTTATTGCGGCTGAACGATGCTTGGCTGCGATCGTCGGGCAACTGCACCACCGCGACCTGAACACATGCGAGTTGATGGCGGGTTTGAACCCGACTGCGGAGATTGTCGCCCGGGGCATTTTTGAAAAACTCGCCGAAGATGATTCTCTGGGGCGAGCCCTTCATCGTGTTCGCATCACCGAGGCACCGGGTTGCTCCGCGACATACCTCAAGCCGACCGAGTGAATCTCGCGCGGAATTGGTTGGCTGTTGCCCTGACATGTGGGCGTTGGCCCACAGAACGGGTGTAGCCGCCGATTCTGATTGACGATGTCAATACAGTGAAATAGACTTTTTCGGTGGGATGCGTGCCAACACGAGCACAGCCCCGCACCAGGATCGCTGCGAACATGGGTATTCTTTGTCAATGCTGCAATCAGGCCAACGCGACTGTTCACCTGACCGACATTCAGCCGAGTGGTGAACCGGTCGAGCGACACTTCTGCGAATCGTGCGCGGCATCGGAGGGGATCACCATGAAGCCCCACGAGCCGGTGAATCTCATGCTCGAAAAGTTCGTCAAAATGGCACCTGCGGTTCGAGAAGCCGCTCAACTGACCTGCCCCAATTGCGGGATCAGCTTTGGCGAGTTTCGGGCGCAGGGGCTTTTGGGTTGCCCGCAGGACTACACCGAATTTCGCGAGTTGCTCACCCCGCTCATCGAGCGCGCACAAGACGGTGGCGAGCGTCATCTTGGCAAGCGGCCCGGGCAGCCGAACGAGCACGGAAAACGGCGCGTCCGCATTCGCAGCCTCGAGCGTCAGTTGGAGGAGGCGGTGTCTGCCGAAGCGTTTGAAGATGCGGCTCGACTGCGCGACGAGCTTGAGACCCTCCGATCGGAAGGCAAGCAATGAGTGTTGATGACTTGGCCGGCCATGTGGGTGAGTGGCTTCGGGGAACGGGTCCTCTGTCGGACATCGTGATTTCCTCGCGCATCCGTTTGGCCCGCAACGTGGTGGGCTTCCCATTCCTGTCGCGCGCGTCTGAAGATGACAAGAAAGAAATTTACCGTTCGTTGGGCGATGCCCTGTCGAACGCCGGGTTTGGCAGCAACAGCTTCTTTGTCGATATCGAAAATATCAGCGATGTGGATAAGCAGGTGCTTGTCGAGCGGCACCTCATAAGCCGTCAACATGCAGAAGGCGAGGGGAGTCGCGGTGTGTCCGTTTCCATGAACGAGACGCACGCCCTGATGATCAACGAAGAGGATCACCTTCGTATGCAGGTCCTTCGCAGCGGGCTTCAACTCGATTCGCTTTGGAACGAAATCGGCGAGATCGACGATCGACTTGCCGCCGAAATCGAATTCGCCTTCGACGATGACCTTGGTTACTTAACCGCGTGTCCGACGAATGTGGGAACGGGTCTGCGCGTTTCGGTGATGCTGCACTTGCCCGCGCTGAAAATCACGGGCGAAATCGAAAAAGTGTTGCGCTCGGCGAAGGATCTCAAACTCGCCGTGCGGGGGCTGTTTGGCGAAGGCACCGACGCGATCGGCGATTTCTACCAAATCTCGAATCAGGTGACGTTGGGTACGTCGGAAGAGGAAATCATCGAGACGTTTTCCAGCGACATCATTCCGAAGATCGTCGAGTATGAACGCGAGGCGCGGGAGGCATTGTCGGAGCAGCGCAGCGTGCAACTCGACGACAAGGTGTGGCGGGCGTACGGTATTCTCGAAAACGCGCGGGCGATGGCCAGCGAAGAAACCATGTTCTTCCTGTCGCACCTCCGGTTGGGCGTCAGCATGGGGCGCTTCGATCAACTCGATATCGGAACGATCAACGAGTTGTTTCTACAAATTCAGCCAGCCCACCTTCAAAAGCTCAACGGCGGAAAACTCAGCGGCGAACAGCGCAGCATCGCCCGAGCCAACTACCTCCGCGAGCGCCTCGGAAACAACAACTAGCGCCGTGATTTAACCCTGTTGAGACATTATTCAACGATGTAGGGTCCGCTGTGCGGACCATTTTTCAGTGGTAGGGTGCGCCCCGGATGCACCGAATGAGCACGCGAGACGGTGCGAGCCTGTGTACTCATGGTTCGCTTGAGTCGTTTGAATGCTTGCCAAGATACATGCTGGTTTCTCGCGTGAATTGATCCGCCCGCCGCGACGTGCCGAAGAATTCGGCGGGGATTGAGTTAACGCATGTCCCGTCCGCAGTAATGAATTCGATTCGGTTTCGCGCCGGGTTCACCTCAATGCGAGCCACACCGTTCCAAGAAATCTTCCGTGGCGGCGCACCTTTCTCCAGGAACACGACACCCTCCGCCCACAGCACTGCCTCTCGCCGCTTCCCGGAAACCAGTAACCAAGTGAGGAGTACACACGAAGCAAGAATCAAAATTTGATGCGGTTCCCATCGACCGAGAGAACTGTTGCCCACCGCCCAAACAAAGAGTCCGAGTCCGAACAGGAGAATCGCCAGTTCAGACGGTTTCGATTCTCGAATGGTGCGCGTCTCCGCGTTGATCCGAACACCGCAAACGCTGCAAGCACTAGTCAAGCCGGCACCGGGCATGGGTGCGTCACAGATATTGCATGTCGGAGAGTTAGAGGCGGACATGGTTTCGCGGGCATCGTGCGGCGAGCGATCGCAGCGAATCACGGTGAATCGGAAGGCCCGAGGTCGACGACGAATACCTGGCGCAGGTCTGCCGGTTTCACTGGCGGCTCCACCGTGAGAATGTACAACAGGCTGTGCTGAAGGTCCTTGCGAATGTCGGTGATTTTTCCAATCGTCATGGAAGCAGGCAAGGTTGGGTCCTGCCGCGATGTAAACACGACGTCGCCCACCTGAATATTCTTTTCGTCGTCGCTCGATTCGATGTATGTGTGGCTTACGTCACGAATTTCCATGGATTCACCGCCCGTTCCGACGAGCCAGAATTCGCTCGACAACGGGTAGTAGCTGTCTTTCTCTGCCCTGGCGACCAGCACTTTCAGCGCCGTTGATTTGTCGGTGAGCAACCGAACCCGCGCAGAGTGCGTACCCACTTGGTCGACGAAACCCACAAGCGTTTCGCCGCACAGAACCGAAAGGCCTTTGCGAAGTGCGTCGGGGTTGTCTGTCCGCATCGAGAAGTGGTGCGAGGCGACTGCGGCTGACTGTCGCACACCGCTGAGCGTGCCCGCGTTGATCAAACGCGACGCCCGCCATGCAAAGGCATCCCCGGCGACAACCCGAGCCGGAATCAACCGCCCCTGATCCAGACCGCGCGTGCGGATGTGGGTAGCGGCTAAGTATGCTTGGTTGAGATCTTCGTAGTCACCACTGAGCGACGCAAGACGGTGGGAGAGTGCTGCGTTTTCCCGTCGAAGGGCAGCGGCTTCTGTTCCTGAAATAGCCGGACCATCCGAAGAAACCGCACCCACTGCCGCATCAACAGAGCGCGTGGTCCAATCCTGCAACGGGGCGATCACTTGCACCAGATTCAGCAGCTTTCCGGTCAGTCGACGTGGAAGCAGGAAGCCGACCGCAGAAATCAGGATCAGTACGATCAAGATCGTTCGACGGCTTGAATGACGCTTGCGGTTGTTTCGACTCATCGATCGACTTGCGGGTGAAATTCAAAATCGGTAACTCAAAGGCACTCAATGGCCACTTCGCCAATGACGCCAACGATCGGTCGAAAATCTAGAGATCGTCCGCGTCCGAATCCAACGTGTCTTTCCACATGGCGAGGTTTTCGAGATAGATTGCGGTTCCGCGCGCCACGCAGCTCAACGCATCGTCAACCACCGTGACCGACAGTCCGGTCGAGCGTTCCATCACGGTGTCGAGCCCGCGCAAGAGCGCGCCACCGCCTGCGAGAAAGATTCCGTTTTCAACAATGTCTGCGGCCAACTCGGGTTCTGCTTTTTCGAGTGTGCGAATAACGCAATCGATGATCTGGCCGATCGGTTCTTTGAGCGCTTCGCAAATCTCCTGGCTGGAGACGATGCTTTTTCTGGGCAACCCGCTGACGAGGTCGCGCCCTCTGACTTCGCGCTGCTCATCCACATCGTCGAAACCGACGGAACCGATTTCAATTTTGAGGGCTTCTGCGGTCTGCAACCCGATCATCAGGTTGTACGTCCGCCGCATGTGGTTGATGATCGCTTCGTCCATGTCGTCGCCAGCCACGCGAATGGATTCGCACACGGCGATGTCAGCCAATGACATGATGGCGACTTCGGTTGTACCGCCACCGATGTCGACGATCATCGATGCGGTGGGTTCTGCGATGGGCAGTCCTGCGCCAATGCCTGCGGCCATCGGTTCATCGACAAGGTAGACTCGCCGCGCTCCGGCGCGTTCCGCAGAGTTGTAGACCGCTCGCTTTTCGACAGCAGTAATACCCGACGGAACAGCGATGACGACGCGCGGTCGAAAGAAGTTGTGCCGGCCATGCACTTTGCGAATGAAGTAACCCAGCATGGCTTCGGTGATGTCGAAGTCTGCAATGACGCCATTCTTCAGTGGGCGGATGGCGTTGATGCTGCCGGGCGTTTTCCCGAGCATTTCTTTGGCAACGAGACCGACAGCGTTTCCATTGTCGAGCACGCGATTGGTCCCGCGCTTGACCGCGACCACCGAGGGCTCATTGAGAACAATGCCCTCGCCCTTGACGCACACCAACGTGTTGCAGGTACCGAGGTCGATCCCCATATCAACGCTAAACATGCCTAGGAGTGAATCGAAGATCACAGGCTTGCATCCTTTCAGCCTTTGGTGTGGCGCTATCCATAGCGAAAACGTGTCGCCGAGTTTGTACCGTAATAGTACAGGAAATCGGCGCGGATGCGTAGCTAAATTCGTGAAGCCGGGCGATCTACACCGGGAGGGGAATGCGTTCGGTCGAAGAAAT
>JAADIU010000078.1 GCA_013151185.1 Planctomycetota bacterium
GTCAGGCGAGAAACCCTTCGCGCTGCCGTAGCCAAACTGCGACTTGAACATGCGCAGCTCGCTACCATCTCTTATGTCCCAAAATGCGAGATCGGGCATTGAACCACTGGTAAACGCGATCTTGCCATCCGGAGAAATCGCAACACCAGTTACCGTGTGGCTATGCAGTGGGCGTGGATCGCCCCACACGTTGATTAGCTTCGCCATCTTTGATTGTTGAAGCCCTCGATATTGACCCGGGATATCGGCCGCCGTTGCAATCCGAGCGGTGCAAAGGAAGGAAAGAACAATACCAAGCACACATGCTGTATTTGAATTGCTCATGCGCGTCACCTTTCGATCGCTGGCATCTTCAACGGGTGGCAAATGCTCGCCGACTTTCAGGCCAAATGCAACTGCATCACGCCGAGGCCCACCGATACCCGCCGAAAGAGAATTGCACAATAGAAAGGGGGCGTCGATCGAAATCGACGCCCCCGGTATTGCATCTGAATTGTGGTGAAACAGTCTAGTAGACGGTGGTGCTTTCTGTTTCGTCCACGGTTGAGTCCATCTGATCACTGATCATCGCGACTTTGAAGCGTGTGTCACCGACGGCATTACCCTTCGCAATCACGCGGTAGGTTGCCTTGGCACGCGGTGCCAATGAAGGCAGCGGAGCGAATACCACCGAGTTACCATCCGCCGTACCTGCGGTCGGACCGTCGGCAGAGACGAAGTCCTGACGACCCGGAACCTCAGCAGTGATACGGATGTTCGTACCCACAGCTGAACCCTGGTTCGTCACGGTGATGACGTAGGTGATCGTACCACCAACCTCGATCGGGTCTTCAACGTCGATGACCTCCAGGAGGATGGCCGGGATACCCTTGACTTCCATGACGGCTTCGGCAGTTGCGTCAGCACAGACCGCTCTGGCCGTGGCCACGTTGCGGATGGTTCCGGGCTGGGTTGCACGAACCGTGACATTCACGGTGCGGGACTCGCCAGCATTCAACGTACCCATGTTCCAGACGATGGTTCCACCGCTTGCGTTTCCGCCATCGCTGGCGCTCACGAAGGTGGTCGAACTCGGAAGCGTGTCGGTCAGCACGGTGTTCTGTGCCGGCGAATCGCCCGTGTTGCTCACCGTGATCTGGTACTCAGCCGGTCGACCGATGTACCGCATACCCGGTCCAGTCTTGCTGACTGCGAGAACTGGTTGACGGACGATCGTGGTGCAGTCAGCCGAAGCGGACAGCCCATCGTCTGCGGTGGCGGATGCACGGTTGGTGAAGCTACCCGGTCGACTTGCCTTGGCGACGAAGTCACCCTTGCGGGCTTCGCCGGGGTTCAGCGTACCGACATTGAACACGACGGTGCTGCGGCCATTGTCGGTCGTGAGACCGTCGGGAAGATCGTCTGTGATCGTGACGTTCGTCGCGGGACCGTCGCCGGTGTTGCGTACGATAATGGTGCACGGGATCGGATCACAAACGGTGACCTCTGCCGGGCACTGCTTCTCAAGCACAAGCTGTGGTGCGGTGATGCGGGTGTCGGCACAATCCTGATCGGCCAAGCCCTGATCCCCACGGACGTCTGCACAGTTGTGGAAGGTGCCCGTGCGGGTTCCGTTCACCGTCACGGTGATCGCCTGCTGGTCACCACCCGGCATTGAACCGAGCGACCATGAAAGCGATTGACCGGAAACGTTGGCGGCTGGCTGACTCGAGACATAAGAGATGCCATCGGGCAGCATGTCGGTCACGTTCACGTTGGTCGCCGTCACTGATGATGGGTTCGTCACAACAATGTTGTAGTTGAAGTTGTTGTTGACGCGCTCCTCGGCGGGTGCGGTCTTGGTGATGCTGATCTCAGGCGGAATCCACGTCTTGCTGGTGTGACCCGTTGCAATGTGAACGCCCGGCTTGCAGCATGCTTCGTTGGCAGGACGCAAAATATCGATCTTGATATTGTTCGTGCCTGCGGACGGTGTGCTCTGTGCGAGGGTGACGGTGGCTGCACCAGTTGAATCGGTGCGGACCGAAGCCTGCGTCGAGCCGCTGTTCGTGAAGACAGCCGACGGACCATCCAGAATTTCGTAGTTGACGATGTAGCCTTCGAGCGGTGAACCGTCCGAGTGCTTGGCCACCATGGTCACGAATTCATGCGTCGTACCGGTGGGATTCGTCGCGGGCATGGGGAAGTCCCACTTCACGTCGAACCAATGCTTGGTGACAAACACTTTGTGCTTGGACCAATCGTAGATGCCCGGAGCGTACACGGTCACGTTCGAGGTACCCTCGATCGGTGATGTGATCACGCACCAGGTTTGCCCCTTGGTCAACTGAATGTCGTCCGAGGGATCGTCGTTGCCCATGTCGAGGACGTGGGCGAAGTTGTTGGTGTGCGACACGGCAAAGTGGTTGTCCACCTTGTAGCCGCGGCTTGCACGCCAGCCACTCTCGTCGACCTCAACAATGTCACCGACACTGCCTTCGGCGATCATCCACTCAACGCGACGGTTGATGAGCGGCTTACCGTCTTTGTCTTTGACGGTGGCGACAATGACGTGCTGCGTTCGGACCGCGTTGACGTCATTCTCAGGATACACCTCGAGCGAGACCGCGTACGGATCCCAGTTCTTGTAGTACCCGCCTTCCGGAGGATTGGGGTGAGTCTGAACAGTGTCCCCACCCGCAGGCCAAGTAAAAGCATGCGGCATGTGCGTACGACAGCCGGCCATGGCGACGATCGCAACCGCCACCATAGACTTCAATAATGTTGTGTGTTTCACTTTGTTCATAATCCTTTTTCCCTCTTGCCAATGGGTTAGTCGTGTGGCTTCTGAAGGAGCCGTTTTCCAATATTTCAATTTCTCAACAATAATTTTGTATTTCTCAACAATTGCCTCAACAATTGTATTTGTCAACGATGCTGATCGAGTCAGCCTGTATTCCCTACGTTCAAACGAGCCGTCTGAAAATCGCGGCGCTTCGTGTCCAAGAGTTCGTTAGCCCTTTGCTCAGATCGGTGAAAATGCCAAGCCGATGAAAATGCCAGACCGATGAGAATGATTGAACACGCAAGACCAGCAGTAGTGACGAGCGACTCTGACTGCCCGACGTGCCCGTACCGATCAAACCGATCGTCCCCGAATCGCGCAATTACTCATCAAATGCCCTGTCGACTTCATCGAAATGCCCTGTTGGCTGTTGACCGCGCCTGCGATGCTTCAACCCTGGGGCACATACCCCAACGATCCTACCGAAACCCCGTCCCCCCGCCACACAATAACTGCAAAAAAAGAAAGCGGGGATTCTATTCCGTAATTCCTTTGGCCTGCATCCGCCGGGGTCGGCCTTCCTTGTCTACCGCGATGACTTTCGCGCGACTGCCAACCGCCCTCATCCGCATCAGCAGCTTTCACCCGGACGAGCAGATGGTGCCCTTATCGCGTATCGAAGGCAGATGCCTCCACGAAATCTGCAAATCCGCACCGTGGACACCGCGGTCCAGCCCCCCAAAGACCAGCCGTTCCAGCGTACAAGGGGCGTAACCATACCGAGTTATCGGCGATCGTACAACATCATGCAGAAGTCTTTTTTGGTTGGCAAGAATTCACAGATATCATCACAGACAGCCTGAAATTCGCCATTCCCCCAATCTGCCCAAACCCGCCTATCAATGCTGATATTGGCAATCCTCCGAGGTCGAAGGGGCAGCGAGAGCGGTTTTCGGGGTAAGGAATTCACCACGCTTCGCTTTGTGACAGGGCGAGACACAATTTTGGGACACATTCGATGGTGGACGGGGGATGGCTCGTGTGCGACAGAAACGACGATTCCAGAGGTTACCGCCGCCACGCCAAAACACTATTGCCACGCCAACGATACTGGTTGAACTGCCGGACCTATGGAGAACGCGCCGGACGGCGGGCCTTTTGGGCGCGGCTTGGGCCGATGGTGGAGCGGCCTGCGCGGGAACCTCTGCGCGTTTGGCTTCCCATATACTCGGGCGGAACGTCCTGTCGCAGCGGGCAGGCACAAGCGATGCCATGGCGCGGGCAGAATCCTGGTCCCTGTCTCTCGGAATCTGGCCGCCATCGGGGTGACCTGGAACGCACGGGCCTGCGCGTTCTTCTTCGCGACGATTGAGCCGGTGGTGCGGTGGCGCTGGGCTCATTTCCATATTGCGCCTGCACGAACTGTTTGACGATCGCCTGTGTATTTCTCGGCATCGGACGGTAGACCACGGCGAACGTCGTACCATCGGGTTCGTACAATCCGTATGAAATCCACACGGGGAAATCGTTTGTACGCAATTCAAGCTCTTGCTTCGGAATGCGCACTTCTACGCGCTGCGGTCCACGCTGTCCGTCAAGAACCATCAGGGTTTTTTGGGCGGCAACGTTTCCGGAGGAATCTTCGTACGCGCGATTGTTCGACTTAATTGCTCGGGCGCGTTCGTCCATCAAACGCACCTTGAACATGAACTGTTGGCCACGCAAGAAACCGGTGTCGATCAACGCGCCGAACACAACCCCGCCCAACTCTTCACCCTCGCGGTACACCTGTGCACCGGTTTGTTTGAAACGCTTTTCAGGTGACTTGCATCCGCACACACACAACACCATGAGGCCACACGCCACAACCAGACACTTTCGCAAAGGAAAATCCATAACCACCCCACTCGGACGATGCCTCACTCGCACAATGTTGGTCAGATCGAATCGAGTGCGAATCCTAGCGAGAGAACCCTGCGGTGGTCAAGCGGGTGACAACGCGGGCGGGCGTGGCAACAAGAAGGTCATCCAGAATGGATAGCTGTGTGGGCCAGCGGTACGCGCTTGCAACCCACCGACGGGCCTGCGACCCAAGCGCCGTACATCGAGATGGGTCGCGCAAGAGTTCGACAACGCGGGCAACAAAACCGGCGACATCATCCGCAACCAACAGATGCTCGCCAGAAGTTGCCTGCAAAGCAGCCGCAACCGGGCTGGTCGCGACGACGGGAACCCCCGCAGCCATCGATTCGAGCACCTTGTTCTGGACACCCCTGGCGATTCGTAGTGGTGCAACCGCGATTTGACATCGACGCAGATGCGTCCACACGTCGTCCACCTCACCCGTCACATGAATAGCCGCCTGCCTTGCGAGTTGACGTACTCGGCGCGTGGGTGATCGGCCTATGATGTGAAACTTCGCATCGGGATCATGCTCACGGATCAGCGGGAAAATCTCTGTCGCAAACCAGCAGACCGCATCGACATTGGGCATGTACCGCATGTCGCCCACGAAGCCGATAATTTTTGAATCACTCGGGCGGTCGTCCGTTTTGTGCGGACACCGGACACCGTTGCCCATGATGTGGAGCTTGGCCCGGTCGCCCGTCCAATCGTTCGCCTCTTGCGCACTGATCAGAATCGTTGCGTCGAATTGTTCGTAAAGATCACGTTCGGTTTGGGCGAGTCGGTGGGCTTCTGCCTCAAACAGCCACGATCGCGGTGGCAAACTTTGCTGTGCCATCGATGCCCACTTGGCACTGTCGAGGTCGCAAAGATCAATGATCCGCGTGGGTGCTTCGACGCACTCGGCGTACTGTCCCATGCCCGACGAAAACACGACCAGCGCGTCGAATTCGATTCGCGTTGAAATGTTTCGCAGGGCGTCGGCCATCGCGTTTGAGCGGTAGAATCCGCCCGTCATGGTTTCATCGATGGCGAGATCCATCATCCCCCGGACCAAAGCACGCTTTCGATTGAGCGGAATGGCGATCACTTCGCGGCAGAATTCCCTCAATGCAGGAACGTACTGCATGTCGGCAGGGTCATCGACGAAACACGCACAGCTCACATCGTGATGTCTTGCGAGGTGTTCAATCGTACGAAATGCACGGATTTTGCAGCCTTTGTTCGGCGGATACGGAAGTCGGTGGCAGATGTACAGGATGTTCATGCGATCGTGCTTCCGTCTGCGTTCACCCAGGCAAATGTTTCGACAGCAACCCACCCGCCACCGTGGTGAAAGTCAACGGCAAGTGTGGCCAGATTTTCCGAGCCAGCGAAAACTTTGCATTGGAAGGCGACAGGTTGGCCTGCGTCTTGTTGGCAAACACATAGCGTTGATACCCGAGCGGGGCAGGCTCGAATCCGAAGAAGCGTTTGAAATTGTACGGGCCTTCGTTGGCGATTCGCGTTCGACCAAAATCAAAGACCGAGCAACCGACTTCAACCGCTCGCTCCATCGCCGTCAGATAAACAAAGTGGTTGGTGTTGCAGCGGTTGAAGCGCTCATCGCAACCCACGAAGTATGGCAGGAACGTTGGGCCGAACCGAAAACTAACCAACCCGCCAACCACACGGGATTCCTTCAATACAACCTGCACAAATGCGTCATCACCGAAGGCTCCAACCAACTGCGTAAAGAATCGAAACGGATAGTTGATCGAACCCAGGCGACGCATGTTTCGACAGTAGAGTCGCCAGACATCGCGAAGGCGGCTTTGATCGAACTCGACTTGCAGTCCGTGCTTGGTTCGCGCATTGCGAGCTGCCGCCCGCGCTTTCCTCGGCAACCATCCCAACACGTCCGAAGCCTTCGCGGGCAGTTCCTTGCGAAATGCTGCGTATCCTTCGACGGGATCAATGCCGTTAATCTGCTCCGTCTCGCTGCGCATCTCGATCACGTTGGCATCGATTCTTCGCCCGATACCAATCGCACGCGTCCACAGCGCATCGACCACGTCCGGATGATCAACCAGCACACCTCCCGACACCGCGTATGGAACGCTCAAGAGCATCGTA
>JAADIU010000296.1 GCA_013151185.1 Planctomycetota bacterium
AGTCGATCGAATCGGAATGGGTCAGGCCCATGTACCGCGCCCCCAGCTTGTAGAAATGGCGCAGGTTGTCGAGCGAATTCTCGATCATGTGCCCGCCTTCCACGCCCACCATCGAGGCGATTTTGCCTTTGCCGTGGATGCGAACGATGTCGTCGGCGGATAAGGCTCGCTCGAATGTTTCCGGGTATCGCTTGATCATGCGCTCGACGAGATCGAACTGTTCGAGGGCTTGTTTCTTTGCCGACCCGTCCTGCGGTGTGTCGGCAGGGACGTACACAACCCAGAATTGTGCATCCAACCCACCCTTTTTCAGGCGCGGAATATCCGTGTGGAGTTTCTCTTGATGGACCGAAATGTCCATGTTGTCAAAGGAACCTTCGGCGAGCGCACGCATCTGCCACGGCAAATCATTATGGCCGTCGATCAAAATACCGCGTTCGTGGATTTGACGCGCCCGATCGGTCAAGACGATCGGCGGTTTTTCTTTGGCGCCCGTGATCGGAGCGTCGCCGGGGGATTCCGCTCGCAGTGGTGACGACATCAGCAAAAGCAAAGCGGCTAGGTTGATGCGTGTTGCGATCGCATTCTGCATATTTGAAGTTCCTTTCCAACGGTCCAACGCAATTGAATTCTGAGACATGGCTGATCGGCGCAGCGGTAGGGTGTGGCTTGCCGCACCGAATGAAAATGCAAGACGGTGCGGCAAGCCACACCCTACGGCTTCGCGACCAACGCAGCGTCAGTTTTCCCTGACGATCACCTTCGCACCGACCGCGGCACTTAGCTTCTCCCTCGCGCTGCCGAGTCGGACGGCGATTTCCAGGAAACCGCTTCCACCCATTAACGCCAGCGCGTCGCCCGCAGTAGCGTCGGCGTATGTCTGTTGCAGGGGGCCCAGGTCTACGCCATCGACCGCCACCGCCACCTGGCGACCACCTGTGGAAACGCCGGCTACGTCTTGACGACCGATGTTGCTGAGCAGATTCCCGAATCGATCGATGTGGACAATTTCGCCTTCGAGCGCACGCACCCCGACAGGTTTGGGACGGGCCACCGCGAGAATTTCGAGGTGATCTGTGAGTTGGCCGAGGTCAACGAGCGCCAAACCCATCGCCAAGTGTGCCGCTGCGGGAGCCATGACGTCGCGCCCATGAAACGTGTTGGAGACGGTGCTCAATCGCACCCGTGGATTGGTTACCGTGCAGGCGGCTTCCACTTGATGGGTTTGGTGGGCGAAGCTGACAATTCCGTTATCCGGGGCGATGATAGTTTGACCGTCGTAGCGTGCCGCGATCACCCGCCGCGACGTTCCAACCCCCGGATCAACCACGACGATGTGGATGGTGTCGGGTGGAAACCAATCGAGCAGTTGCCCGAGAACGAATGCGCCGCCAAGAATGTTGTGCGGCTCGATTTCGTGGGTGACGTCGAGAATTCTCGCGTCGGGCGCGATTTGGAGAATGACACCCTTCATGCAGGCGACATAATGATCTTGGAGTCCGAAGTCGGTGGTCAGTGTGATCACCGGATTTTTCGTTTTGTTGGGCACGTTTCAATTCCATTTCGGGTCGTCTGTCCGAAGGCGTCACCTTCATTAAGGCCCCGATTATGTAGCGTAACGCGCCGCTCGCAAGGGGATTTGAAATCGAAATCGAAATCGAAATGGACGCGGGCAGGGCTGGATGATGGTAGAGCGGTCGGAGAACTCGGAGACGTTGCGTGCGCAGATGATTCAAACGCAGATCATCGCGCGGGGCATCCGCGATGAAGCCGTCCTCCGCGCGATGCAATCGGTTCCTCGAGAATTGTTTGTGCCCGACAAGCATCGCGGACAGGCGTACGACGACAAAGCGCTGCCTGTTGGTCCCGGACAGACGATTTCCCAACCGTTCATCGTTGCGTACATGTCGCACAAATTGCAGGTCGAGAGCGGGCACCGCGTATTGGAGGTTGGGACCGGAACCGGTTACCAGACTGCGATTCTCGCACAGCTATCGGGCGATGTGTATACGGTTGAATTGGACGCGGCCCTCTCCAGACTCGCAGCGCAGCGACTCGAACGCCTCGGGTTGTGTCGCCATGTTGTATTTCGGTCGGGTGACGGAGTGGTGGCTTGTCGCGACGCAGCGCCCTTCGATCGAATTCTGGTGACCGCAGGCAGCGAGAGCATTCCTGAGCAGCTTGTATCGCAGCTTGCCGAGAACGGATTGATGATCATTCCGGTGGGCCGGGGCAAGACGCAGATGATGCTGCGGATCCGCATGCGCAAGGGCGTGCGCGTTGAGCAGTCTTTGCTGGCGTGTCGTTTTGTGCCGTTGATCGATACGGGCGGGTGCAGCGGTCAGCCCGAGGGTTGAAGCTTCGACATCGTCTGGTCGATTTTTTCAGCCAGCGATTCGACGTTGAACGGTTTGACCACATAGTTGTTCACGCCGGCTTTGATGGCTTCGATGACGCGTTCTTTCTGCGCTTCGGTCGTACACATGATGATGGGCGTTTTCTTGTTGGTCTCGCGAACCTTGCGGATCAGCGTGATGCCATCCATGTTGGGCATGTTCCAATCGACGAGCATCAGGTCGGGCGTCTGGGTTTCCAGAACCTTCAGCGCTTCGATACCGTCGCCCGCTTCGAGAATATCGGTGTGGCCGATCTGGGCGAGCACGGTTTTCTGGATGTTGCGAATGGTGCGCGAATCGTCAACGAGCAAAACTTTCATAACACTAGACTCCGACTGCTTGGTTTGCTTGGGTCGAATTTGTCTCTGACGATCCACTGGGTTCCATTGCGACTTCGACGAACAGTTCGCCCAATTCGCACTGGCATGGGATTACAATTCGGGGTGCGGATTTGGAACCGCTGACCGTGAAGCTGTTTCCGATGATGACGCTCGGCAGCGAAATGCGGATGTTGACATCGGTGAATTCTTTCTTTGCGTTGCCAGCCACCATATTGGCCAGTTCGCCGATTGCGTCCGCAAAGTCGGGGTGCTTCTCGTCAATCTCAATTCCGGCGAATTGAGAGGCAGCTTTGCATGCCACGTCGTGGGAAAAGCTGATCACAACGCAGCCGGCTAAGTCTCCCGAGAACCCGATGATGCCCGAGACATCGGCGGAGTTCCCGTTTTCAGGTTTTATATACGGTTTACCGACGGTCATTTTCACATGAACCATCGTCTCGAAAACGCGTTTCACACTCATCACGAATGGGTTAATCAGCCGAACGTCCATCGGATCCCTTTCTCCCTTGAGAATTTCGATATTGTCGCCGAAGTCCCGGCCCCGGCACCTTCGCATACGCCTATGCCCATCGGCTCAATAGCGGTGAGTCGTTAGCAATTCGGGTGTCGAATGTGAAAACCGTCGACGTGGTTTGGGGTCGCGGCGTTCAATCGCAGAGGACATCGATCAGAGAAGACATGGGGCGGGGTAGTTCTTTGGAGCTGTCATATCAGTCACAGGAGGATTGTCATCCATCGGGAGAAGAGGGCACCGCATTCGTTGCAGACCATGCAGTGGGTGTTCGCCGCGCGGGGGTCGTGCATCCGGGGAGCCTGCATGAGACGGTACCCTCCGACTTCATCCACTCCTGCGAGTCGATGTACCGGTATTCACTGATGACCGGTGGAGGGCTGGATTCCAACTTGGTAGCTTGCTCGCCAATTCTGGCAAACTTCGCAAACACCGCGAACGGGTGACCGTGCTCGGGGCATACATAGTCAAGTTGAATGAGACACCGCCCCGCACAGGCGGAGCAGGGCAGCGATTCATATCGGAACCGGGCCTTGAACCGGTGCTCGTCATTCTCTTGGCATACCCATACCACTTCTTTGGAGCGCATCGAACGTGCGGGCTCTTCGGGGGCGTCTTCGCGGTTACCGACGCGAACCAAAAGGACGACGAGGGCTGTGCTGCAAACGGCGAATGCGAGCAGACGCGCCGTCGTTGACATGGGACTGCGATTGCGAAGGGGTCTGACCATTGCGTATGCATCGCCGCATTTGTGCGCTGCCGCCTTGTGGTTCGTTCACGGGGACTATCGAACGGGGACGGGGCCCGTCCACCAGAATGCGCTTGACTCGTAGAATGAGTAGTGCGGCAACTCAAGGTCAAGGCAGATCGTGCAATCTTGCGCGGCGCAGGCAGCGTAGTATGGGTCGATGTCGCGACTCAAGACAGGTTTCACGTTGACGCGTTTGACATTTCCCATCATCGAAAGCACGTTGATTTTCCCCGAATGCCTTCCCGAAAGCCAGGGGCTCACCGTGGCAGAGGGTGGCTCGCCAAATTGAAATCCGTCGTCGATGCTCAACCGACCAAAGTTGCGAGACGGTGCCGCAGAAGGTGAGCCTTCGTCGAGATCAATCTGGATGTCATCCGGCCCCATGTCAGCCACGAGGATCGTGTCGTCGGGACGTTTGGGCGAAGTGCGGGAGAGGTTGGCCAGGAACGAACCCGGACTGGAGACGATAAAATCGTTTAGGCCATAACTTGATCCCAAGTCCTCACTGGCTCCACCGTAAGTGAAACTGGTCCTCAGGATTTCCGCCCACGGATCTTCGGGACAGATGAGCACATTTCTGCCACCCGGATTGTCCTTGAACAGAGCGACCGACCACGCGGAGTTCGAGCGAAACGCAGAGTCTTCGGGGAACGTCGGCAACCAGCCGCGGTTGTCCGTACGGTACATGTCGATGCTGCGATTGAGGTCTTTGAGGTTGGCCATGCAGACGGTTGATTTTGCCGCACGCACGGCGCGGTGTAGCGTCGGCAGGAGCACACCCACCAGCAACACCACGATCGAGATCACGACCAGCAACTCGACCAGGGTGAACCCTGCGGTGCGCAGCTTCCTCGCGTGTCGCACCACAACAGCGCCGCGTGTTGTCCCCTCCAGCATGTTCATCTACGATACTCCCACCACAGAAAGCATAACCGGCGCACGGTGCGGTCGCAACGAAAACTTGAACCATTTAAGACTTCGCCGCAAGCGGAAACCGAACAAGCAGCAACGATCCGTCGGCCACAGTTTGACCGCACAATTTGGCCCACAAGCCGCCTACAGGATCATTCTGGTCGTAGCACCACCACGGGTTATAATGGTTCCCTGATCCGTTTCTGACAGCCACCAGCCACCGGGGATTGAAAATGGGCAATTTGCGAGACATGGTCAGCGACCAACTGTTGCCCTTTGTGACCACACCGGGCCAGTATGTGGGGGGAGAAATCAACCAGCTTCCCAAACCGGGGGATTGGGAATCGGCGCGCGTGCGGGTAGCCGTCGCGTTTCCTGACGCCTACACAATCGGGATGAGCCATCTCGGTTGCCAAATTATTTACTGGCTTTGCAACCACACCGAAGGCGTGACGGCAGAGCGGGTGTACTGCCCGTGGGGCGATGCAGAAGCCGTCATGCGGAAAAAGAACATTCCGCTTTTCACATGGGATACCCGCCGACCTGTTCGCGAAGTCGATATTCTGGCGATCTCCCTTCAATACGAAATGGGTTTTTCAAACGTTCTGACCTTGCTCGATCTCGCGGGGATACCACTGCGGTCAGCCGACCGCGACGACAGCCATCCGCTCGTGATTGCGGGTGGTCCGCAGGCCGACAATCCCGAACCGATGGCCGACTTCCTCGACATCATCGTCATCGGTGACGGTGAGGAGTCGATGGCGTCGATTCTCGAAGCCTATGCCGAGTACAAAGACAGCGGTGTCCTCCGTCGCGAAATGATCCGCCTGTTGGCCAAGCGATTTCCCTGGGCGTATGCACCCTCGCTTTACGATGTTGCGTACAACACGGACGACACCGTTCGTTCGATCACGGCACGCGAGTCAGGCATGCCCGAACGGATCGTTCGATGTCAAACACCCGATTTTGGGAACGCGCCGTTTCCGCTGAAACCATTGGTGCCGCATGTTCGGGTTGTTCACGACCGCATCTCCATCGAGATCATGCGCGGATGCCCGCAGCGCTGCCGGTTTTGTCATGCGGGTTATACGAAGCGGCCCATCGGTCGACGCACGGTGGATGAGATTCTCGCAATCGCCGAGGCGTCCTATCGCGCGACCGGGCACGACGAGATTGGTCTGCTTTCACTTTCGACGGCTGACTATCCGTATCTGCCGGAACTGGCCAAGCGAATCGACGAGCAGTTCTCCGAGCGGCGCGTAAGCATTTCCGTGCCTTCAATGCGCGTGGACAAAATGCTCGCCAACATCCCGTGGATGGTTGGTTCGGTGCGAAAAGCCGGTCTGACCATCGCCGTCGAAGCGGCCCGCGATGACATGCGCGCCGCAATTCGCAAGGTCGTCACCGATGGCAATCTCATCGACGGCGTCACGCAGGCATACGAAGCCGGTTGGAAAAGCGTGAAGCTTTATTTTATGGCGGGATTCCCGGGTGAACGGCCCGAAGACATCGATGGCATCATGGATATAAGCCGCGAAGTTTCGCGGGCCCGCATTCCGGTCGCGGGTCATCCAGCCGCTGTCAGTGCTGCGGTTGGTTGGCTTGTCCCCAAACCGCACACACCCTTTCAGTGGGCAGCCCAACCAGAGGCGGAGTACTTCCACGAAACGCGGCGACGTTTGCGTTTTCTCGAACGCTCGAAGAAGTCAGCCGTGCGGATCAAATTGCACAATGTCGAGCGATCGGTTCTCGAAGCCGTGTTTTCGCGCGGTGACCGAAAGCTAAGCCGCGTCATCGAACACGCCTGGCGAAACGGGGCGCGCTTTGACGGGTGGGATGAATGCTTCGACCATCGCATTTGGGACAACGCGTTTGAGGCGGAATCCATCGATCCCGATTGGTACGCCCACCGTGAACGGGGCGCAGACGAAGTCTTCCCGTGGTCGCACCTCGCCGGCGGAAATTCAGAGGGTTACCTCAAGAAGCAATACGACGATGTGTTCGTGCACATCGGCGTCGAAAATCCATCGCTCAACATTGCGGCGTCAGCCGCTGTCTAAGCATGGTAGGGTGCGTCCCGGACGCACCGAATAAATTGCCCGATCGCGCGGAATGACCGAAGATTTCGTCTTAAACATTTGCCCACAAAAAATATCAGGAGAACCGACATGCACTCACGACCTTTTTCACGAACGAAGATGACGATGTTGATGGCGATGCTCTTACCGTTGGCCTTGCCCGCGATGACCCTGGCCGACGACGAATTCCGATGTCCCGTTGACGGCTGCTCGATCACGACAACGCATTCGCACGGCAGTCGAGGCGGATCGAGCGGGGCTGTGAATGAGTACGAAGCTTTTCGCTCGTGGCGAGAGCGCGTCGGCGGAAAGAACGCGACGCACCAGGACTATCTGGATTGGAAAGCAAACAACGGTGGACGCGATTACCGTTCAAATCGAGAACCACACACCGGACGTCGTCCCGCTGCGCAAAGACCCCGATCCCAGCCAGCACCGGTTGATCGTCGTCGTGCGCGTCGCCCTGTG
>JAADIU010000187.1:0-753 GCA_013151185.1 Planctomycetota bacterium
CCTCAACACAGCGACCCGCATCGCGCATGATTTGTTCAAAGATGCCAGTCCGTGTCCACGTTTGGAACCAACGATGCACCGTACTCTTTGTACCAAACTCGCGTGCTAGGTCTTTCCACTTTGCGTCGTTGTCGAGAATCCAAAAGATGCCTTGCATCACCTTCCGCTTGTCAGCCGGTGGGCGGCCACCTTTCGGGCTGAGTGCGTGATCAGGAATCCGTTCCGTGAGCCAATCAAGTTGTTCGTCCGTGAGTTTCATCATGCATACGAACAATACACGGCGGAGGTTCTGGGATAGCTTCTAACGAGACCTGTCATGTCGCATGATCGCACAGACGCCGCTTCGACTACCGTAGCTTCCGTGAACCCATCGCGGTTTTCTATACCGCATGGGACACAAACGATGCTCGAACTATACGGGTGCCCGCCGACATTGCTCAACGATCCAAGTTTTGTTGAGCGAGCCGTTCGCGATGCGGCTGCCCAGGCGCGCTGCGAACTGCTTCAAATTGCCGTTCATCATTTTGAACCACAGGGCGTCACCGCTGTTGCCTTACTGGCTGAGTCGCACTTGTCGATCCACACATGGCCCGAGTACGAATACGCGGCCATTGACCTGTTCACATGCGGAGAGTCAAGCGAACCGGAAGCGGCCTGCGACTTGTTGGTTGAAAGATTCGCCACTTCTGACCATCTGCGAAACACACTTCGCCGTGGGGGGCCGCCTGTTCGCGCGATGTGACAGGCGCGGTC
>JAADIU010000187.1:777-2465 GCA_013151185.1 Planctomycetota bacterium
CGTCCGCGATTTGTCGCCAGGTACACTGCAAAGCTCCCCAACCAATGTCCGCCTTCGTAGTGTTCACCGCTGATCGCCGCGAGACCGGCGTGTCGATGTTCGAGCGCCGCCTTCTGCAAACGCGCTGTGCGCGGATCTTCTGGTGGTAAGCCTTTGGCCATTCCCTCCAACATCCATGCCCGCGACAGATTGAGGCCGTCCAGATGCACCAAGTGACCGTCCTGTTTGTCGGTGACGATCGCTGGCTGTAGCCATCGCTTCATACGCTCCTTTTTCAATTCCGGCAGGAAGGCGTCGAGCCATACGGCGTACTCCGCGGGGTTGAGAACGCGCCGCATCACGTCGGCTTCGGCGAGAATGGGCGACAAGAAGGCCTGACCGTCGGGTTCGAAGGCAAGGTTGGCTGATCGGTCCTTGAGGTAGTAGTCGCGCGCCCGCTGTGTAACGAGTTCAGCCATCTTCACGTTCTGCCTAGAACGCGCCCAATCCAAAACCAAGCCCAGCGCGAATGCGGTCTGACTGTGTTCGCCTGTGCGGACCGGATGCGACAGCTTCGATAGCCATGACTTGAAACGGGAAGCAGCCTCCCGCTCCAGTGGCTCAAAGAGGTTCGCCCATCGCTGGGCCTGCGGATCGTTCCATTCGTGCAGTTCCGCTGAAAGCTGCAACAACCAAGCCAACCCATATGGGCGCTCAAACGTCGAACGACCATCAGCTTGCAGGTAGGCCAGTTCTGCAGCCAACTTCTCGACAGTGAAGCTCTTGGCGAGTGCGGCCCGGGCCTGTTCTACGAAAGGCGCCTGCGGGTACAGGCGACAAAGCCGGACGAGCAACCAGTGTCCGTGCACGGACGAATGCCAGTCGAAACAACCGAAGAACACCGGTGTCAACATATGGGGCGGCTTTGCATCCTCCGCTGAGTTCATGACGTGGGAGATCTTGTTGGGATACTCCTGATGAAGGCAGTTTAGCGCAAGTTCCGCAAACCGGTTGGCAGCCACGGTATCGAGGACGCGATCGTTTTCGGCGCGGGATAGGCCGGGCACCGCTAGAAAAACGAGAACGATGGCGAACGAGCGCATGACATTCCTCCTGAATTCGGTGGCAAGATATTCTGCGATGGCGTCCAAGCAAGGAACCGCACGGTCCCCTGGGACGAAGAGCTTTCCGTGTCGAAGAGAATCCTGAAAGCAAAAACGTTACGCGGACCTGGTTGGCCGGCGACCGCATTGTAGCAGCCATCACCCCATTGGTGCATCGCCTTCCTTAGATACCGATTCAGTGCCGTCCGGAAATTTTCTGAACAAGTTGGAAACCGTCGATCGGTCCGTGCGTCAAAGCCCGTATCAGATCCGTTCCCGAACGCGGATCGTTTACCGGACCGGGAGTCCTTGTGGTTAACGCAACCGAGCAGCCTGAGGAGATGTGAAGATGAGCGAAAGAATAGTCCTGCGTGCCCTCGCGTTGCTGGTGTCTGGTTGTTTATTCGCCGCACAGCCGAGCATCGCTGCGATAAAACTCATCACGCTTCCACCGCGCGAGAGGGTGGAGATTCAACTGGACAACCCGAATGTCACGTTGGTCGAAGAGGAACGCGTGGTTCCGTTGGCGCAGGGTGTCAACGACGTCGTCTTTGCCTGGGCCAACACGAGCATCGACAAGGACAGCATTCAGTTTCGATGCCTGAC
>JAADIU010000187.1:2534-46670 GCA_013151185.1 Planctomycetota bacterium
ACCCGTAGCCGGTTCCGCGCGGGTCCGCATCAGCTACATCATCGGGCGGCTCAACAAGTCGTTTGCGTACCGCGCCATAGCTTCCCCGGACGAGAAAATGCTCACCCTGTGGCAGTATGTGCAACTGCACAATGAGGCAAACGAAGCGTTTGGCGTGGTGGGTATGTGGGCGGGCTTCGGTGAACGATTCGAGCGGCCCATCGGTATCAACGAGACCAAACAGCTTCTCTTCGCCAAGTTTCAGGACGTGCCCATCCGGAAGGTCTACACAGCCAATCTCTCGGACTACGGTTACATCGACCAGGGCAAGCGCCAGTTGCGGATTCCGATGCACTATGTGTTGAAGAACGATCGGGCGAACGGGCTCGGCTCGTTCCCGCTGATGTTCGAAAGCCAGGATTTTTCAGGACGACGGCAGGGGTAGCATCGCGTTTCTCGGTGAGGACTGGGCGCCGTTCACACCCCGCGACGACGAGTTGAAGCTCTACCTTGGCGTCGCCAAGGACATCGTGGTCAAGCGAACGATCGACCGCCGCGATCAAAAGCGCGTGCTTGGCAACCTCTACGACTACGACGTGGTCATCAAATACGAGATCGAGAACTTCAAGGATCAGCCGGTCATCCTGGATCTCGCCGAATCGATGCGGGCGTTGCGAAGCGAGATTGGAGTCAACAACCAGCGCGACGTGGAATGGGAATTGGTAGCTGACAGCACGTTGACCGACAAACTCGACGAAAAGAAGAGCACTGCCGATCAAGCCGTTTTCCATGTGTCGCTACCACTACGTGGGAAAGACGATAAAGCCGTCAAACAGACGCATACCATACACCTCCGTATCAAAAACGAGTGGTAAACGAGACGACGAGGACCGGACTTTCCGAGGGTTAATACTATGAAGCTGAATGGGATTTTGACTCTGACGTTGGCGCTTCTGGCTACGATGCCTACCGCCGCAAAGAACGTGGATCTTTCCACGATTCCACCGCGCGATACGGTGCAACTCACGATCTACAACAGTGAAGATCTGACGCTGGTTCGGGAAACGCGAACCGTCACGTTCAAGAAAGGCGTCAATCCGCTGCAGTTTTCGTGGGCCAACACGCTCATCGATCCGTCGAGCGTCGACCTGCGATTCAAGACGCATGCTGGTGAACTGGAGTTACTAGACACCACGTTTCCACACGACAAACCGCAAATGCTCTATTGGGCTGTGCGTAGTGAGATGGATGGAGACGCGGAACTTGAGGTGACCTACTTCACCAGTGGGATATCTTGGTCGGCTGATTACGTCTGCATCAGCGATCCAGCCGAGGAGCTCATGTCTTTCGATGGTTTTGTACGAATTACGAACAACTCCGGTGAGGATTATGCCGACGCGCAGGTTCGCATGGTCGTGGGCACGATCAACCTTGTGGAGAAGGTGCGAGAACTTGCGCAGCGAGGGCTCGTTAGCCGCGATGAGGCGAAGGACTATGAACGATCACGCAGGAAGGCGGGGGCTTTCAAGGCTGATGCAAAGAATGAACTGCTTAGCAAATTACGGGCTGATTTTGCCATGGCGGAGAACGCAGCAAGACAACCAAAGAAAATCGTCAAGGAGGGCTTGTCTGAGTACTTCATCTTCTCTGTGGAAGGCACCGAGACGATGAAGAACGGCTGGTCCAAACGGATGCGGCTATTCCAGGGCCACAACGTTCCATTCCGCATTCAGTACCGCTATCGACCGCAGGAGTACGGCGAGCAGTTGGTGCGCATGTTTCTTCTCCGCAACGACACCGTCTCCAGGCTTGGCTCGACTCCGCTTCCGGACGGTGTTGTCCGGCTGTACCGCGACAACGGGCGCGACGGCTTGTCGTTCTCGATCGAACAGCAAATCAAATATGTTCCCATCGGTCAGGAGATCGAACTCAACCTGGGCCGCGATCCGGAAGTGATCCACGAGTGGGTGTCTATCCGATCCTGGCGCAACGCGTTCTGGTTTCGGCGACACGGCGCCAGCGTGTATTACGCCCCCGGCAAGGGGCATCGGATCAAGATCAACGATGCAGTGGTGGGGTGGGACGAGCATCAAGCGTGGGTTGAGCGCATTCGCAATTACCGCGACAAACCGATCGATTTGCAGATCCGCCGGAGCTTCGACGGCCATGTGGTCTTCCGCAGCAACCTCGAGCCATCGTTGAACGACTATCGCAGTCCGCAGCTAACCGCGCAAGTCGAGGCAGGCGAAAAGAAAGAACTTCGTTACGAACTCGTCTTTCATCAGGGGCACAACCAGAAGCAAACCAACGTGACCTTGGAGTCGGTCAACTGATACTGGCGCACCGGCACGATCCTATTCCGCGAAAAGCTGGACGGTTCTCTCTTGAGTTTGGGAACCCACGGCGGTACGCTGGGCGTATCCAAATGGGGTCTGGATCTCATGGCCTTCGTCGAGTTCATGGCAGCGAAGCTTGAGCGGGCGAGTCGAAACCTTGCCGCTTCATTCCGAATCACCAAGCCGACACACGCAACCCACAAACTGATTGATGGCGTAATCCTCGCAAAACGATCGGCGAACTTTCTTCTCTTGCCGGTGGTCGTCTTCCTCATCTTCGCGATGAGCTGCTCAAATCCGACGCCGCAGAACGGAGACGGAGTCATTGACAACGGCGCTAACAGCGCAAATGTCAACGATCTCTCTGGCGGCGGACTGGATCTTTCTGGTGGTGACAACGACATCTTCGTCATCGACCCTGTCGCGGAACGTCTTGTCGCGCTCAGAGGCGTCAACCATGGCAACTCGGAATACACGCGTGAGGTGCCCAACGATCAGATCGTGCTGATGTTTGATATGGGTGTCTCACACACTGAGGCGGAGGGCACAATTCGACAAATGCAAACAGACGTGGCCGACCTCGGACTGGCGCTTGTGGGACAGATTCCCGATGTGGGAATCTACCAGTTTACGATCGGCAATGACGAGACCGATGCAGACTCGGCGATGGCGCGGTTGGATTGCGAAATCCTCATAAACCTCCGGCAGGCATCATGTGAAAATCCCGAGCCCGTTCATTGACGTGATTCGTGCTTACCTGATCACGGACAAATAGGTGTTTGGCTTCTCAGCCCTGATACCACTGGCCGATCGGTCAGAGATTGCCAATTCAAATCTCGCCAAGTATTTTCGCAGGCGGTCCGCATCGTTTTGCACTTTGCGATGGCGCCTTGATGCTGCGAACAATCGACGGCCCGCTTCCGATATCCGTGGTACGCGCTGGCAGGCTGCTAGTGGCCAATCTGCTCGAGGATCGAAGGGTCCTTGATTTCATCGTCGCGCGCCAGAAGCAACGTTTTTGAAAGAACTTCGGCGGTCTTAGGATCATCATCTGCGAATGGCAAGAACAACCTGCCTCGGTATTGACTGTGGACGGCGACGATGATCAGAATCCGTCCCGGCAACACGTTCGTTGTCGCGCTGCCCAGGTGAACGCTGTAACTGCCACGCTTCCCGTCAATCTTCACATGATGGCCATCGATTCGGACGTTGGACAGGCGGAGCAACTGGCAGGTTTCCCTCACCAACGTGGCGCGCATTTCCACCGTCGAAGCCGACGCTTCCGGATCGACACCGCCCGCGTGGGCCACGCTGACCACCAAATCCAAATCGCGCATCGCCTCGCTGAAGAGTCGATCGGGCAAATCTGTAATCGCGACGGACTCATGTTTGACCGTGCATCGCCGCAAGAAAACAACGCCTTCAAGCGTCAAATCCTCGATCTCAGCCGGCGTGCAGAACGCCTGCTGAAACCAAACCTGAGCGATGAGTCTTTCGTCGTGAAACGTTTTGCGCACGCCTTCCTCCGGTGTGAAGACCCATTGCCGTTGTTTTAGTAACGCCAGTGCCTGGCGCGGGTTCACCTGATGGCCGGCGTATCGGCGCGTGAAATCGCACTTGTCCAATTCGTTTGCTGTCTTGGGATAGGTTTCGCGGAAAATCTGCTTGAAAGGTTGAACGCGCTCCGCCGAAAAACAATCGCGCTGCCACGCGCTCCATTCTCCGCGATCCAACAAATCAATCGAATGCGCGATCCGCAGCGTATCCTTTTTTCCAATCGGTTCGACATCACCGCGATGATTCCGTAGGACTCGTCCTTTTTCCTGTGGGTATCCGATCAGTTCACCGCTGCCAACAAAGATCAGCCGCTCGACCATTGGACGCAACATTGGATGCGCGAAGAACTCCTGCAACTCCGCGAGTGAAAACGCGTCGCCGCGACACATTGATTGCTCAAGCGATAAGCGCATCCGTGAGCGCTGACGACGCAACTCCGTCACGCGCGAACGCATCTCGGCGATCGGTTCGTGCTTGCGCAACTTGGCCGGAACGCTCTTGAGAGTTCGCCCTTTCTTGACAACAGTGAGCTGTGGATCACCGGCTGGCGTGATCGCCAACGACACGGTCGTTTCGTCAACCGAAACTTCCACCGGACCACGTGCGAGATCGGCGACGGCCTCCGATTCCATCGCCCATTGCAGGCGCCGCGGATCACGATATCCGGCAGTGCGGGCGAGATTCTGCATGCCGATTTCGACTGCTCGGCCTTCGCTTGCTTGTCGTTGGCTGCCGAACTTGCGACTCTTGCGTTTGAACTCTTGGAGTCGTTTGTATCGATGCAGCGTTTCGGACTTGGCGTCGGTCTTGCGTGTTGGCAAAGGAACCAAGCCTAGCGCGCGCACCGAGTCCTGATGACGTTTGTCGTCGATCCGCTGCGTTAAATCGGCTGTCGTAACGCGATCGAGCATCGCCGTTGCAAAAAGCTCCGCGCGTTTGTGGCCGCCACTGCTGGAGGCGTACTTGGCCGGTTTTAGAAGGTCGTCCCATCCATCAACGCCAATGACATCCACGACGCGCTTGAACCAAGCGACATCGACGGCGCCTTCCTCCAAATCGTTTGCTTCAAGTTCGGTTCGTTCGCTGATTCGTGAGGCCCATAGGTCGCGAAACTCCGCATCCCGCCAGACTGCGTTGTCTTTGGTGTGGGCGTGAACCCACCACACGGCGTCTTCCAGCCCCTTTGATTCAAGGGTGAATTCTGTATGGGCAGCCCATTGCGGCGCGAACATGGCAATTTCAATCAGGCGTTTCGGCTTCATGCCGCTGGCGTCGAAGAGTGCTTTGAATCGTTCAAACGAATCTTCGTCGCCCGGTGCGGTGACCGCAATGAGATGGCTGAACGAAAACGCGCGTGTGGGGTCGCCCCACTCGTGTTGGCGAACGATCTTGTCGCGCCCCAGAGCACCGGCAAGTTTGAAAAGTACCCCCGCACCGCCCGAATACCGCAGTTCTTTGGCTGGAACACTCGCAGGCGTCATGCGCTCGCCGCGCGTTAATTCAATTTCGATGATTCTTTCGCGAACCTTATGCACCGCTTGGATTAACTTGGGGCGCCCCTCGAGTCCTTTCGGTTCGCGCAGGCCCGACAACTCTTGGAACGGTCCGAACGTATTCTGTTTCCCCAAATAGGTCTCCTGTTCGCGCGGGTGAAGCAGCAGCCAAATCAAATCGAACTCATTGAGCAATTGTGCGTCGTAGGCCTTCACGAAGTGCTCGATCAACGGCCCCCGTTCGCAGCCATCGTGCGACCGCTCGAGCGCAACCATCGACAGCAAGCAATACCTTCGAATGCATTCTTCGGAAATATCAGACGGCTGTTGATGCAGATACGTTCGCACCATGTCAATACGGAATGCCGCCCGGTGTCGCACGCCGTGCCATGTGTTGCCCCCGTTATCTTTCTTTTCTTCTTTCGTAAAGGACTTCTTGGCGAGTACATCTTCGACATACTGAACAAGCAGTTCCGCACCGCCCTTTGGCTTGGAGAGGGCCATCATCCACTCGACCAAGAAAACGAATCCGTGATTAAGATCCCACGCATTCTTCTTGCGAAATGCATGCGGAAGGTACGATTTGTATGAATGGCCTCGGTTCATCCACGCGACGAGTCGAACCCACTCCAAACCGTCGGCGTCCTTGGTGATCTTTCGTCGATTCTTCAGCCAATCCAGCCAGATGTCATACAGCGGCAGGCGTTCTTTGGCGTCTTCCACCGTGTCCCGCTCGCGGTTTATTCGAGGAAACCCCGATCCCGCAGAGGCCAGCAATACCCGCTGCTTTGATGTCTCCTGAACGACTTCGATTTCCGTTTCGCCATGCTGCAGAAAGAGTTCGCCCAATTCCTTCAAACAGGTACATGTCGCGTTGGTTTCGAGCCTGACGTCTTTGAACTCGGGCGTGGGCAATGTCGATCGCGATTTCGGAGGAACCAGCCCAAGGCAATCGGCGAGGAACACTGTTTCGGTTTCGCCGCCAAGCAAGCGGTCGGCGGTTTCGGCCAACTCCGGTTCACTTTGCAATTCGCGGTGTCGGCGCACGACGTCGCGAACTTTGTTGCTCAAGCGGTTCGCTTCGATCAGTTGGCTGGCCAGTTCCAGACCGGCTGCGCGCTTCTTCGCATTGCGATCGGCGAGGAGCGTGTCCGTCACCCCGACCGCGCGTTTGTTTGACAGCTTTGCGAGGCGACCAATCGCGCCGAGACGCAGCGATGCCGACGTGCGATGCAGCGCGCCCAGCAGGACTTCGACCTCATCCTCTTCAACGGGCAGATTGCCCATCGCCTCAAAGGCTGACTTGTGGACGTCCTTTCGAGCGTCGCTCAGAAGCTTCAGCATCAAGCCGCGTGCCTCGGTTGTGAGCTTTCGCCGCTTGTGCTTCTTTTGGCGCCCGTCACGCCAATCCGTACCAATGCCCGCGAGATTTTCTACTATTTCAATGCAATCATCCGTACCGAGCGCCGCCGCAAACGGAATCATTTTTTCCGGTGAGCCCAACGTCATGGCCTTGAGCGCCGCCGCCACCCATCGGCGATCATGGTCGTACTGCACCCAAGGCCAAACGATGGGCTGGAGTTTCTTCTTCTTCGCCGGGACGCTCTCAAACAACCTCGTAGCCGCCGTGAACATCTCGTCCGAAACGGTCTCCCACTCCATCTTCGCAAGAAAGTGCATCGTCGCCATTTGCATGCGCGGTTCGGTTTCCGCACCCGTGATGATTCGCGATGCAGCCAGGTCCACGCATTCCGGAAACAACGAGATGTTGTCCAGCGTTCTCAGAGCGACGTATCGACGCTCGACAGAATCGTCCTCCAGAAGAGATCCGGCCAATCGAACCGCATGGTCCGCGTCCTCATAAGCCGCCACCCACAGCGCCAGAAAGGCATCCTCCGGTTCGCCCTCCGTGATTGCCCTAGCACGCGCTGATTCATCGTCGAAGTACTCGATGAGCCGACTGATACTTGAATTGACGACTTTGGTGCTGCCTCCCGCCCAATTCATACCCAGCCAAACGTCGAAGGCACGCACAGTTGAGCTGAATCGCTCCAGGTTGTTTTCCGCGATCACACCCAGCATGTAACGAAACGCGCCCGGGTTGGATTCTTGGACGGTCTCCAGGATCGTCTGGCGCAAACCTTCCTGACGCTGGGCGGCAAGGAGCAGCTTGCTGATGACTTTCCAATCCGATCGCTCCTCAGAATTCAGCAGCGCGGTCACGACGTGCCACCCCATCTGCCCAACCTCATGCTCGCCATTGATTGAATCGACAAGCACCGATCGAACAGCCTGCGCATCAGTACCACCACCGCACAGCACTGCGCCCAGTAACCGTCCAACCACATGTGCATCTCGACCATAGATGGGAAGATGCGGTGCCCAAATTGCGAGCCACTCGACGTCCCGATCGTGCCCATAGAGTACTTCGCAAATCGCAAGAAAGAACTGCGCGCGGCACTTGTCGACGGTTTCCTTACGGTTGGGCGCTCGAAACGGGTAACTCAAGTAACCGAATTCGTATGGCCCTTGGCCCGCACCAAGCCACGCCCGCTCGAGGTGGGGCCCGAGTTTTGGGAATAGCCCGCGCCACAATTCCTGCCGCGTCTTGACGCTCAAGCCAGCAAAGTACTTGACCACCTTGTCAAGGCGCTGGCGAAATGCTCGGTCGTTCTCCCAGCCCTCCGGGTCCGTAAACAACCCGCGCAGGAGCGTTCGCTTTTTCCCCGGCCATCGCGCGAGCTTGTTGAGACGTTTGTCCAGCCATTTCGGTTCGCGGAGGGATCGGATATGCAGATTAGCCTCGAAGATGTCCATGATGAAAGTGTCCTTGGTGATCAGGCTCCTGCCAGAAATGTCAGTCGAACGAACGTAAGGCGGCTATCGTCCTTGAGGTGTACGACTTCATCCAGCGATCGGCGCTCCACGTCGTCGATGATGACGAGGTAGACGCCATCCTCAAAGGACTGGAGCGCGTTTCCGATCGCTTCCTCGGTATCCACACTTTGTTTCTTCTCTTTGACGGCCGGGTCTACCTTACCTCTGGCCGTAGCGTCAACAATTTGCGATTGGGATAAGACGCGTTCGAATTGCCGGTTGCGCTCGCGACGATGAAACTGCTTGACTTCGCAGCGGACGACATGCTCGATCACATCGCGCAGGCGGAGATCGTCTCCATCGCCCCAATCCTCCGGTGGTGGTACCGAGAAGTCATCGAGAAGCCGCTTGCGCTTACCAAGCGCCCGAGTTGATATGCATAGCGCCAAGGCCGAACCTCGTATGGGATGCGAATGGCGTTTGGTTTCCGTCCAAAGCGAGCCCGCGTCCATTCAGCGTGTACAGGGCAAATGTGCGACTCTGATAGTAACATTGGAGGGGCTGCGAGAGCAACCTCGGGACGGCTATGTATGTCGTGAGGCGATTCACACGGAGCGGGTCACTGGTCTACCAAGCTTGGGGGCCAAAGCGCATCCGCCTTTCGGTTGCGACCGAGCGCGCGGAACGCCTTGGCGAGAATGCGTTTTCGGTGTTCGTGGAATTCATCTTCATCCCGCCGAACTCCAGTGGACCGGGTCTTTCGAATCAACCTGATCGCAGCCGACGGATCAATATCGGCGACCGTTTCCGCTATGGACGTGTTCTGCCAGTTGTCTTGGCGAAACAGATTGATGGCCAGCGGTATGAGGCGGCGGTTGATCATCTTTTGAGCCTGCTGCGTTGCGCCCGCCTGGTGCAGGCGGCAAACGATGCGCCGCAGCAGCTGGATCGGAAACCCATCTGTATTCTCGATGTCACCAAGAAAGGGAAGGATCAAGTCTGGACGCTCATCGAACTCCGGCAGTTCGAGCACGAGGGATAGGGTAAGCGCGCCCAATGGTAGTGGAGAGAAGGCTGCTTCGGTCAGGGGTCGCAGTGCATGCAATTCGACTTGCGAAATAGCTGCGCGATAATCCGAACCTTCGACCAGGCAACTGAATTGTTCGCAAAGATCGATCGGTCCATCGTCGTACCAGTCAGATGAGACGAGATTGGAGACGCTACCATTGGGAACCACCAGGGTGTTCATCCGGTCTGCGAGCTTGCCCGCCACATCTTTAACGCAATCGCGAAAGCCGACACGCTGATCGTGACAGTACGGATGAAATACGAGGATTCCGCCACTATCACTCAGTGCAAACAGACATCGTCCGAATACGACACCGCGACTATCCCGGGCAAACAGAACTTTTTTGTTCACGTCAGCCGCGTTCGCAAAGACTGAGAAAAAATTGAAATCACCAGGGCTCAAGCACGTTCCAAATGGCGTTCCCATTTGGACAATCTCAAGAAGATCGTCTTCGAAATTCAGCATGAAACGTGAGCCATCGGTTGAGGTCCATTCCCACGGTTCTGAAAACTCAAGCCATGGTCCCATGTTCACCCTCTGGCGCTTCATCTTCTCGATGAACGAGGTATTGGCCGGATGATCCTGCATCGACCACGGAGCTGGCTTGGTGCGGACCGAATAGAGATCCAATGCCAATTTTTTTTGCGCTCCCGTCAACTCCATCGCCGCTGACAGTCCCGTTAGATGTCGCGAGGCGAGCAGGCAGGTTACGTCATCGTCTGTTTTGAGGTACCGGTGAAGGCCCTCGATCAATGCTTCCTCGATGCTTTCTTGCCAAGTTGAAAGCACTGCTGAACGGATTGCCCGTTCGATTCGATGGGCCGCTTTCCGAACGTCAGTGTCTCTGGGGGGACTCGGCATCTCGAGCCTTGTTTTCAAGCGTTTCAGGCGATCATACAGACGATGATCATCAGGCCATGCCGCGACCCGATCCTGCAACTCCGCGATTTCTGATTTGAGCCTACTGCTGTCATAGAACGTCGCCTTCAGGATGCGCTTGGCTTTCGATTGTGCGTCGTCACTCACACACGCCAAAACACGCAACGAGCGCCGCACGGTTTCCGGAAATGGAGTAGCCCACTCTGGCAAGGGCGGATCGACTGGCGCCGCCGGCGGATCGTGCGGCTCAGCGATTGACGTTTGGATGCGCCACAATCGAGCCACGTCCATGACTTCGGCGATCTTCCCATCCAGGATGGTATCTCGGATCAGATCGTGCCATCCGGCGCGCATAAGGCATTCATGTAACCGGCTGAACAGGACGGCATCCTGCGAGCTGAAGTTTGGAGATCTTGTCATCATCCCGCAGAGTTGAGCGAAGGTTGTGGCATCTGTAGCCAGGACATTTGCGCACGAGACGATTCTCTCACCCAGATAATCCACACTGTGTTTCAGCGAGCGCAGCGCCAAGAAACGTTCGCACACCTGGTCAGCTGCCGTTGAACCACAACTCAACGCACAGATGAGGTCCACGTGGTCCTCGCAAAGAGGCGTCGGGCTCAACCTGGCGCAGAGCGCCATCGCCTCAAACGCGATGTTTCTTCGCCGGCGATCAGGCACGTCGTCGATCATCACATCCAACAGACCCCAGAAGTGGCCCGGCTTGTCCCTCTCCCAAGTCTCGAGCATATCTGTGAGAGGTCCCAGCAGTCGATCATCTGTTGATGCAGCCACTGCGTACTTCTGCAACTCTCGAAGAGCCGGTAAGAGTTGAGCACCATACTTCCTCTCAAGCTGCACAAGGTTCACCAGCCAGGCGCAACGAAAATGTGATCCTTTCCATTCGCGCGGTAATCGCTTGAGACATCCAAACGCTGTCCTGCTGAACGACTCCCGCGCCGCGAGAGAAGCATACTGAATCGCTCCGATCACCGCGTCCAGATGAATGCGCGGTGGCATCTGTTTTGAACACGCCTCGAGTTCGCGGTTGGCCTTGTTGAGTACGCGTTCTGTGCTGCGACTGGCTCCGACACGAATCCCCCCTCGTACGTCCTTAACGATCCGTTCGCACTTTGCCCACCATTGTTCCCACGGGTCAAACATCACGGGCGACAGCAACGACCCGAATAGTCTTGTTGCCCGCTGCCTCGTGCCGCGATCCTGTTGGATCAGCCATCGTGCGAATTCAAGCAGTTGCTGCCCAACCCGGGCAGCCGGTTGAGAGGGAAACACGTCGAGCTCGCCGCGCTGTTGATGTTGCCGGAGAACACGCCGGATGTGATAAATGTGGTTTCCCGCCTCCTCGGCCGAGCACGTGTAGCTACGCTCTTCACGCAGAAGATCGACGACGGGCTGAATCGATTTTCGTCCATCGCGCCGTGCAAGCTCGCATAGAACGAGCGGTTCAATCAACCTGTCTGCCTTGGGCCGTTGGCGATCAAGAAGTGCGACCAGATCAGCATTCTCCTGCATCCAGCGAATCGATGTGACAAAATCGCCCGGCGTGAGATAGTGAATCCAAGAGAGTGCATCCACATACAGCGTCAGATTCGGATTGCATTCGGTCAACGTCCGAGCCAACTGAAGCGAATGCCGCGAGTATCGGTTTTCCTCGTCGAGAAGAGAATGTTTAATGGGTGCGCCTTCGTGAACTGTCTGCTTGAGCAGTTCGAAAATGTTGGTGGTACCCTGCTTCCACCATTCGACCTTTTCTACGATGCGGGGCAACACTCGTGTAAAACGATTGACGAGTTTACTCCGGGTGTATGTCGCCCGATGAAGCTGTTTTCGGTCGAGATGGATTTGTCGCGGCGGTTGATCACCATCCCGTGGAATGACAACCCAGTGAACGATGCCGTCAGACGCAGCGATCGGAAACCCGGGCAACCAACCGAGTTCGGCTTTGAGAAACATCCGCCCACGCGCCAGTGTGGCGCTCTGTTGTCTTGTGCGTCGGCGTGTGGGCTGCATGTTATCTACCAATTCGGCCAATTAGTGCTGAACAACCCAACGGTGTTCTGGGGATAGTCGAAACAATCCCGGCAGTTCCATCATGCACGCCCGCAAAACAGTCGCAAGCGAATCGGCCGCAAGATGTGGCGTAGGTTTCCCTTCTCAATCCGGTGGCTTTCAGCGGAACCTAGGTTGCGCACGAGAGAAGAAAGCCCCTTAACGCCTTAACTTGACTCCATTTACAGTTTCGCACAGAAGCGAGCCCTGAATCGCGATTTGACTTCGTGTATGAATTACGCTATTCTAAGTGTAGATAAAACACTAAGGGGTAAGACATGGCTCACACATACGAATTCCCAAGACCCGCACTGACCGTCGACATCGTCATGTTCGCCCTCGACCGACACGACCTCAAAGTCATGCTGATCGAACGCGACCTCGAACCGTTCGCTGGGCGATGGGCGTTGCCGGGCGGTTTTGTCCGCGTCGACGAAACCCTCGATGAAGCGGCTCGTCGCGAACTCGAAGAAGAGACGGGACTACGAGGCATTTTCCTGGAGCAGCTCTACACGTTTGGTGATTTGGATCGCGATCCGCGTGAGCATGTCGTCACTGTGGCCTATTACGCCTTGGTCAACCTCGAAGGCCACAACATCAGAGCCAGCACGGACGCTCGCAATGCCGCATGGTTCGCCATCAGTGATTTGCCACGACTCGCGTTTGACCATGAGCGCATTCTCGACGTCGCGCACGAACGCCTCTGCGGGAAGGTGCGATACCAGCCCGTCGGTTTCGAGCTACTTCCATCAAAGTTTCCGCTGCGACAGCTTCAGGATTTGTACGAAACTATTCTTGATCGCGAGCTCGATAAGCGCAACTTCCGAAAGAAACTCCTCAGCATGGACATCCTGGTTGAGCTCAACGAGATCGAGAAAGACGTAGCGCACCGCGCTGCTCGGTTATATCGCTTCGACAAGAGAAAATATGACCGCCTGACCAAGCAAGGCTTCAACTTCGAGCTTTGAAAGAGCGATGGAACTGAACCAACACATAGCCGGATGCATCCTCGGCACCGCCGTCGGAGATTCGATCGGTTTGCCTCGTGAGGGGATGTCTCGGCGCCGGGCACTTCGCGTCTTTGGTGATGGCCCATTGCACCATGCGCTACTCGGTTCACGCGGTATGTGCAGTGACGACACCGAGCACACCACCATGGTTGCGCAGGCAGTGATTTCCACCGGAGGGGATCCAGCTTCCTTCGCCCGCAATCTTGCCGGTCGGCTACGTTGGTGGCTGGCCAGGCTTCCAGCGGGCGTAGGGTTCGGAACCCTTCGGGCCTGCTCGAAACTCTGGCTTGGTTTTGGATCTTCAAAGAGTGGGGTTCCAAGCGCCGGCAATGGCCCCGCGATGCGTAGCGCGTTGCTCGGAATTGTCGCGGAAGATCGCGAACACATGGTACTACTGGTGCGAGAATCGACAAGGCTTACACACACAGATCCCCGAGCGGAACAGGGCGCGACTATCGTTGCAATGGCCTCGTATGTGATCACGCACGAACCGCAACTGGCAACCGAGGCATACACGTTGGTCGAGATGCTTGCCGGATGCTCATCGGACTCGGAATTACGCAGTGCCATGAAATCAATCGAAGGCGCCCTGGAGAAGAACCTGACGGCTGAGGCGTTTGCGAATCGGTTGGGATTGACCAATGGCGTTTCCGGGTTTGTGAATCACACGGTTCCAGTTGCGATTTACTGCTGGCTGAGGCATCGCGATTCGTTTCGCAACGCGGTGGAGGCAGCCGTGAGACTAGGCGGAGACACGGACACGGTCGGCGCGATCGTCGGTGCGATCATGGGAACTGAAGTCGGCCCCGACGCGTTGCCAGAGGAATGGGTTGATGGATTGGCCGAGTGGCCCGCATCGGTTCCATGGATGAGGAACTTGGCGGAGGAATTGAAAGAGTGCGTGCAGAATGGCGAACCGAGTATCCCGACATCGTGTTCTTCGGTTTTCCTACTGCTTCGCAACGTGTTCTTCATGGTTGTTGTGATGGCGCACGGAATTCGAAGGCTTCTGCCACCATATTGATAGGCGAGGGTGCCGCCTGCGAATGCAGAACTCAGAGGAAAGCAGTCATGAATCGAAATCAACGCAAGGCAGTTGCCGCCGAATCGCTCGAGATCATCGAACGGGGGTACTACACGAACGCTGCGGGGAAGCGGGTCGAACTTTCTTCAGCCATTGCGGACGCGGTCGAGGGTACGCGACTGTTCACACCGGCAATGCTGGAGCGATGTGTCGCCGCCCGTTTGGCTGATGCAGGTAGCGCGAACACTACGATCACTGTCGAAAATGAAACCACGCTTTCAGCCGCACGCCGCTTGGCATATGACCGTGGGCTCAAGCCCGTTCTCTGCCTGAATTTTGCCTCGGCGAAGAATCCGGGTGGGGGATTTCTCGGCGGGAGTCAAGCTCAAGAGGAGAGCCTGGCGCGGTCCTCCGCTCTCTATCACACTTTGCAGGGTGCGCCCGGATACTATGAGAGCAACCGCGCTTGCGGAACGGCCCTCTACACGGATCACATGATCCTCAGTCCGTGCGTGCCGGTCTTTCGTGGGGACAACAGCGACCTGCTCGATGAACCGTATTCCGTATCCTTCCTGACCGCACCCGCAGTTAACACCGGAGCCTTGCTTCGAAACAACCCAGATCAAGCGCCGCTGGTTACGTCGACGATGACTCGGCGCATGGAGATGGTTTTTGCGTTGGCATCTGAGCAAAACTATCGCCATCTGATCCTTGGGGCTTGGGGTTGCGGTGTGTTTGGCAACCAGCCCGAGCAGATTGCGGAGTTGTTCGCGCGTTTTCTACTCGACGACGCTCGATTCGCGCAGCAATTCGAAACCGTCGTGTTCGCTGTTCTGGATTGCAGTAGAGACGAACAGATCATCCGCCCATTTCGCGCGTGGTTCGATCGCGCCGCTCGTCCATTCCCAACATCGCATTCGGGAGGCCAGTCATGATTGGATTGAAGACAATTCGAGAAGGAACGCGTGTCGCTGTTTGGAACACCGCTGGCGCTGTTCGACACATCGACGGACCGCGCAGACTCTGGTTGTTTCGCAAGACGCTTGAACCAGTCGCACGATTCAGCGCGGAGGCAGACGAATACCTTGTGATCCGGTTTCGCGATGGCAGCGCGCAACACATGTGTGGGCCGGCTGACATCTGGTTCAACGCCGTCGAACACGAATCCATCGGCATCCACAAGCTGGTTCCGATCGATGCCAATGAAGCAATCGTCATCTACCGACGCGCCCAAGATGGTGCGGTTGTTCGCCGCTTGCTTCGCGGTCCTGCCCAGTACATGCCGGAGCCGGAAGAATGGCTGCACGAATTCACTTGGCACGGGTCCGACAAGAAGAATCCGCGCAAGAAAGTTCCCTACGCGCTTCGGTTTACCAAGCTGCGGGTCATTCCCGATCAGACGTATTTCAACGTTCGCGATGTTCGCACAGCCGACGATGCCCTGCTCACCGTGCAGGTGATGATCTTCTTTGAACTCGCAGACATTGAGCGAATGCTCGATCAGACGCACGATCCGATTGCGGATTTCATCAACGCGGTCACCGCGGACGTGATCGACTTTGCGGCGATAAGGCCGTTCGAAGAGTTCAAGCGGGACACCGGGGCACTGAACGAACTATCTGCATACACCAATCTCATGAGTCGAGCCGACCGGATTGGTTACCGGATCAGTAAGGTCGTCTATCGCGGGTATGAGGCAAACCCCAAACTCCAGGCCATGCACGACAACGCGATCGAGATCCGCACCGCCCTGCAGTTGGAAGCCGAAACGGAACGGCAAGCGCAGGAACTGGCTGACTTGAAGCTGGCGCGTGATGCCGAACGGGCGAATCAACGGCACCAGATGGATCGTGAAGAAACCGAGCACTCATTGCAAATCAATCGAATGACACATGAGCAAGACTTGCGTGAGCAGGAAGCGAAGCACCTTCAAGAGACAGAATTCAAGCGCAATGTTGACGCGCTTGAACAGGAGCACATCAAGGCGAAAAACAAAGAGCAGTCAGAGTTCTTCGGCTCGTTGCAGGGATTGCAGGTTGATCTCACGCGATACCTCGTTGCGCAATACCAGAATCCTGATCGGCTGATTCGCATTGATGGCCAACAAGAAAGCCAACTTCACCTGCATGACCAATAGGAGGGCGTTTCCTATGAGCCAACTCGAATCAGTTTGTGATGGGCAATTCCTTCGTCTGGTTAGACGAGGGAATTGGGAGTTCGTGACTCGAAAGAAGGCGAGCGGAGTCGTCGCCATTGTGGCCATTACCCCTGAAAACAAAGTCGTTCTCGTTGAGCAGAATCGGCCACCTGCCGGCGGACGGGTCATCGAACTACCTGCCGGCTTGGCCGGTGACGAGATCGAAAGTGAATCGCTAGTGGTAGCCGCACAGCGAGAGCTTGTTGAGGAAACAGGCTACATAGCAAAGTCCTGGTCGGAACTCATCTGCGGCCTGTCGTCCTCGGGACTGACCGATGAGGCAGTGACGTTCTTCCACGCGAAGAACCTGTGCCGCGTCGGAAGCGGTGGCGGAGTTGCAAACGAGTCAATCAGAATTCATGAGGTGCACGTTGGTCATGTTGCCACATGGATCAATGAACAAATTCGAATCGGAATGATGATCGACCTCAAATTGTTGGCTGGTCTGTTTGCCGCGCAGTTGTGGGGGGACATATAGAATGACTCCCAACGAGTTGAAGAAGATCAGCAAGTCGCTCAGCTATGTATTACGGCACCGACCCGACTCAATTGGAATCGAACTGGAACATGCCGGTTGGATCGACGTGCGTACGTTGCTCGTTGCGTTTGATCGATCAGGGCAAGTGGTTCCGCGTCAAACGCTTGAGCAGGTGGTCGCGAACAACACCAAGCAGAGGTTCGAGTTTAGCTCAGACGGCATGAAGATCCGCGCGCGGCAAGGGCACTCACTCGATATCGACCTGTCCTACGAACCCGTCACACCACCAGACGTTCTCTATCACGGGACAGCCAAGCGCAACCTCGAGGCGATCTTGGCTGAAGGACTCTCGAAAATGCGTCGCCACCATGTGCATATGTCGGTCGACGAGGAAACAACGTATGCCGTGGCTATGCGCCACGGAAAGCCTGTCATCCTGGCGATTAGTGCGTTGCGGATGCACAACAATAGATATGCGTTCTTCGTAACGGGAAATGACGTTTGGTTAACCGATCAAGTTCCTCCAGATTATCTGACGATTGTTGAATAGGAATAGGTCGCGACGTGCGTGAGCCATCTCGACACCAGGAAGGCCTCGCGGTAGGTGGACACCAAGCCTGGCACTATTAAGACGGTTGATGCAACTGTAGCAGCGATCTGATATGCTCTGGCCGGTCGGAGGGTAACGAGAAAGGATATACCAATGGCCTCCACAATCCGGTTGAAGCGTTTTCGGAATGTCGTAGTGATCGCAACATTTTGGGTACTTCCATTCGCTGAATGCGAAGAGAACGACAACGGACTCTGCGAGTACTGATGCGAACAAACTCAACACTCATCCGAGTGCCCGTGGCTTTCACGGCGGGAAACTGAGTCAGCGCATAGGCCAACTGACCGATGCGATTCGTGAACATCCGGATCCGCCAGAAGCATATCATGACCGAGGCAAGACCCGCGACAAGCTTAGCTTGGTCAACGCCCCCGCGCGACAACTTCAACTTCAACTTCAAATGGACGCGATGGCAGATTTTGACAAGGCCCACGAATTATCTGGTGGTGACCGCTTGGTTCACCCGCGCACGAAACAAGTACTCTCACTGAAACAACTGGCGCAAGAAAAAGCGGATAGCGAGGGATGGCTCCTGGATCTGCCGGACGTTCGCAGAGATGGACTGAATTACTTCACACGTCCCGCGCCGAATGATCGCGAGATACAAGTGGCCGGGCCGAGCATGGCGAAAGCCCTTGTGCAAGCAAGTGTACTCTTGCTGAATCAATACAGACTTGATGACACAATGTCCTACGCTGAGCGTGCGGGACGACCAAACGCCAGTTGTACCCGCCGATACTGGTCCCTGACAGGAATTCGAGCGTCGGACAACCACCGTTGAGAGGAACTCTCTGTAGAGGGCCAATTGCTCTTATTCTGATGATTATGTACGCCTCGGGGGGGGCTGGAAACTAGGTTCTAGGTTCGATGTGAAATTGGGCTGTGGCTGACTTCTGGAAACGGAGGCGTTTACGTAGTGTTCTGTGGGGACGATTCGTACAACGGAAAAAGTATCGCTCACTATTGCGACCGCAGACGCGTCCTGCTGTATACTTGATGCGTCGAGCCTTGCTCATTCTGGGCGATTGTCGAGGCTCGGCTCTCCGGCAGCCGGGCGCTTGCCCTGAATCGCGATTTTTCGATGCAGCGTGAACGAGGCGGATCCAAGCCGCGTAGAATTACCATCACGGATGAATTGGCATGACTGTCGGGCTACAAACATTGAACTGCAGTTTTCTCCGGCGCACCATAGCGGTCAACTAAACAAACGGGCAACGGCACGGCTGAACGCCGTCATATCCAGAAAAGGAGCAATGCGATGTTTGTGCGATTTACGACGCGCGGTATCCTCGCCGCGATCGCCACACTCTCGGTAAACATTACTCCTTTGCATGCCGCACCAGACGACCCTGCGCCAGAAAAGCCGGTGACCTCATCCGCAGATAGCGTCGATAAAGCGTCGCCCGATTCAGAATCGACCGAATCGAAATCACCCAAACCGCAGCGAACTGATTCCGATCCTGAGTCACAGCTTTGGGCTGAAGAGGCGATCGGTCGATACGAACAACTTCTGGAGCGCCGCCCGTTCCATAAGTCTGCGTTCACTGGGCTTGTGCGCAGCTACGTTGAAAAGGGGGAAATTGCAGATCTGGTGAAGCGCTATGAAGACATCGTTGCGGCGATGCCCGATAGCACCGCTTCAAAGATCGTGTTGTCGCGATTGTATTTGCGGGCAGGACAAGCTGAGAAAGCGGCTGACTTGCTCGCCCAGATTGAAGCATTGCCCAAAACACTCGCGCGCGACAAGTCCAAGTGGTCCTCTTATCGTGCCGAGGTTTTTCAACGCGTCGGCAAACTCGAACTTGCTAAACAGGTTCTCGTCGACGGTTTCACCGAAGCGCGGACCACGGCTGATCGGATGCGCTTTGCAGAGGCCCTCGCAGACCTTCACGTCCGCAACGGTGAAAAGGATCGCGCCGCAGAAGTTCTCACCAAGCTGGCCGATCAGTTTTCCGATCAGTACCTCCATCGTAAACGAATCGCCAACGCCCTCGCACATCGCAACCTTCACGATGCCGCGATCGCCCAGTACCGATCGATTCTGAAGCTACCGTCTCTCCAGACAGACGAGCGCTGCGAATCGCTGCGCGATCTGGGCCGAGCACTGGAGAGCGTGGATCGAAACAATGATGCCATCTCTGTCTATACCGAAGCCTTGGGACTGTTATCGGCGAGCCATTGGTTGCAGGAGGAATTGCACGCGCGAATCGTGCATTTGTATCGCGCCTCGGGCAGGATGGATGAACTGGTAACATATTGTCGCCAACAAATCGAACGCTCACCCGAGCAGATCGCCAGCCGAACGATGCTGGCCGACGTCTTTGCGGCATTGGGCAAAATGGACGAGGCAAAGCAAACACTCGTCGATGCCATCCGGCTCTTTCCGAAGGACCGATCACTTAGCCGAGAACTGATCCAACTCCTCGAACGGACAAACAACGAGTCTGAGGTGGCGGCAGAATATGAGCGTGTCATCACCCAACACGCGGACGACGTCGAGTTGTACATCGAGTACGGACAATTCCTAGCCGCCCACAAGCAGCTTGACGCAGCCCGAAGTCAATGGAAGCACGTGCTTCGGACAAAAGTTGCGGACACAGGATTGGCTCAACGCCTTGGAAACCTCTTTGAGGCATATGAACAGTACGACGATGCAGTGGAATGCTACCAGCGTGCCATTGAATTGAATCCCAGACGACCGGAAGGTTATACGGCGTTGGCTCAATTATACTTCGTTCAAGACAATCGTGAGGAAGCGGTCAAAACGCTGAAGCGGATGACCGATGCCAACGCCCTCGATTCCGCAATGCAGTATGCCGCTTGTCAGGCGTATCTTGGTTTGGGTTTCAATGACGAAGCGCTTGCGGCGATTGAGCGGGCGACCCAGTTGCTGCCGGAAAACTCCGACTACGCTCTGGTTCACTCCAATCTGTTGGTGCGTTCAGGGCGGTTGGACGATGCACTGGCGGTCCGGCACGCCGCACTCGACAAGATGCAAAACGCCGTCCAGCGATCGCGTGAGCTCAACGTCATCGTAAGCATGTATGCGTCAGCGGGAATGCTTGAGAAGCTCCGTCGCTCCGAAGAGCAAGCGCTTCAATCCGATCCCGAATCCGCCAACAGCCTGATGCTTCTGGCTCGGGCAGCCGACTTCGAGCGTAACTTCGTCGACGCCAAGAAATGGCTTGATCGATTGATCGAAGTCGACCCCAGTCACGAAGAAGCGCGCAGGCAACTTGCCAAGTTGCAGGAAGCCTTGGGCGACATCGATGCGGCGACCGAACAATACCAACGACTTATCGAGCTCTATCCGAACCGCGCCCGGATATGCTATCAGGCGATTGCCGATATCAAACTGCGTTACAACGATCGGGCCGGGGCAATCAAAACGTTCGAGCAAATGGTCCAGCGCTCGTCCGACAACGCCACGGTACTCAAGGATGTCGCCGAACAATTGGTGCGTCTGGGTGAATTCGACAAGGGCATTGCCAATTACGAATTGAGCTTGAAACTCCAACCGGATCGCCATGACATTCGCCTCGAATATGCCAAGGCGCTGGTCGAGGCAGGGCGCCTTGAAGATGGACTGAAAATGTTCAAGGCTGCCGCACTTCAGCGTTCGGACCGCGAGACGGCACTTGAAGCGCTCACGTTGCTCCACGAAACGGCGCAGCGGATCGGTTCGCTCCCCGAAATGATCGATGAACTACAGGCTCAACTGGACATCGATCCGACGGACACATTGATCGCTCGCACGCTCGCCACGATTTTCATCAATGAATTCGAGTATCAACGGGCGATGGAATTGCTCGACTTGGTGCTTCGCTACCGGCCACGCGATGCAGAGTTGCAGTTGACTCGGGCAGAATTGCTGCGGCGGTTGGCCCGCTTTGATGACGCGATCGAGTCGTATCGAAAAATCCTCCAGGTACCTGAGATTGATCGTGATTACGTCCTTGGTGAATTGGGTAAAACACACTTTGAGGCTGGGCAGCTTGATGAAGCTCGTCGGAATTGGCGACGGGTAGGACACAAGCTTTACGCGTCTTCGCTGCTGCGCAACAACGGGTTGCTCGAGGATGCTATCGATGTCTTGGAGGAGGGGATCCGCGTAAAGCCCGATGATTTCGGACTGCACCGCAGCTTGGTCCGCACATTGCAGGAAGCCGGCCAAACTGACAACGCACTCGAGGCGGCTCGCCGGTTGCTCGATCTTGAGCCGGACAATGTGATGAACATTCGGCGACTCGCCACGGCATATGTTGATCGTGGTAAACGCGATGATGCCGCCGAGGTGGCCAGCCGACTCTTTAGCGCCGGCGTTGCCGAGAAAAACAAGAATCGCTCGACCAACAAACGCTCCATGATGGGCGCGTCGGTGATGGCTGCCAGCATGTACTCAGCATGGGGAAGCGCCGCTTTTGGCAGGGGAATGCGACGAAACAACCTGGATTCGGCGATCGGTTTCTTTCAGGAAAATGGCCTGGTCGCCGAACTTGAGGACATTCTCAATCAACAGTTGGCCGCCCAGCCTGACAACGCCATGCTGCGCGAAGTTTCAGTCGAGCTGTTTGCTCAACCGTTCGGCAAACCGGCTGTCGCGCTCAAGCTGTTGCATGAGTTGGAAGATGCGACGTTTCCGCTGGAACATCAGAAGTGGCTCGGGCAATGCTCGCAACGCGACTACTATCGCGTCAAGCAATACCAACTGATTGCGCGTCTCCCGGCGCTACGTGACAGCCGACTCGCCACGCTCGACAGCAAGGATGCCACCAATCTCAACCGAGACGAAATCATCGAATTCGCTGTGATTCGAAACGCACAAGGGAAGCGCGACAAGGCCATCGACATGTTACAGCGTGCGGTGGATGCGGATGCCAAGGACATCGTGGCGCTGACCGCATTGGTCGACATGCTTGTCCTTGCAGAACAATTTGCGGACGCCGAGCCTTATGTTCAAAAGGCGGTGGCGATTCTGGATGAACAGCGAGAAAAGCAGCGCGCTGAAATGATCCAGCGGGTCCGCCGCGATTTTGTGCGGACGCTCCCGATGCACTTGCAGTTGCGGGTAACGGAGGACCTGCTGATCGAAATCGCCAACAAATGGACGCTTGGACAGAACTTTTATGGAGCGTACATGGGTGGCATCCAGACGATGGGGTACAATCGCGCACAACTGACGCTCGCCACCGTTTATGCAAAAACTAACCGGATGGACAAGGCGCGCGCAATATGGTCGCTGCTCGCACCGAAGCACCCCGCCGACGTTGACGGTTGGACATCACTCGCAGGTGTCGCCCAACTCCACGATCAGCAAGATCTCGCCTTCGAGTATTACTCAAACGCCCTCGCGGCTGCGAAGGAATTGGTTGGCGATCAATTGTTGCAGCGAATCTACGGTAACACGCTGGGGCGATCCTGGTACGGATCGGAAGATGCGATTGATTCCACGTTCAACAAGATCGTCGAAGCATTTGCAGCGCACGATCGACTGATCGACTTGTACGACTTCCTACGCGAAACGGACCAAGTCGCCAAGGCGCGCAGAATTGCTCAGAAATATGAGCTATACGACGAATTGAAAGCACTTTATGCAACTCGTCTGGACGCAGCACGCACGGTGTTTTCCCGCGCGTCCAACGATCCACTCAATGAGAGCGTGGCGCTGTTTTCCCAAGCCTGCAAGCTGGCTGAATTGCACGACGTCACCGGCGATTGGGGGCAGGCTCAGCGAATCTATGAGGCCTATCTTGAGGACTTTCCAGACGAACTGGGATTGCTGATAACGCTCGGTGAAGTGGCTGAACGGGTCAATGACTACGAGTTGGCCATCAAGTGGGAAAAGCAGGTGGTCGCGGCGAAGGAACGATTGTTGCGTCAAGCCCGCGCCTGGACGATGCGCAATTTGGCATTGACACCGGCGATGCCACAAATCATCGAAGGAGTGGGCGGTAGCAAGTGGACTTGGATGAGTCGCTGGGGGCGCAACCGTTGGTGGGGTTATGGGCAACAGCGTGAATTGGACATCGCCCCGAGTTGGATGCGCATCGCTCAACTTTACATCGCGGTCGACAACCCGATTGCGGCTGGCGATGCGATGGAGCGTGCGATCGCCGCTGCTCCCCACGACCGTGAACGGTTGGGCAAACAAGTGTTGGCGTTGATTCGTCAGCGCCGGTTGGTCCCGAAGATGTTGTCCGTGTTGCGCGGGTTGGCAGTCCACATGCCCACCAATGAGCAGGTTCAGATCGCTTTTGCCGAATCACTCGAGGCAAATGATCGCCCGGGCGTCGCGGTCGAAGTTTATCGTCGTCTGCTGCGACGTGGTGTTTCCGATGTGGGCACGTTGGGGAAGGTCAAGCAGAAACTTGCGGCTCTTGCGCCGGATTCTGAACGAGTGGCGACGACCACGATCGCCGACCTGGAAGCAGCGGTGGCGGCTGATCCAAAGAATTCAACCAGTCGCCTCCGGTTGGCTCGCGCCTTCTACTACGCGCTACGTATCGACGATGCCCATCGCGTGCTGTCAGACCTTCTGGAGACGGCGCCGCACCTCGAAGGCGTTCACGATTTGCTCATCGAAATCTATACACTGCAAGGCGACTCGGAGCGTCTTATCGAAGCGTTGCGGACGAAGATCGAGAGGGTCACAAATGCACGCAAGCGAACCAAGACGCGAGAACGGCTTGTTAAGGAGTTACTCCGCAAGGGCGATGTTGAAGAAACACTGATTGCCCTTAAGGAATCGGTAGACCCCAAGAATCCGCAAAGCTACGAACGCGTTGCGTTCTTGTTGTACTACTTTGGTCACCATGAAGATGCGGTCGAGCAGTATGAAATCGCCACGCGCAGCCAAGCCAAGGGACGATGGCAGGGCGATCGCGGTGGACAGATGCTCGCCCGTGTCCTGGCGCTCAAAGGGGACATGGAGGCAGCCGCCGACAAAGTGCTCGAATCCGTTGACCAGCAGATGCGTCAGAACGTGCAGCAGGGTGGCATGTTCGCGATGTACTCGATGTTCAACAACGATCAGAACGCATTCCAGGCGTTCGTACCGCTGTTCGTAATCCACCCAGCAATCACCAAAGCGATCCAAGAAAAACTGGAAGCGCGTCGCACCGCTGATCCCGACGACGCCTTGGCAACCAAGATTCTCATTCAATACTGTCAATCGACGGGGCTCACCGATCGGGCCAACCAACTCATTGAAGAATCCATTCAAAAAGGCACGATGGATCAAAAACTGGTTTCAAGTTTGATCGATCGCGCGATCAGCAAGAGAGACTTCGATAAGGCCATTGAGTTAGCGAAGGAATTTATTTCGCAGCAGACGAAGCCCCAACTACCGCCAGGAATGCCAGCACAATTCGCAGGCATGATGAGTGTGATGTCACCACGTACATTGATGCTGTGCAAACTGGGGGACATCTATTGGAAATCCAATCGGCCTGACGAGGCATTCGAGACTTACGGGCAGATCGTTGATGAGAATGTCGACGAGTCGCGCATTGCGTACGCAACCATATGTCTGCTGAGGGGGCGCGTTGACGAAGCGCGGAGCATAATTGAGGCCGCGCTTGCAGACAAGGAAGTGAAACCTCCGAGCCTGCTACAATTTAGTGTCATCCTGGCTGCGATCGACAATCAACCCACAAAGGCGTTCGATGTGCTGACCGAAATCGTTGAGAACGGCGAGGGAGCGCAATCGAATCCATTTGCGTTTGGTGATTCCGGATCGAAAGTGAATCTGCTGGCGAGTTTCGCAACTGCAACAGATCAAATCGATCGATTTGTCGAATTCATGCTTAAAAAGCGAATCAAGAAGAATCCGAATAACTGGACGGATTACAAAGTGCTGGTGGAGACGCTGCTCGGCGCGGGGCAACGATCGAAAGCGCTCGAGATTCTGGAAAAGGCTGCGGAGAACAAGGCGCTTCGAACCGATGCATTGAAACAGCGTGCCCAACTCCTTGAAGGATACGCATCCCCGGGCGAGTTGATTCCGGTGTACCGCGAATGGCTTGAATTGGCGGAGAACAAAGTGCAGTCTGCTTCAGTGCTAGGGCAGTTTTTTGGAAACCGCCGTTCGCAGGGCGCCACCCAAACGCAGAAACAACGCAACCGACTTGGCGATCTACTCTGGCAAAGCGGTGAACCTGAGGCAGCAGAAGAGGTTTGGGCTGAGCGACTCGATCTCAACACGGCGAACGGTCATGTCCGATTGGGACAGCAGTTCTTGGCGCACCATGCCTACGAAAAAGCGGCCAATGCGTTCCGTAAAGCCGCCAAACTTGAACCGGATAACCTTGAAGCGCACCAGGCGATTGCCAAGCTCGCTACCGAGCGTGCCCAATCTGGTGAAGCGGCTCACCACCTGACACAGGTTTTTCTCAAACGCTATCAACCATCTCCGGCGGCTGAAGACGCAGACGATGCCGATCCGTTTTCCATGTCGTGGAGTATCTCGCAGCGCAATCAACAACGGCGTGGTGCGGATTCTCAAATGCGATCGTGGGCGTACATCCTCAGCGCGAAGGGCACTCCAAATGACGAAACATCCGACGCGTCGGATGCCGATCAACGCCTGATGATCGCCACGTTGACGGGTGAGTGGCCAACGGTCGAAGCAGAGCTGAAGAAGCGACTTGAGGAAGCGCCATATGATCCAATGGTCTGGACGTTGTGGGCCATCATTCACGAACGCAAAGGTGATTGGGCAACCGCAGTGGAAGCGCGGGAGCGCGTCCGCAGCCTTGCGGAGACGACAATCGCCCAACACCGTGAACAGTTGGAATTGGTCCTTGCGGGCAAACAAATCAAAGACGCCTCAGCCGGTACGCGGGAAGAAGATGCGAACGCGACCAATGCGCAGAATCGCTCCTTCCGAAACTACAATTACAGTGGTATGAATAATTACGGTTGGTACGGAAACACCGCACGTTCCGAAACACAACGGCTCGCCGCACTCTATGTCGAGTTGGAGCAGTATCAAAAAGCAGAGCAGTTATACCTGCTTGACCGAAGGTCCGGTGGACAAAACGCTTTGCCTAGCATTGCGGCATTGATGTGGCGACAGGGTGCGCAGAAACGGGCAATCGAATTGATGCGCATCGGAATAACACTCGGTGGCAACACACGGCAGATGGGTCAATACGCAACCATGCTTTCAGAAAGCGGTGAGCTTGATGCGGCGATCGCACTGCTGCAGCGTGCCTTTCAATTCGTGCCGCAATCCAACACACGGATGGCGATGTATTACGGAGGATTTGGGTCGCCCCAAGTTGGCGCGCAGGCGTTTGAATCCGGCGAAGAGAAACGATTCAGCAAACCGCTCTATCAGATGCTCCAGCAATCGAACCGCCTCGATGCTGTTATCGATGATCTTGTGCGCCAACGAACAGATCGCCCCAACGACTTGCGTGTCGCAAAACTCGTAGTATCGCTGCAATTGCAGGATCGGCGCTGGAACGATGCGCGTCAGTCGCTGGCAATTTGGAGAACATCCCAACCCCAGGACATGTCCGCTCTGTGGCAGGAAATGCAGGTGCTCGCAGAGTTGGATGATTGGCCCGCGGCACTTGCCAATGTCAACGCGATGGAAGAATTGGCCCCCGAGCGAAGTGATCAATGGAGCATCGTCAAGGCGTTCATCATGCTCATGCAGCAGGATCGGGCCGGCGCGGTCAAAGCCGTTTCTCCCCTTCTGGAGGAGAGTCACGATACAAACCCAGGCCAAGTCCAACAACTCTGCGCGATCTTAGCTTGCGCAAGAGAACATGAACGCCTGCGTACCTATCTCAGTCGATTGTATGCAAGAGATTTGCTGGCTGCGGAGACCATTCACCTGCTGATTCGTGTTGAGCAAATTGTAGGTCACCACGACCGCTCAATCCAAATCGCCCTCGACCAGGTTTGGCTCGATCCGGATCCACTGAAACCGGCTTCGCCTTGGATGTCGTCCCTTGCTTCGGCGGAATCCGACTCCCGGTCGCAGGCCTCCAAAGAACCTACCAAGCAACAGTCGTCCGCCAGCCGAGCACTGATGACGACGATACACGAAGGGCCCGCAGCCGGGGCAACTGCCTTCAAGAAGATCCTTGAGAAAGAGTCGGACAATATCAATGCCTTGCGAGGGTTGGTTTTCGCTTCTGAGCAAGCGGGCGACCTAGCCGGCAGCATCACCGCCAACAAGTCGTTGTTGGATCTGCTGGCCGCGCGCCGCGCCGAAATCTGGCACGCCTCAAAGAAGCGATCTCTCAGTGAGATGGTGTACTCAATTCTGGAGCGGTCGAAGCGCGACGGATTGGACACGACGATGGTGTTGAGCATGAGCATGTCTCTGTCAAACGTACTCTCGCAGCAACTTCAAGAAGCTCAATCAGCATCGATACAGCGGACTTATGAAGAACTCTGGACGGGTTACCAGTTACTGCACGCGGATTTGTTGGCACGGGCGAAAATGGAATCCGAACTGCAGGAAACTTTGATAGCACAATCCTCGCTTGCGAAGGCGGAAAACCATCAGTTCGATTCCAACAACCAGCAAAACTATTACAGTAATCCGTTCGGTGGTCAGTCATATCAGCGCCGTATGCGATCTTATGGCCAGCGAGAATCGCTAAGGACGGAGTGGAGGACAGTGCTGCGCGATGAACTCTATGGACTTCGCCAGTTTCGATCATTGATGGGTGCGTACGATCGGCTTGAAACGGAACCCCCCGTCGTGGAATGGCCCAGGCTGGCTGAAGCCCACGCAGTTCTTGGAAATCGTGCGGAAGCACAGAAATGGCGGCAACGAATCGCCCGCTTCAAAATGTGCGACCTTTACGCAGGTGACCGGCCACAAGGAAACGACATGCAGTCTTCATGGCGATACTCTCGTATTGTCAACGAAGAGGGAATCTCGCACCTGCGAAGCGCGCTTCGCGGAACTTCAGTTCGTTGCGATTGCTCCGATGAAGACAATGATTCTGATCGCCCGATCATTTCGGGTGCGATCGACAGCGTTTATGAGTTCGCTCTTGTTGATCCTAAAATCGAAGGATCTTTGCTCAAGCTCAAGGATGTCGTCGGGCCGGGCTGGGAAGATTCACAGTCGCTGCGTCAGCTCTTGTTCTACCACCGCGCGAAACGTCAGTACACTGACATTGTCGAGTTGATCGAACACGTTTGCGAATTCGATGCGCTATTGCAATCAAGTCACCTGCGGGTGTACTTGCAAGCGTGCTACGAATTGAAAGACGAGCAACGTGTCGAAAAGGTGCTCACCGAGATACTCAAGAAAGCGGCGATTCTGGAAAACGAGGTTCAACTCGCCCGACTCATGATGCTACGCCATCTCGAAAAGGACGAAGCCGCGGATGCGTTGGAGAAGTCGCTGCTGGATCGTTGTCAAACCGAGACGCCCAATCCCAGCCTGCCTGATCCTCGCATCGACGAGAGGTATTCCAGGAGCAATTCGATCACAAGTTGGTCGGGAGTGCGTCGATTCCGTCGAACGCCCCGCCGCTTTGGTCGAAACACAATGATGCCCATTCGCTCGTGGGGCTTTGCAACCAGAGCGTCACTGGGTGCCGCCGTCGGCATCCCCATTGAACGCGCATTGCGTCAAAATGATCTGACGGTCCGGAAAATCCGGAGGAGCTATGTGCGTCACAGACTCTATGCCCATGCTGCGCGTTTGATCGACCATGAAATCGCACAGGCCCCGACGCTTTCACCACAAGTGACTGCTCAACGACTCAATAACAAAGCGCGGTGGTTGTACCATGCTAACAAGAAAGATGAGGCCGCCACGGCCGCGCTGGAGGCAGAAGCGCATTGGCAGAACCAGATCAATGGTGATTCTTCGAACTCGCGTGTCTATTGGGAATTATCACAACTCTACGCATCCAAAGCCTACGGTGAAGACTACAAAAAAGCTCTGGAGGCACTTCGAACTGCCCGAGCGCTTAATCGTACCATTGACGCTTCACGCATCACTGAAGCGCAGTTTCTATTCGAGCTCAAGGAATTCGATGAGGCCTGGAATCTGTATCAAGTTGCACTGAATAGTGGCAAGATGCCACTGAGCGACAGTATACTATATCAAGCGGGATTGGCCGCCGTTCGTACGGAACAATCCGACGAAGGGAAGAGCTTGCTTCGACTTGCACTATGGCGTGCGCCATTCAACAAACTGGCTCCGGACGCTAGAGAGATGATCCATGAATAGGAATCAAAAAACCACCGCCGCAGAATTGATGGCCAACTCAAGCGATCAGTCCGTGTCGCCCACCCTTGAAAAGTTGCGCCGCCGTCAACGAATGCGCAATACAATCTGCTTTGCCGTTCGTGGAACGTTTTACGGAGCAATGGCTGCGACCCTTGCATCGCTCGGACTGATCCTCGCCCAACCGGACGCCTTGAGTAAACTGGTCTGGTTTTGCACGGTGGGAATTCCTGTCGGCGGGTTGCTCGGCGGGCTGTTTGGTCTGACGTGCCGCGTCAATGATCTTCATGTGGCACGGGCGTTGGATCGGGCCGCCAATGGCGAAGATCGCTTTGCCAGCGCAGTTCAGTTGCTTGATCACCCGCACAAATCGCGGGCTCGATTGGTTCTCGAGGATGCACTGCTCCGAACGAGCGGGACTCAAGCCACAAGCGCGATTCCGATCAAGGCGCCGGCTGAGCTCAAATGGATCTCGCTTCCGGTTGCCCTGCTGGCGTGCATCATTCTCCTTGTTCCCAATAGCAATCTGGCGGCTGACGAACCTGCCCCGCCTGACGTTTCGAGCGAGGAGTGGGTTCAAGTCAACGAGGAATTGCGGCAAGAATTGGCCGAGTTTCCGGCACCCGAGACACCCGAAGAAAAGAAGATGCTCGAGCAATTGAAACGATTGGCGGAACAGTTGGAGAAAAACCCGAGCAAGAAAGAAGCGCTGATGCAGATCGCCCAACTGCGAGCCAAGTTGCAAAACCACTCCGAAAGCAGCGGTGCCGATGGCATGCCCATGAAACAGGCAGCCCAGGCGATGAAACCGGCAGAAGCCCTCGCCAAACTGTCGGCTTTGTTGAAACGTGGCCAGTATAAACAGGCTGCCAACGAACTCGCCTCGCTCGCCGATCGCCTGATGCAAGACAACCAACGGCTGTCCGCTTCCGACTTTGAAGCCATTTCGGCGGATTTCGATGCGATGGCCGCAGCATTGGCGAGCCAGCAGTCGTTGGCCAAGAGCTGTCGCCAATGCGCAAATGCTGCATCGTCGATGAATCGTCAGTCACTGGCCGACGCGCTCAAGCGTCTTTCCAAGAATCTTCGCCAGGATGCCTCAAAGCTTCGTCGATGTGACAACGTGTGTCGCAGCAAGAGCCTGCTCAACCGCTTGTCGCAGCGCTTGCGCAAGTGCAACGGAAACAAGTGTAAAAAATGCTCGAACCGCAAGTCAGAAAAGTGCAAGTCGGGCAAGTGCAACGGTTCAGGTACTGCGTTTGTACGTCAGTCCAACAAAAAGGGCGGATTGCGTGCGGGTTGGGGAACTTCCAACAAGTGGGACGGCGGCGGACTCTTTGAGGCGACCGAAAACCGTGTTGCCGATACCGTTTCAGCCGAAGAACGCAATGGCGAAGACAGTTTGATCCAAACGGTTTCGCCCGATGAGCGGGCGAGCAGCGCTCAAAGTGACCGCGACCGTTACATCGATCTCATCCGAAAAGCCGAGGCGGATCTGGAGTTGGAGACCGTTCCGCTTGCCTATCGTGACTATCTCCGCGGTTACTTCATGGCGATCAAGCCCACCGATGGAAGTTCGGGACAACCCCCCGACTCCCGTCAGCCTGTCGCGCCCTAAGCAACCTTTATGCGTTGATCGGGCCGGCAGACCGTTCAAAGAAGTGGTAAGTTTCCCCAGTTCGCACCAGTGAATCCCCCTTGCGATGCAACCGCCGTCGACACAATGAAGGAGCATGAATGTCCGCAGAAATCAATCGCGCCGAGCTGACTGCATTCCAGGAAGGGTTCGCGCGGCTGCGCAGCGAAATCGGCAAAACGATCGTCGGTTATCATGACGTCGTCAATCAAGTGCTGACGGCCATGTTTGCAGGGGGGCATGTCTTGCTGGAAGGTGTTCCCGGTTTGGGAAAAACCTTGTTGGTGCGTACGATCAGCCAGGCGACGCACCTTAGCTTTAAGCGCATTCAGTTTACCCCGGATCTCATGCCGGCAGACATCACGGGAACAAACGTCTTTTATGAAGAAGAGGGCGGTGCCCGAACATTTCGATTCCAACCAGGTCCGATCTTCGCGCACCTTGTTCTGGCTGACGAAATCAACCGCGCCACACCCAAGACGCAATCGGCAATTCTTGAAGCGATGCAGGAGCAGAGCGTCACCGCCGGTGGCAAGACCCATGCCCTGCCCGCGCCGTTCTGGGTGCTTGCCACACAGAACCCCATCGAAATGGAAGGCACATACCCGTTGCCCGAGGCGCAAATCGATCGATTCATGTTCAAGGTGGACGTGCATCCGCAAGGCGAGGAAGAGCTATTGGGCATCATTGATCGTACGACCGGCGACGACGAAATTGCGATCGAACCGGTCATCGGGAGTGAGGAAATTCTGCACATGCAGAACACCGTACGGCAGACCCTCGTCGCGAAATTCGTCCAGCGATACGCCGCTCGACTGGTGTTGGGTACCCACCCGGGACACTCCGTCGCGATCGACTCGACAAAACAGTTCGTCCGGTTCGGCGTCAGTCCGCGTGGGCTGCAATCGTTGATCCTAGCCGCCAAAGTGCGCGCGTTGCTTGCCAATCGCTTTAACGTCAGTTGCCAGGACATCCGCGACGTTGCCCATCCGGCACTGCGTCATCGCATCATTCGCAATTTTGAAGCAGAAGCAGAAGGTGTATCGACCGACACCATCGTGGATGGCCTGCTCGAACGCATCACCGAACCTGCCGCGGCATGACACGGGACCGAGATTCCGCCGCAAGGTTTGTGTCGCGGTCCGTAACGCCCAACCCCAATGAGTGCCCATGGCTGAACTATTTGACAAACAATACCTGAAGAAACTCGAATACCTCGAACTGATTGCCCGTCGGATGGTGTTTGGTCAGCAGCAGGCGCTGCGCCCAAGCCTGAGGAAAGGAGCCAGTATCGAGTTTAAAGACTATCGCGAGTACTCACCGGGTGACGATCCCCGTGCTGTCGATTGGTCGGTTTATGCACGCCTGGGAGAGATGGTCGTCAAGCTGTATCGGCAGGAGCAAGAGCTCGATCTTTGGGTGTTGCTCGACTCAAGTGCTTCAATGGCATTCGGCGAGCCGAGCAAGTTTGACCACGCTCGCAAGATTGCCGCAGCGCTCGCGTACATTGGAATGGCCAACATGGACTCCGCGTCGGTACTTCCCTTCGCACACGAACTTCTAGAAGGACGTGATCACCTGCGAGGACGCAGCCGCGTGTTCCACCTGCTCGACTACCTGCGTGAACTTAAGGGAACGGGTCAAACCGATCTGATCGCCACCACGCGCAAATTCGTATCCCGCGTTCGCAGGCCCGGTATGGTCGTGATCATCTCGGATTTCTATGGCCTGGAGTTGGCGCAGCGCGCTCTGGATCAATTGCGTTTCTTCAGACACGAGATTTACGTCATCCAAGTGGCGACTCCCTGGGAACTCGATCCACCCATTCGAGGCGAATTGCGATTGGTCGATCTCGAAACCAGTGGGCATGAAGATCTCACCATCACCGATTCAATGTTGCGCCGCTATCGACAAGCTTTTGAAAAGTTCTCAGCCGACCTTAAGCGATATGCCATGCGATACTCCATCGGATACGCGCGCGCTGAGACCAACGTGCCGTTTGACACCTTCCTGGTTGACGTGTTGCAGCGCGGAGGTCTGGTGGCATGAGCCTGCTCGCCCCTTGGGCATTGTGGTTTGGATTTGTAGCCCCACTGATTGTGGGCTTGTACCTGCTCAAGATTCGCCGACAGCAGGAGCTGGTACCCGCGCTGGAGTTCTGGATGCGGTTGGCTGGCCCCGCTCCCGTGCGGTCGCTGTTTCAACGCTTGAAGCGATGGCTGTCACTCTTGCTGTGGCTTGCGATTGTTGCTTGTCTCTTGCTGGCCCTTGGGAATCCCGTCATCACGGCTGGTTCCATCAAGCCGCAATCAATCGCCATCATTCTCGACAATTCTGCCAGCATGCAGACCCAAGAAACCGACCACGGTGATCAGACACGTTTTGAGTTGGCCCGAAAGGAGATCGAGCGTATCACGAAGTTCCGCCCCGTGCGCGATGAGTGGTTGCTCATCAACGCGGCAAGACGACCGCAGGTGATGCAGCCGTGGACGCGAGACCGCAATGCGATTCGAGAAGCGCTTCAAGACGTTGCGCCACATCGAGGATCGTCGGATCTAAGATCGGCAGCGGCGCTGGCCAATCAGCTCCTGTCGGGGAAAGTCGATCCACTGATTGTCGTGATTTCGGATGGAGCCCATGGCGCTGTCGAGTCATTGGTTCAGGACAGCCAGAACGTTGCGTTCGTACGCGTCGGTAATACACAGGACAACCTGGGAATCACCGACATCAGGGTGCGGATGCATCCGCAGATGACAGCTCACCATGTCTACCTCTCTGTCAGCAATTCATCCGATCAGGACATCGAGTCGCAGGTGACGTTTGAATTGGATCGGAACGTTGTAGAAGTCCGCCCATTTTCTGCAAAGGCCCGCAGCGAGTGGAGGCACACGCTGACACTTCAAGCCCCAGAGGGGGGAGTGCTGAGCGCCCGCATCGAAAGACCCGACGCGCTGGCAATCGACAACCAAGCGTTTGCCGTGCTCGAACCGGTGCGGGCGGCACACATCTTGTTGGTCAGCCCAGAAGAACAGGCATACTTTTTTGAACAATCGCTCTTGGCAATGGGTCCGCTCGTCGATCAAGCGCGAAGCCGAACGGTCTCGCTTGAAGAATATGAATTGTTGGCTGACGCTGAGCGGTCAGCCGATTTGGTCATATTCAACGGGGTCAAGCCAACCGTCTTGCCCGCACTCGGCGCATTCCTGTTTGTCAACAGTTGGACCAGCGATGTCCCTGCGAGCACAATTGGCGAACTCACAATGCCCTCGCTCTCGATCGCAAAGCGCGACCATCCACTGACGCAATACCTGAATCTCGGTGGAGTGACCATCGCAAGAGCGCATGAAGTTGATCTGAGGGAACCGGCTGTCGTGCTCGCTTCGTCGCAGAACGGTTCACCGATGATCTTTCTGTTTAGCCGGCCCGACCAGCAATTCCTCTGTCTGGCGTTTGACGTTTTGGATTCGGATCTTCCGTTTCGAAATGCGTTTCCGATTCTCCTCCGCAATGCCGTTGCCTACTTCATGACGCAGGGGCACGCCTGGGTGAAGGACCAATACACGATTGGCGACACGATTCGTTCGTTGCGCCCGCTGCCGAGCAACATTTCGTCGATCAAGTTTGCGCGGATGGGTGGCGAGTCGATATCGGAGGAATCGGCACTTGTCGAGCAGAACGAATTCGCGGTGGATGCCACATCAGAAGTTGGCGTCTTGCGATTCGCCCTCAACGACGAATTCGCCTACGCCGCAGTCAATCTCGCCAGCTATGACGAAACCATGATCGCGGTGAGCGAACAGAAACTCGGAGAGTCTCATTTGTCACTGTCAACCGGACTGGGGGGGATGACCCCCTGGCTGGCGCTTTCCGCCATCGCCACGCTACTGATTGCCGGCGAATGGCTCACTTATCATTTTCGCTGGACGGAGTAATCATTGCGTTTTGAAGCTGCCTGGTGTTGGTTGCTGCTTCCGCCGATTCTGGCGTATCTCGCTTGGTTGTCGCGGCATAGCTATGCTCGGCTGAAACCGTGGGCACGCTGGACGAGTTTGGGGCTTCGATCCCTTATCGTGCTGGCGCTACTCGCCGTTTTGTCGCGCCCTCATGCTTCCATTTCATCCAAACGCACGCACCTGATCGTGTGCGTCGATGTATCCAAGAGCATTTCGAAAGCGAACGCTGATGCTGCGTTGGACGAAATCGATCGGTTGCTTCAATCCGCCAACGAGCAGGCTCCCAAGCCTCGAATCAGCATCATCGCCTTTGGAGGCGGTGCGACCCTGCTAACATCGTCTGATCGAACGTGGAGTGGTTGGACAGATTTGCAGCGTGCCAAAATAACCCATCAACGGTCGCTTCCACAGCTTCTGACTCGCCGAACCCGGTTGATCTCGTCGGATGACGGGCAAAAGGGCAATGAGCTAAAAGAGCTGAACGAGCAGATCAAAGATATAGAGCGTTTTCGTAACACCGTCGTCGGTGACTACACCAACATCGAACAGGCCATGCGTCTGGCTTTGAATTGTGGCTCGATCGACGAGCGTCGTACTGTGTATCTGCTGACCGACGCGAACTTCAACCGGGGCGATTTCCGCAGCACGATGAATGAATGCGCAAAGCAAGACGCAATTCTGAACAGTGTGATCCTCGATCGGCCGGCGCCTGCTGAGGTTGCAGTGACTGCGCTGAACCTCCCCAATTCAGTTCGTGTTGATCAGGGTTTTTCGGCTGAGGTTCGCATTGAATCCACCGTCGATACATCGGCAGAAATGCGCGTGTTCAAAGACGGATATGAGCAGCAGCGGCGGAGCGTTGCTTTGCGAAAAGGTGAGAACCGATTCAAGTTGTCCGGACTGTTTCTGCGCGACAAAGGATTCCATCCCATCGAAGTAACGTTGCACCCGACCGACGACACGCAGATCGACAACAACACGATTCGAGAACTCGTCGTCGTTCCTGGAGAGGCGCGTGTCTTGTACGTAGATTCAGATATCGAGCAGATTCACTATCTCAAGACGGCGCTTGAGCTTGAGGGCATTCGGGTGGAAGCGCGCTCTGCGGCTGGCGTCCCGGAAGACCTTTCCGATTTGCTCAGTTTTGATGCGTTAATCCTCAGCAACGTACCAGCCGATCACCTGTCCATGCGGCAAATGAAAATGATCCGCTCGTACGTGCAGGAATTCGGTGGCGGCTTTCTTATGCTCGGTGGAGACGAGAGTTTCGGACTGGGTGGTTACTACAATACGCCCATCGAGGAAATCCTTCCGGTGAGCATGCCGATTCAAAAAGACCTGTTGCGCCCGTCGCTCGGGCTGTTTCTGGTCATCGACAAATCCGGAAGCATGAACGGCGTCAAGATTCAATTGGCCAAACGGGCGGCGATCGCCACATCGGAGGCGATCAACCCCCGCGACTTGATCGGCGTGATTGGATTCGACGGGGAATCACGCGTACTTCTTGAACTAACCGCAGCCGCAGATCGCGCGACGATCACATCGCATGTCAACATGCTCGAGGCGGGCGGTGGTACGTTTCTTTACCCGGCACTCGATGACGCCCATCGCCGCCTAATGGAAAGCAATGCACGACGACGCCACGTCATTGTGCTTTCCGATGGTCAGACGCAGGGCTATGGATATGAGGACCTTGCGTCTTTGATGTCTGCCGACGGCATCACCACGTCGACCGTCGGGATCGGCGAGGGGGCTGACATGCGCTTGATGGAATCGATCGCCTCCGCCGGAGGAGGCAGGGCATATTTCACCAATGATTTTCACACGATTCCGCAGATCTTCACGCGCGAAGCCTTGCGCGCTTCAAAGAGCATGTTGGTCGAAAGGCTGGTCGTCCCGATCGCCGTTGGTCAGGACTCGGCGATTGAAGGAATCGATACCGAAGAACTCCCAGTGCTTACGGGTTATGTTGCCACCACACCAAAGCCCTCTGCAAACCTGATATTGACGTCCGAATCGGGCGATCCGCTCCTTGCCAAGTGGCGGTACGGTCTGGGCCGAACCGTCGCGTTCACGTCTGAACCCAAACCGCGTTGGGCCGAAGACTGGTTGGATTGGGAGTACTATGCCCAATTCTGGAGCCAACTCGTGCGCAGTGTGACCGGCGAAGATCTCGCGCGCGATACATTCCTACAAAGCGCCCACCAGTTTACAGACGATGGGGTGAAGCTAACGCTGGACCTCCGAAGCGCGACTGGCGAATACGTCAATGACGCTGAAGTCAAACTCAGCAGGGTGGTTGCCGGCCAGGGCGTTGTCGAGTTGCCCGTAAGACAGCGTGCAGCGGGCCTGTTTGATGCCGACGTGGGTGAACTGCGATTTGGAACGGATCAGCAGTTCGTTTGGAAGGTAAAACGCGAGGGGGAAGAGGAACAAACCGCTGCCTACGGGTATGTCAAATCGTACTCGCCCGAGCACGCTACGCTCATGCCATCCGAAGAAACGATCGAAGAATTGCGCCGCGCCAACTTGGGCAATGTCGTTTCCGTTGGACACGCCAAACTAAATGTTGTTGCAGATCCGGTTCGCAATTGGGTCGCGTTGGCTCCAGTGTTGTTGATCGTGGCGCTCCTCTTGACGCCCATCGACATTCTGATTCGCCGCATCGGGTAGATGCAAATGAGAAGCAGCGCCCGACCGCGTGCCTTTTGCGTCATCAGCGTCGCGATGGATTTGCGAGCGTCGCGCAAGACAAGTGCCCGTCCAACAAAGCCGTCAAGCATTCATCCTGGAAAGGCACAGTTTTCTTCGTGTTCCGAGGCATACATGACAATGTACGCGTCGGGATGCGATAGGCGTTCACCCCTCTCGCGGCTCCAAAATGCAGAATCTCCGCTGCTTACCGCGTCTGCATGTTCGCGGAGCTGGTCAGTCCGCTGATGATCCTGATTGCAAATCGCGGATTTCGGCGGAGCGTTCGCATTCCGGCTGGCCAACGATCGAGACGACAGATGTGCCTTTGTCCGGCACTGGACTTGGACGTCGAGAGAATTGGCCCTGGAGACTTCCAGCAGGTCCGAATTGCTCACGAAGGTCGATTTTACTAACGGAGAGGGAGGGATTCGAACCCCCGCTACGGTCACCCGTAGACCGCATTTCGAATGCGGCGCCTTCAGCCACTCGGCCACCTCTCCATATCTGGGTGCGACCACCGCGGCAGTAACATTCAGTCTCTCTGCCGGTCGGCTTGGGATCTTTTGGAAGATCGCGCACCCTCGATTGCTTGGGTGGGCGAGTTTACTATTGTGACCTGCTTGCGGCAAGGGAGTTGCATCTGCGCTCGCGTGGCTGTTTCTCAGCGCAGCCGAAGCCGACTCAGGATGCTCAACTTGGCACGCTGCGATGCGGGATCGAGAGTATGCTGAAGACAAGCCGGGGTGTTCCAACGCGGTAACAACGCGATATAGAGCGTGAGCAATTCACCGTGCTGCTATCCGGCCCCGGCCTGTTTTGGGCGGCGACTTGGTTACTTGGTCACGATTTCATAGAGACCTTGCCCGACATACTTGAGGCGGCCTTTGCGGACCAGTTCGTCCCAGATGGCCTTCGGATATTGATGCGGTGGAGAAATGGAGACGATACCGGACTGGCCGCCACCCGTCATCGCACCCCGCCCAAGCGCCGACTCTGCATCGAGTCGCGAAAGCTTCAGCCGTTTCTTGAACGCCTTCATCGCCCTGCGCAGTTCTTCCCCCGACGGGCCGTCAACGGGGGCCCCACTTTGTTCCGACGGTGAGCCCGAATCGTCTGACGGCAAAGATCCCGAAGTCATGGTGCAGCCTCCATCTTCGTGTGTCGGCGCGATTACCCAAAATCATCCCACCCGTCACGGCATCATACTCGATGCGCTCCGGATATGGACGAATTGGGGAGGACCGACAACGAGAGGACCAGCCGGCTTATGTGGCTACCGATCGAGCAGAGCCTTCTCGCATTGACGGCCCTGAACGACTGCGACGCGGTCGACGACGTCCGCCCTGCTTGGGAGTGAAACGGTGACGGGTCCTGCTCTTGTCTGCGTTGCTGATCTTGCGCGAACCTGTTCCCGCGGCGCGTTTGGGTTTTACCACCGGCATCTCAGGAGCAACATACCCTGGAAGACTCTCTGCGGGTTTCAATTCCGTGTGAATCAGGCGTTCAATGTCGCGAACGCTATCGTGATCTTCGAGGCTCACGAATGACAACGCCATCCCCGACGCCCCGGCGCGGGCGGTTCTACCGATGCGGTGAACGTAAGTCTCAGGTTCGGTGGTCAGGTCATAGTTGATGACGTGGGATATGCCATCGACATCGAGTCCACGGGCAGCAATATCCGTCGCAACGAGTACGCCGATCTTGCCCGACCGAAAATTTTCAAGCGCACGCGTGCGTGCATTCTGACTCTTGTTTCCGTGAATTGCCGTGGCTGCAATTCCGCTACGACTTAAATGGCGAACAACTTTGTCGGCTCCGTGCTTGGTGCGTGTGAAAACCAAAGCCCGCGAATAAGCCGTGTTCTCCAACACACTGCACAAGAGCGCCTGTTTTTGTTGCTTCTCAACATAGTAAGCCCGATGCTCAACATTCTCTGCCGGCGCCGACACCCGCGCGACTTCGACCGACACCGGGTTCGCCAAAATGTCTTTGGCAAGATGCCGAATCGGAGGCGGCATGGTTGCAGAAAGCAACAACGTCTGTCGCCGCTTTGGAATTTGGTTCAGAATTCGCCGAATGTCTGGCAGAAAACCCATGTCCAACATGCGGTCGGCTTCATCGAGCACCAACGTCTCGACCGAGTCAAGCCGAATGTCACCTTCTGACATGTGATCCAACAGACGACCCGGTGTCGCGACCAGAATATCAACGCCACCGCGCAGCGCCCGAAGCTGAGCGTTCTTGTTGACCCCTCCAAAAACAACGGTGTGCTTCAACCCGCTCGATTTCCCGTAGGTCGCAAAGCTATCCGCAATCTGCTGAGCCAATTCGCGAGTTGGTGCCAACACCAAAGCACGAATGTTTCGTGGCTGGGCGTTTTGCGTGCGCGACCGTCGAGCATTGCTTCCCTTTGACGGTCCTCTTGACGGTCGGGCATCCGTTGATGGCGTACTGTTGCTCAATCTTTGCAGGATCGGCAGCGCAAAGGCAGCCGTCTTGCCCGTACCCGTTTGAGCACACCCGAGGACATCGCGTCCTTCGAGAATGAGGGGAATGACCCGGGCCTGAATGGGCGTCGGGGTCTCGTAACCAGCGGTATGAACCGCATCCAGAAGCGGCTTACTAAGCCGCAAATCTTCAAATTTCATCAAAACATACTTCCTGAGACTAAGAGTTATTTACTGAGATTTCTGTAAGGAGGGGACGCATTAAGCGCGAGGTGAAAATGCCAAGGCCAGCGATGCCAAGCGTGAAAGTCTCTCTATCATTGCCCCGGAAAGCTTGGCTGCGTAAACCATACCGGGCGTTTCACCCATTGTCAAATCTTCGGCAACAAAGACGGAACACCTTTCCATGGCTCGACTTACGATTTCACCCGGTAAAACGAAAAACCGGGCTTTCTACCTCAACCCTTCGACAATTCCGCCAGTACGGCTTTGAGGTATCTCCAAATTTTTTCGACTGATGCGACCCACACCTGCTCGTCGGGGCTGTGTGCGCCTTCGATTCTTGGCCCGAACGATATCGTATCCATCTTTCCCACGCGCTCGCCGATGATGCCGCATTCCAAACCGGCATGGATTGCCGCCACGGTGGGCTCAGCGCCAAATAGGTCGCGGTAGACTCGCGAACAGGTCGTCAGCAGCGACGAATCCGGGTTCGGCTCCCAGCCGGGGTAATCGTTTTCGTGCTGAACGTCAGCCCCCGAAAGGATGCCCACGTTCGCGATCTGGTCGAGGGCTTCCTGCTTGCGAGAATCGGACGAACTCCGTGTGAGCATTCCAACCTCGACGCAAAGACCACTGTCGCCAATACTCGAAACGATGGTCGAAAGGTTGTTCGACGTTTGAACCAACAGCGGAATCTGAGGGTGCATGCCCATCACGCCATGTGGGATAGCCATCAACCCAGACAGCAATCGAGAAGTGTCAGACCGTGACACAACTTGATCGCACTCACCGGCATCTGCCTTTACAACGTCGATGCGAATATCATCCTCGAACGATTCCCCAATCGCCTCCGCCGCAACGCAAGCCGCAGCATCAGCCAGCGCTTTGTGCGTACCAATTGGCCCGCACACGATCGCCGAGGCTTCCCGCGCGATGGCGTTTCGCTTGCTGCCACCGTTGATAGCCGCTATCTGAATGTCTTCCGCCCGCAGAAGCGTCCGCACAATCAATCGGTTCGCAGACGCCCGTCCTTCGTGAACATCACCACCAGAATGCCCACCGCGCAATCCGGACACCGACACGCGGCAACACTCTGCGCCCGCATCTGCCGCAACCATCGGCAAGTTCCACGTCAGGTTCGTATCGCGTCCACCCGCGCATCCGATGTAAACCGCGTCATCCTCTTCGGAGTCAAGGTTGATGAGCCTGCGACCCTTGAATGAATCCGGAGTCAGGGCTTTCGCACCGGTCATTCCCTCTTCCTCATCGCAGGTAAACAGCAATTCGAGCGGGCCGTGCACCACATTCGGATCGCTGCAAGCCGCCAGCGCCAAAGCGACACCCATACCGTTGTCCGCGCCCAACGTCGTTCCCTCTGCGCGGACGATGACTTCCCCCTGCGAATTTTTGTCGATGACCGTGCGAATCGGGTCGCGATTAAAATCCTGATCGATGCCCGCGTTCTTCTCGCAAACCATGTCCAGGTGGCCTTGCAACACGGTAATGGGCGCGCCCTCGCAACCAACAGATGCCGGCACCGCAATCACAATGTTGCCAGCCCCATCACGTTTGGCCGAAAATCCGAGATCCTCGGCAACCTTCAAAATGTGCTGCTGAATGCGTTCCTCATTCTTGGAAGGCCGAGGGACTGACGTCAGCCCGGCAAAAAAGCCCCAGACTGATTTCGGTTCCAAACTCGACAGATCCGCCGAAGCGTGTTGTGCGGCCATTGGGTTCGCTCTCCATGCGAGGTTTATGACATGCCGATTTGCGATTGATCACCGAATCGCAAAGGCAGATTGTAAGGAACGGACTGTAAGGCCCCAATTGTAAAGCATGGACGGGGGATTGCCACGGTCGGGCGAACCCATCAACCGGCAAGCAATTGCAGCCGCTCTCTGTGGGAAATTTAACCGTGTATGCGGCGGGAGAAACTCAGCGCGTCGATGCGACGGAGGCTTTTCTTCGTGGCGGTGACGATTCGACACCCTCACCATCGAGAATGTGTTTCGCAATTTCGTAGCGGACGAACCGCGAATTGGTGCAATCGGTGTGGGCACCCGCCCAACCCAAACGAATCCAACTGCGATTCCAGGGCGTATTGACCACCCGGTCCGATAGCCCGCGCGGCGGTTTCAACCCAACCGCACCGATCGAACTGACGCCCCGCTTACCATCGATCGTCCCCACGATTTTAACCGTTTCCAGAACCTCATCGTAAGGCGAATGGTAAACGTAAATCTTACCGTCCATGTTCCGCAGTGCTGCCGTCATGTCGTAATCATGCGACAACGACGAGCCCAACAAGATCAGATTGTTGATCCGTGCGCCGCCCTCGAGGTTCTCAATCGCCCACGTCGCGACACCCGTGCCTGCGGACAACGCAATCATGTTGATGTTTCGATCCGGAAAGCGGCGATGGTATCCTTCGATTTTTCGTGCAAGCAACGACGCCCGAAGCCGAGCCCCCGGAATGTTGAGTTGATCCACAAGCGGGTTGAACGACATCGTCCAAACATACAGCTCAACGTCGCCATGATACCCCGCCTGCTCCAAACCAGCCGGCACATCGGACGCACCGAAGCCCCAGTTCCCCGCACCGTCCAGATAATACGTCTTGCCAAACGGCTCAGCCGCCCCGCGCTTTTGGCAGCCGCCCATCAGCCCAAGACCGAGGGCAAGAATAAGTGTGATCTGTAATCGCATTCGGATCATTTCACCGCGAAGGGAGATGTACGTTAACCACCGTTGGACCGCAGACGTAGTGTAAACGCCGCCCTGACAGGGTCAAGATCGGCACGCGAATCGCACGACTTGTGCGGCTATCGAGGTTGGAAAGAACCAACGCCCCCGTTTGACCCTCGCCCGCGCGCTCCATACGATGGCCCCATAATCTAGTGGTGTGAAGCAAAAAGATCGGGCATTATCTTCACCTGAACGCTTCTCGTCGTTACTGTCGCGTTCGAGGTTTCTGGTAGGGTCCGCTGTGCGGACCGTCGCGGGGACAATGTTCGATATTGAAAAATGGTCCGCACAGCGGACCCTACATCGTTGAATAAAGTCCCAACAGGTTGAATCACACCACTTGGAAATACCTGCAAGCTTCGACAACAGCGGAAACATGGAGATGGTGCGCGTCAAAATCTGCGGAATCACAAACGCCAATGATGCCCGGTCCGCAGCACATGCCGGCGCAGACGCGGTTGGGCTGAATTTCGTCGCCGGACCGAGAAGAATCACGCCCGAGCAAGCAACGCCAATCCTCGATGCCCTTCCCCCGTTCTGCGAACCTGTGGCGTTGATCAATCTGGATACGAATCCCCTCGGCGACGCACTCTGGACATCGATCCTGCAAATGCCGATCCGGACTGTGCAGTTGTATGGTTCAGCCACAGGTACGTCCCTCGCGTCGTTCCCACATGGCAGACTGAATCCGATAATCGTGCATACGGTA
>JAADIU010000220.1 GCA_013151185.1 Planctomycetota bacterium
CGAAATTGCGAAACGGTGCATCGAGGATGAACAATCCACCGGGCGTGTCGAGCGTACACATGGTGTGCGAAAGGATCGGTAGCGTCGCCAGAGCAAGAACTGTGAACGCTTTTCGCTGCTTCTTGAAAGCCATGATTCATCCCCCTTTGATTCACAAAATGACCATAAACCTATCCCTTACAATATAGTTCACATTCGGAAAATGTCAAGGGTGGCCGTATTCCGCCTGGAGTGTAACCATTTTCCCAGACATAGATTAGGTATCTCCAGACCTCTCTTCTCACGAATGTAACAATCCACCGGTCAACCGCCGGCGTGCGAAATGGTTGGGCATCAAAGCGCGGCAACGGGCTTCGGTGAAACCCGGCCAAACCGATGCTGCGGAAGCGACGTTTGACAGTTCGCCAATTGTCTACATATTGGTAGACAAATGATTCGATCGGCTTTGGACTAACAGAGATGCACCCCCATGCTATCACGAACCAGTGAATACGCGCTAATGGCTGTGGTGTACCTCACGCGGCATGAGGAAGAGTGGCCGATTCCCGGCAGGCAAATCGCAGAGGAACTGGGCATCCCCAGAAAATACCTGTCGAATGTTTTGCGCGAGCTGGTCCGCACCGGTGTGCTCGAAGCGTCCCCGGGTAAGAGCGGTGGATTCCGAATGAGACGTGACCCCAAAACCGTTCGGCTAAAGGAAGTTCTGGCGCCGTTTGAGTCGGCTACCATGTCGCGCGAAAACTGTCCGTTTGGAAATCCGGTGTGCAACGACGAAGACCCGTGCGCCGGACACGGGCGCTGGCGACATATCAAAGAAGCATACCATCACTTTATAGACGAGACATCCGTATACGAAGTTTCGATCGCCCAAAGCGCTCAACCGCTACAAATCAACGTCGAAGAATGCACGCGTCCGAAGGATGAATGATGGCGCTCAGTACCCAGCGCTAAATGTGGAACCCACGAAACGCCTTCGCATCGTCCGACCCGAAAGGAACCGAATCGTGATGAACCAGGATCAAAACGCAGCCCCGTCGGCAGTCCTCCGCGATGAACATCAGGTCATCCTGCGCGTGCTGAGCGTGTTGAAGCGCTTGGTCGATCGCACCGAAAAGGGCGACGGGTTTGAAATCGAGTCGCTGCGCAAATGCGTCGAATTCTTCCGCCTGTTTGCAGACGCCTGCCACCACGCGAAGGAGGAAGACTTGCTCTTTCCGGTGTTGGAGGCGCGCGGGATTCCGAAGGAGGGTGGGCCGATCGGCGTCATGCTGTACGAACACGGGATCGCGCGGGAATTGACCAAGCAGATGGGCGAAACGCTGGAAACGGTGGCCGGGGGAGATGAGTCGGTGACGACTCAGTTTTGTGCAACAGCCAACCAATACGTCGATCTGCTGATGGCGCACATCCACAAAGAAGACAACATCCTGTTCACGATGGGCGACCGGGTCATGCGCCCCGAGGATCAAACATCGCTCTGCGAGCAATTCTGCGAAGTCGGATGTCGCAGTTTCGGCGGAAAAAAACGCGAAGAGTTAGCCGAACTAGCCAACGAACTCGAAAGCGATTGGCCAGTCGCGTAACGCCCCGCGAAAACCCGCAACTGCAAACCGCAAGGAAGAAAAATCAGGAATGGGGCAGGGTGGAATTGAACCACCGACTTGGTGCTTATAAGGCACCCGCTCTAACCACTGAGCTACTGCCCCCATGTATGGTCCGCATTGGCTTTGCGTACTTCAGTTCAGCCGATGCATATCAAAAAACCAGACATGAGGGTTCCTTTTGCCAGTGGTTCAGCGCTCGCAACTTTGGAGCAACTGGACTTAGGTAATGGTACGCGAAACGGGATCCGCGTTCAATCGCCATCGGCAGATCGGAACGAACAACGCAATGGCAAACTCGCAAGAATCTGGCGGGTCAACGTCGCCGGTGGTCTGCGTGGAAGCATCGTAGCCGCAATTGCATGCCCTTCGCGGCTTGACGGTTGACTTCGCGCTACATCGGGTTTGATTTTGGTCTACGGATTCGTCAACACGATAGAAAACCGGTCGAAGTCGGCTAGATCGACATCGCCATCGGTTTGCATGTCGGCGTGCAGACAAGCCGACTGCGATGGTATGCCGCTGGCTGGGCCTGTCAGGCAGTCGATAAACGTGGAAACATCCGCTGCGGAAACCTGCCCATCACCATTGGTGTCGCCCAGGTCGCCATCGGCTGGAACACAAACACCCTTGCCACCACCTAGCGTCAGCGACGCAAGATAGTCCAGGCCTGCCAGAGGAACCGGAGCGTCCGCAGCTCCGGGCAAAGCGGTCACGATGCCGGTTCCGGGAAAAATCTGCACAATGGCACCTGCATCTGTGCAGGCGATGAACGGAGTACCGCTTGGATGAAACGCAATCGATGAAAACACGGGCGCAGGAGCGATCGCAACCGGCGTAACGATTCCGGTATCGACATCAATCGTTCGCAAGGTGGTACCCCCCGCTAAGTACAACAACCCGCCAGCGGGATCAAAAGCCAGCGATTGGTCCACCGGGTTGAATGACATGAACCCAAAACCAACGCTTGATACGGAACCTGCAAGCGGGTCCACGATCCCGAGCTTGCCTAATCCCGGAAAAATTGTCTCGTACAAGCAGTACATCGTACCGTCAGAACGAAATGCGATGTCGGTCAACTGGGGTAGACCGAATCCGTCCGTGTTGCTGACGGGCACGCTCGAACTGAGGCTGCCGGTGATGGGATCAATCGTGACCAGGAACTGCGTGCCCGCGATGTCCACCAACGAATGCACAACCTGAGTCGTCGGATGGACGGCCATGCCTCCGCCTTGGTCCACGCCCATTGCGCCCGGACTCTCCCAGGACGCCCCGCCCGCCAAATTGAGATTGCGGTGAACGAGATTGGAGCCACCCTCCACCGCGTATAAGACGTTGGTGAATGTTGTCGGTTCGGTCGGTCCTGGGCAGGCCAGCAGCGCCAGTTCAAGATCCCAGACGGCACTCTGCCCGTCGAAGACAAACCCACCCGCCGCCGAGTCTGCAAACGTGCGAACGCTGAACGTATACACACCCGGGTCGAGCATCCACACTTCGTCAAACTCCCGGAAGTCGTTGAGGCCCTGTACGGTATCAAGAATCAACGTGACCGCGCCGGCCAGCGAAACGTTGACCTGTCCGAAGTCAAATGATTCAGCCGAACCGGTCAACTTCACTGCCGCCGGTTCACTCACCTCGAACTGTACGGAGAGGTCGGAGAACGCATCCGTTTCCGCGAAGCTACCGGTCCCGCCGGGGAAGGCTGTGCCTGCTACGAAACCGGATACTGTGATTCGATTGGAAGCCAACACCGACACCTGCGTCGCTCGCGAGGATGCATCGGCGGTGATGGGGTTTTGCGGATCGTTGTCGGTGATGAACGCGCTCGCTTGAACCTCGGCATCGAACAGGCCCAAATCGATCGCCGAGTCCGTGTCCGACTCACTCACCTGCGCCGCATCAATTCGAGCAGTGCTGATGGCACTCATGTTGCGATTGTGGGAGAGGATCGTCCAACTATCAGCCAGAACGATTCCGGGCAACGCGAGACCAACAAACATCAAACCGCGCAGGCTCAACTTGGTCATGCCCATCGCGAAACCTCCTCGATCAGAACCCAAGCTCGGCATCATCAACAACACTATGGGCGCGATGCGCCGGTTCGCCGCATTGCGAATTCTGCGTTGCACCTCTTTCTGAAATCATAGCACATCAAGGTCGCCCGCCTCAAGGGAAAACGCCCGTCAATGCAACCTCGCGACACAACGACCAAGGCCCTTTCGGATCGCCAATCGTCGGCGATAATTCGACGGTTGACTTTGCGGCGAGGGTCACGCATCCTTTCCCTCACTATCGGCAGATTGAAAAAGGAATGCCCATGCCCACCGACACACTTTCACCGCGCGAGCGCATTGTTCAGCGTGCGGCGCAGGAACTTTCTGATGGGATGTATGTGAATCTCGGGATCGGGATGCCCACGCTTGTTGCGAACCAACTGCCCGAAGGCGTGAACATTGTGCTCGAATCGGAAAACGGTTTGCTCGGTATCGGACCGTTTCCTTTCGAAGGCGAAGAAGATGCGGACCTGATCAACGCGGGCAAGCAGACCATCACTGCCGCCCGCGGCTCGGCTTACTTTTCGAGCAGCGAAAGTTTTGAAATGATTCGCGGTGGGCACATCGACCTGACGATCATGGGCGGGATGGAAGTTTCGCAGCGGGGCGACCTCGCGAATTGGATGATCCCCGGAAAGATGGTCAAAGGCCCGGGCGGCGGAATGGACCTCGTCGTCAGCGCAAAAAAAGTCGTCATCATCATGACGCACTGCAACAAGAAGGGCGAACCAAAAATTCTCGAAGAATGCAATCTCCCCCTAACCGGTGTTCAATGCGTCGATCGCCTGATCACCGAGCACGCGGTGTTCGATTTCGAGAACGGCGAAATGATCCTCCGCGAGTTGACCGGCGACATGACAGTCGAAGAACTAAAAAAAATCACCGGCGGAAAGTTCCGCGAGAATTGATGAATAGTGGGACCCACGGACAATATGCGTGGTTGGAATTCTGCGAGGATCACCTAAACTTTCCCGTACAGGTTATCCAGGCCCACCTCGGCTCCTTCCTCTACATTACGAGCTTCGACAGTGGTAGACTTTCTCCGACGAGAAGCGAAAAGAGAATCGGCTGGGTGCGTCAGGGCGAAGTCATGGTGAGCCCGAAGCTTAGCGCTCAAATTGACATTCCATACGATCGTAGTTTCGACGAATGGTATTTCTTCAATGAGAAGGTCGAATTCCCAGCCGACCATGAAGTATTCGTAAACTACGCTGGAGGCTCTCTCATGCCAATTGAGGACCAAGTCGAATCCTTCAGTGCGCGGTGCACGCGGGACGGCTTGGATTGGCTCGTCCAAAGACAACAGCGTTTCTGGAGCCAAATTGAAGCGTGTCTGCCGACAACATATGTCGCGATGGGCATGCTGGACACCATTGTTTCAACCGATTTGAAATTGATCCAGTTGCTGCGTGACAACGCATAACCGATGCCGCACTGCACGGAACGACACCGTTGCACCGGTCACAGAACCGTGGCACGTTCCGCGCTATGTCAACTCGAACACATCGCCGGGGTTGGGTAGATGCACTTCTGCGAAACCTTTCTCTTTCATATTCTCGGCCATCATTTCGCGTTGGTCGTCTTCACCGTGGACGAGGAACGCTTTCTTTGTGGTCTTGGCTAGTGGTGTGGTCCACTGCAATAGCTCTTCCGCATTCGCGTGGCCGCTGAATCCGTTTAGCGTTTTTAGGTGGGCTCTTACCTCGTACTTCTTCCCGAAAATGCGGATATCCTTTTGCTTTTCGACAAGGCGGCGACCCAGGGTGTGGGCAGCTTGGTATCCGACTATGAGGATTGTATTTCTTGGGTTCGACACATTGTTCTTGAGGTGATGAAGGATGCGACCGGCTTCGCACATGCCACTGGCTGAGACGATGATCATCGATTCGTCCCGACGCTGAAGCGCCTTGCTGTCTTCGACGCTGGCGGTGTACTCGCACATATCGCTGCGGAAAATTGCGCCGGCTTCCTTTTTGAAACCAGCGGCTTCCTCGTCGAAAATCTCCGGATGCTGTCGGAATATTTCGGTGGCTTTGCTCGCCAACGGACTGTCCACGATGATCGGGATGCGTTTCTTGATCAAACCGGCGTGCAAGAGTTGATGATAAAAGTAGACAATCACCTGCGTCCTGCCGACTGCAAACGCAGGGATGATCACCTTTCCACCGCGTTCGATCGCGCCATTGATCACCTTGGCGAGTTGTTCGTGCATACCTTCCGGTTTGGGCGACATGCGATTGCCATAGGTGCTTTCGCTGATCAAATAGTCGCACTCGGGTAACAAGGCGGGGTCGCGAAGGATGGCGAGATCGGGCCGGCCCAGATCACCGGTGAAGGTGATGCGAATAGGGTTGCCTTGCGGCTGATCGAGCGTGAGCGCCACGCCAGCCGACCCAAGCATGTGCCCAGCTTCGTGCAAGCGTGCGTGAATCCCTGGGACGACTTCAAAGGTTTCCCGAAGGCGTTTCGGTACGAACAGCTTCAGGGTTTTCTCAACGTCTTCCTGTGCATAAAGCGGCTCGATGGGCGCATCGCCACGTTTGACGCGCTTGCGATTCCAGTATGCCGCATCTTCCTGCTGAATATGAGCAGAGTCCGCCAGCAGAATTTTCACCAAGTCGCAGGTGGCTGACGTTGCGTAGATGGGACCGTTGAACCCTTCATGAACGAGACGCGGTAGCCTTCCGCAATGATCGATGTGCGCGTGCGAGAGAACCACGGCATCGATTTGCGAACCCTTGCACGGAAACAAACGATTCTTCTCGTTGGCGTGCTTGCGTTTTCCTTGAAACAAACCGCAGTCGAGCGAAACGGTTTTGCCATTCGCCTCAATCAAGTGCATCGAGCCGGTGACTTCGCCGGCAGCTCCGTGAAATCTCAAACGTGGTTTCATCATCAATGGTTCCTGCTACGGGTTAGTCAACTCAACATGTCGGACAACTTGCCTATCCAGACGCGCCAGCCTAGTTCGGCGAATCGCGGACTGCAAATGCAGGATGTGCGGGCTATGGCGCCGCGGGCGGGCGGGAAAGCTGCGCGAGCGTTCCACCCGAAATCTCAAGAGTGCGGCTACATTGCGCGGCGAGC
>JAADIU010000230.1 GCA_013151185.1 Planctomycetota bacterium
TGAGTCCAAGGTGGTGGTCACGGCGAGTGGCAAAGCGATTTCGAAACTGCCGATCAAGCTGACGATTTGGCCGTTCGTTTTGCCGGACAACGCGGGCCCCGAGTTCGTGGTCGATGTCGATCACGAAGCACTGTTCGCCCACCATGTGATGCTCGATGGTCGGCCTTTCCATCCGCCGAGGGTGTTGGAAGGCAGCCCCAAGCGTCGTGAGTTGGCCGAAACAATCACATCCACGATGCGGCTTCTGCGCGAACACGGGCTGAGCCCGCATCTGCCAAAACTTTATCCCGTTGCCAAGATCGATGCGAAGCAGAACATGCAGGTGGACTGGGCGGATTACGATTCGCTGGTGTCGGGATTCCTTGACGGCAGCGCTTATCGAAGTCGAAGTCCCGCGCGTTCGTGGACCATGCCATTTGACGATACGTTCCCACCTCCGCCTGACTACGGTTCAAAATCGTCGCCCGCGTTTTCAAGAATGCTCACAGATTATCTAAGCAAGACAGCCGAACATTTTTCGCAACGCGGCTGGTTGGATCGATCGTGCGCGCGGATACCCATGGTCGATGGCGACCCCGAGGCGTCGGCTGACAACATCGAGCACTACGGTTACATTTCCCGCCAAGCCGACAAACGCATCCGAACCCTTGCTACTGGAATCCCGCAGGACATGGGCGAATTCGGTTGGCATGGATTTCGCTCGAATGAGGGCGGAAAATTTGTCGACGTGTGGGCACCGCCCGGGCAATTCTTCGACAAAAAGTCGAACGGTCGCTCGGGTGAGAAGGGCGCTTGGCTGACGTTGGATCGCCCGCCGTTCACCGGTTCAATTGCCGTTTACTCGCCTGCGGTGGATACGCGGGTCATCGGGTGGCAGGCCTATTCTGGTCGCGTCGGTGGGGTGGTTCTCGGTGTCGCAAACCGTTGGCCCGAGGTGGGATCACAGCACACTTCGCCGCAGGACTGTGTTGATTACGACCCCGGTGTCTTGCTGTATCCGGGCAGCAGTTTCGGATTGAGTGAGCCGGTTGCTTCTCTGCGATTGAAGCGGCTTCGGCGAAGTGCACAGGACGGGTTGTATCTTCATCTCCTTGAGAAATTTCGAGGCAAGGAACACATCGCCCGGACGGTGTTGGAGTCGCTGTTGTATCGTTTCGGAACCGCTTCGTACGGAGCGCACTTTGCCGATGGAACCCGCCACCCGTGGTGCGAAAACCCGTATGCCTGGGAGGCGGCGCGGAATATTTGCGCGAAGGAAATCCTCGCCACCGGTGACGAGCAAGGAGGGATTGAAGGCGCGGTCCAGTGGCAGCAATTCATGCAGGCGGTGCGACAAGTTCGATTCGATGTGCGCGGTGTTCGCGTTCAACGCAGTGTCGGCCAGGACCAACTCGAAATCGATACCGTCATTCAAGTCACCAACGATAGCCGCGTTCCAATCGAAGGATTCATCCGTGTGGAAAATCCCCCCGTTGGGTGGAAATTCTCGAACCAACAGACGACGGTGAAAGCTGTGCGTCCCGGAAAATCGCGAAGCGCCGTCATCACCGCGACCGCGCCGACGATCACATGGGGCGATGCGGGCGTTCAATATTTGACGGTGCTCTTTGAAGCCGAGGGAAGCGAGCCGGTGCGCGTTCCGGTGAGAATGTGCCACGTCGCGGCACCACCGTTGGCGGGTCCGATTACGCTTGACGGTGATTTGGCTGACTGGCCCGAAAGCGTGGGGAATGATGCGGGTTCGTTTGTGCTCATCTCGGGCAGGGGCGCAAAGGCAAGGAGTTTTGCCACGGCTGGCCCGACCCACGACACAACGTGCATGACCGGTATTCAGGATGGCAAACTGCTCCTGGGGATTCGGTGTGCGTTCGATCCGAACAACCGTCGGGTCATTGGAGAGAGCAGCGCACGGTCGCCCGAAGATCTCGTGCCTACCGGTGAAGATGCCGTCGAGATTCTGATTGATCCGACCAACGCGGGCACGCGCTCGACTGGCGATTTGTATCACATCGTCGTGCGCAGTGGCGGGGTCGAGTGGGAGCACGGGGTGACGCTCAATCCACCGACGGGTCCGGTGCGACATTGGCCGACAAAAATCGAGCACGCAGCCCGTATTCTCGACGATGCCTGGGTTGCAGAGGTGGCGATTCCGTTGGATGCGTTTCCCGAATCGTTTCGCTCGGCAGCGGTGTGGGGGTTCAATGTGGCTCGGTTCGACTATGCGGATCAGCAGTATTCAAACTGGGCGGGCGCAGTGGGAAACGTGTACGATCCGCAATCGCTTGGCAACTTGACGATTCCGTAGCTGAGGCGTGACATTGTACTATTGAAAGCAGAGGTTGAGGTTTCTGTGGTTTTGATGCTCGATGTTTGATCGAGGCTTGCAGCCGAACTACGATTACTGTGGTAAGGTCGTGTGTTTCATTCTGAGAATTCAATGGTCAATGCAAGTTCAAAATCAATCGCACGAAAGTCGGCATTCACCTTGATTGAATTGCTGACGGTGGTGGCGATTATTGGATTGCTGATTTCCATGTTGATGCCATCTTTGGGTAGGGCACGCGAGCAAGCCAAGGGTGTTCACTGCTTGGCGCGGCTTAAAGATATGGGCAACGGGCTCGCTGCTTACGAAAATGTCAGCGGCGACTTTTTGCCCCCGGCAGAATGGGAGCCCGATGTTGAGAACTACGCAGATGTTCGCCACGGTTGGCAGGAAATCATGTTCGCGTACATCTACAAGGAATCTGTGCTGCGGCCTGATGTTGTTGCTCCGGTCAGTTTTCCCGTTCAGCGGAATTTGGAGCGTGACCGGTTTGCGGGCTACTTCGTTTGCAAGGCCGCATCGACGCGCGGTGTAAGCAGCGGACACTACCGCGTCTATCTTCCGGGTTGGGCGGGCGGAACATACTCGCTGCGGTCAGACCGGACGTTCGACGAAACCAGCGGTCCGGATCCGAGGGCATCTTCAACGCGGTCTTCGGTGAGCCCGAAGGCGGTTTTGATCGGAGATTCAAACGACAGGTCGGAACGCGGGGATGGCGATTTTAATGTTGCGATTCCCGATGACTGTAGTTATATCGATGCAGGCGAAGCGAACATCGGAGGGTTAGCCCCTGGGACGGGCAACCGGTTTTCCGATCGCCATTATGGCGGAACAAATTTTCTCTTTGCAGATTTGCATGGCGAGTGGAACACCAAACTGCGGGAAAAACTCGCGCGGGATTTTGATCTCAATGGCGTGTTGGATATCTCAGTCGCTCCGTAACTTTCAAACCTTTGGCTTTCGCGGACCTCGCTTCTAAAATGATCAACAGAAACGCTCGGACATTTCTCAAAACCTACGTTCGATCGCCCAGTATCACCGGTGCGATTGCGCCAAGCTCGCGCGGGTTAGCCCGTGCGTTGACCGCGCCACTGCGCGAGTATCGCACACCCGCGCGTGTTCTCGAAGTCGGTGCAGGAACGGGGGCGGTGACTCGGGTGATCGGAGAATGCCTTGGCTCGGAAGATCGCCTCGACGTGTGTGAAATTCAAACGGAACTCGCAGATATTCTCGACGCTGGTGTGCTCGCAGAGGGTGCGTTGGCCGGCGCACGCGACGATGGACGTGTGCGGTTGATCCGGTCGCCCGTTCAGGATATCGAAGCCGACAACACCTATGACTTCGTAATTTCCGGTTTACCCTTTACTGCGTTCCAGTTGGAGGATGCACGCGAAATTCTCAACGTCATCCGCGCATCACTAAAACCGGAAGGTGTGTTCAGCTATTTTGAGTACATCGCCCTGCGTTACTTTAGCCGCACATTCGGCTTCAAGGCGACCCGCCAGCGAGTCAAAGCCGTGTCATCATTGATGGACGAACTCATCTTGACGCATCAGATTGGGCGGCAGGCGGTCTTGTTCAACATCCCTCCAGCGTACGCACGCCATCTGGTGTTTTCAGGTTCAGAGTGCTGATGATACGCGGGCGTAAGTTCGCAGAACCGCGTCGCGCGCTCATGACTTTGTACCTGCTCCGGGCAGTTTCGATACTGCTCATTGGCCTACCGATTGCGGGATGCAAGAAATCCGAAACAACCCCACCGGAAAAACCTGTTCCCGAATCCGCTGCTGATAAGTCGTCGCGCATCTCTCACACACAACCCGCCGACATCCGGTTCAAACTGGCCACACTTCTAAAACCGGCCGACGGCGCGCCGGATGCCGCTGCGCGCATGGCTCCGTTGATCTTGCGTGAGATGCCGACGGACACTTCCGACCCGGCAGAGCATCTGTTTGGATTGCTCACCATCGACGATCAGGACCGCGTTCTGGTTGATCGTTCCCGACCCGCCGTGTATGTGTTTGCGGATGGAAATGCCGACGGTGGCCAACATCGTCGCATCGCGCACCTTTGGTTCCGCGGCGTCGACATAGCCGAGAAGCAGAGTGATTCCGTCGATTTTAGCTGCGTCCGCATGACGTTGGATGCGACGGGTGCGCCTGTGGTTTGGGAGATCTTTGACTCTCGCAAAAAAACCAACCGCGCAGTCTATCTGGCTCGATCGCTCGAAGAGGCGGCTGATGAGCAACATGGCGAAGCGATACGAGGGCACAAATTCGTCGCAGAACGCGAATCCGGTGTTCGCATCGCCCGATTGATTGACGATGGGCCAGAGCCCATGGGCCCGATGGTGTATGTATCTGCCGAGCATGGCGAAATCGTTTCGCTTGCGTGCCGGTGCATGCCTTCGCAGGTGGATGATATTGACGACGCGATTTACTACGAAGTCGTTCTAACCGCACAAACCGAAGAGCAGAAGGGCTCGCTCCAGGAGCAGATTCAATTGTTCTTCGAGATGCACGGGTTGAAGTTCACCAAGGGGGCGGAGGCATTTTTTTCAAGAGAACTCAAGGAGCACGTGCGTCTGCCTGACGGATTCTGATACCTGGGCGTCTTTGATGCTGCAAAATCTGCGGAGGGTACGTCCCGTACTACCCATTCGTTGCAGCAGCCGCGCGATACAACTCGATATACTCCGCCACATTCGTTTTCCACGAATGTTTCTCGCGCACAAACGTAGCCGCCCGTCGGCCCATCTGATGCAAGTCTTCGGGAGTCGATGTCACCAACTTACTCAGGGCGGCTAAGAATCCCTTGCGTGTGGGTTCAACAACCGCACCGGCATTCGCTTCCTCGACACCGTTCAACCCAAGTGCATCAGACACGACCGTCGCCGTGCCATGCCACATAGCCCACATCGGCGCGACGGGTGGAATGGGCGTTGGCGACGGCGCGACCACGATTTCTGCCGCGCTTAAAATCGAACATTGTTGTGCGATGTTTGGAAAGACGACAAATTCGCCCAGGTGTTCCTTACCGTGGCGACGTGCGCCGGCTTGGAATTGTTCGAGCCAGTTGTCGACCGGACGACCCGCGATGACGATCCGCCATGCTTCGAGATCGTCTTCCAATTCGTCGCACGCTTTGAAGAACGGTATCAATCCGAGTTGTCCGTCGATGTCTCCGAAGTAGGCGATGATGCGTTTCCCGTCGGCGATGGGGAGCTTCCCTGCGGCTTGGGAGTCTTCGCAAAGCGGGTCCTCCAGCGAGAAGTCGCAGCCGACGGCCAGCGGTTTGGCTTCAATCCGAATTCCGCGTTGTCGAAGAAGTTGCCCTTCGCTCGAAGTCAGGCAGGTGACGGCATGGGCCTTCTTGAATTTTTTCGCAAAGCTCCGGTTCTCGAACCATGTCGAGAGTTTTCCGCGTTCGCGAAGGTGTGTTGTAAGCGAGCCGTGCGTGGACAATACGAACGGTGTTTGCTGGCTGTTCGCCGAAGCCGCCGCGATGGCGCCGATTGTTGCGGTGGGGCAGTGGATGTGAACGACGTCGGCTCTTGCGACCAACGGGGCGATCATGCTGATCGATTCGATCGCCTGATCTTCATCCACGACGACAATGTTTTGCGCGGGCGATTGTTTGGGCATGTGGGTGTCGTGGGTCGCACCCGACGCGATGTCGCAAACGATGTCGTGTTCGTTGAGCGCCGCAATAAGTCCGGGCAATGCGGAGGGGAAACGTCCTGGATGATGATCCAAACTATCGACGACGTGAAGGATTCGCATGGTGAACCGGGTTCCGATTTTAGGTGCAAAAGTGAAACGGGGCGCGCCCACCGACTGATGCCTTGGCGGCCCCAAGCCGTCAGGATTGTAAGAGTTGATTCCGGCGATGTCACCGATCAATGTTTTGTTTGGCGGTTCTCGCAGGTGGTTTTCGCCCGGCGTCACATTCTTTCGCTGAACTTACCTTGCTGTTACACTCGCATGTCGGTCACATGATTCGGTCGCAGATACAATTTTCGACACGGGCAACTGCATGATCGCAGCGTCAAATCGAATAGATTCAAGGCGAAACAATCACCGCCCCTGTTGGGAGATAGACATGAGTATACGATGGGCTGTCCGGTTGGCTTGTGTGGTTGCGATGGCGACGGCTGGCTCTGTTGCGCTCGGCCAATCGAAGGCCCCAAGAGTCAAACTCACCTTCGTATCGTCCGCGTCGGTCATCGCACCGAACGAACCTTTCGACGTAGCCCTGAAGTTTGAACTTCCGGACGGGTTCCACATCTACTGGGAGAACCCGGGCGATAGCGGTCTTACTCCCAAGGTCACATGGAATCTGCCCGAGGGTTTTCGTGCGGGTGCCGTTCGCTTTCCCGCGCCGGAGCGTCATGTTTCGAGCGGC
>JAADIU010000023.1:0-21285 GCA_013151185.1 Planctomycetota bacterium
TGCGCTTTGGCGCGAAGCCACCGTGGTCGATGCGGACGTGCGGATTGGTGATGTTTGCACGTTGGATGGTTTTGAGCCAGGGGCGACAGAACGATTCCGCGAAGTTCGCGTGTTGGCTTCGCCAGCGGTCGGTGAGTCAGCCGGCGTTTCGATGCAAGCCATCCAAAAAGCGCTGGCGGCCAGCGGAATGAACGCGGCGACCACGGTGTTCAAGGGTGCGACATCATGTGCGGTCAACCGCATCGCGAAGAAGCGGAATACCGAATCGGATCGCAAAGGGCGAGGTGGAAAGAACCATCGCCAGACCGAACCACGCGGGCGGACCCTGCGCGACGTGATCAAAGACGATTTGAATGAAGACGCAGCATACCTCGGTGGCTGGGTTAAAGTTGTGTACGGCAGGGCGTTCGCTTCGATGTTGGAACTGCGCGAAGGGGAATACGAGTTTGAGATTCAGCGTACCAACGCAAAGCGCCTCGGTTTGATCAGCTTCGACGTCTATGTCCACGCCGATGGCGAGCAGGTTCAGCACGCATCCGTCGTGGCCAACGTAACATTCGTCAAGCCGACCGTTGTTGCGGCGCGGCCTATCAACCTCAGCGCGACCATCGGTCCGCGCGACGTCAAAATTGTCAACATGACCTACGCACGGTTTGAGCAGAAGGGTCTTGACTCATTGCGTGCGGTCGTGGGTCAACGGGCGAAGCGTTTCATCGCCGCTGGGCAGGTGGTTCACGATCGGAACCTCGAACCCATTCCCCTCGTCAAACGCGGACAAATTGTTGAGGTGCGATCCCGGGTGGGCGGTGTGGTGATTGAATCCGTCGGACGGGTGATGAAAGCGGGTGCCTTTGGCGACGTGGTCGAGTTGCAAACCGCCGACCGTGCCAAGGTGAAATTTACCGCAATCGTTTCCGGACCGGGGTTGGTCTCGGTAGGACGTCTTGGCGGACCGACGCCTGACGCGGCGACACGTCTCGCGCTTGGAGGTGAAGAATGAAAATCGCGCCTGCACTAATCTTAATGCTGGTGGTTTGCAGTTCTGTCGAGGCGCAGTCTTCGTCGATTGCGCACCAGGCGGCGTTGCCAAGAACGGCAGCGGCCACGCGTGAGGATCCACCCAAACCAGCCAGCCCCGTCATCGAAAAGACATCGATTATCGCGGTGAAGACAAAAGACCCCAAGAAGTACAAGGTTCACGACTTGGTGACCATCATTGTCCGCGACCGCACACTTTACGAAGCCGACGTCACTGCCAACGCGCGTCGACAAAGTACGCTGCGCAGCGAACTCGATGCGTTCATCCGGTTCACGGGCGGGGGAATCGGGGCGTCGCCGTTTCGACGTGGCAAGCCCAACATCAATTACCGCGGAACATTCAACCAGAGAAACAACGCCGAGTCGGAGCGCGAGGACTCATTGACCACGCGCATCACAGCCGAAATTGTTGACGTCAAACCCAATGGCAACCTCGTGGTGGAAGCCACTGCGCAAACGCGCCACGACAAGGAAGTTCATACGATGCGCTTCAGGGGTATGTGTCGAAGCATCGACGTGACGCCTGACAACACCGTGCTAAGCACGCAGATTGCGAACAAGAAGATCGATATTCTGACGAAGGGTTCCATCCGCAACGCAACGCGGCCGGGCTGGGCTGGGGAGATTTACGATTGGATACGACCACTCTAATGGGTTCAACACGACGCAACACAATCGGATGCGCATTGGCCGCGATGGCAGTTCTCGCGTGGACATCGACAGGCGCAATGGCGGCAGGGGTGAATGCCCGGGTGGGGGATGTCACCAAGCTGAAGGGTCAGCGCACCAACAAGCTGATCGGTATGGGCTTGGTGACCGGGTTGTCGGGAACGGGTGATGGGGACAAGTACCTGCCAAGTATGCGACCGTTGGCAGCGACGCTGAAACGGTTCGCCAATCCGGTGGCGTCGATCGATGAACTTGGCGGCAGTAAGAATTGCGCGATTGTCATGTTGGAAGCGGTTCTTCCCGAGTTTGGTGTGCGTGAAGGAGAAATGGTGGATGTGCAGGTCACCGCGTTCGGGTCGGCAAAAAGCCTCAAGGGCGGGCGATTGTTGATCACACCGCTTCTGTACAACGATTTTTCCGTGCAGAAGGTTTTTGCGAGAGCCTCGGGCCCCATCACTATTTTGAGTGAGGATGAACAGGTGACCGGTGTGATCCGAAACGGCGCGACTGTTGATGAGGACGTGTTGGTTCGCTTTCTCGCGACGGGGCGGGAGTTGCCCTATGGCGCAGAGTGGATTCAACCGAACGCCCGTTATGTGACGTTGCTTGTGAGCGATGCGCACGCCAGTTGGGCGATGGTCCACGAACTTGCAACCGCGATCAACACCGAGTTGGCGCTGGCTGCGGATGTGGAGCAGGTCGCGCTCGCGGTAGACCCCAAGAATGTGATTGTATTGGTACCACCCACGCAGGCGTTTGCATCGTGGATTCAGGAGATCGAAAACACGGTGTTGCTCGTGCCCGAAGCCGAGGCGCGCGTCATCATCGATCGGCGCAGCGGAACCATTGTGGTTTCGGGCAATGCGAAGATTTCACCGGTCATTATTTCGCAGCGGGGTTTGACCGTGACCGTGGCTCAGCCACCGGGTGAACCAGGTACCGTGATCCCTCTGCAATCGCAATCGTTTGTCGCGGTCGATCCAAGTCGCGCGGCAGACGTGAACGTAGGCGATCTGCTTGAGGCCTTAAAACCGCTGAACATACCGATTGAAGACCGCATCGAGATTCTGACCAAGGTCCACAAGCTCGGCAAATTGCACGCAGAATTGATTTTCGAGAACTAAGACTATGCAAGTTGCAGTGGATAAATCAGTCGTCGCAGAAGAGCCGGTGTCGAAGGCTGCGCGCGCTCAGTTGGCAAAAGCCGCCGACGAGATTGTCGGATCCGTGTTCTACGGAACCATGCTGCGTCAGATGCGGTCTGCATCGATGAAGGGCGAATATGGGCATGGCGGCAGAGGCGAAGAGGTCTTTGAGGCGCAGCTCGACCAACTGTATGCCAAGGAAATGGGGCTGGGGAAGAAAGTGAATTTGTCAGACGCCATTGTGGACCGGTTTGAGCGCGGTGCCATTCGTGCTGCAAACGTCCGAGAGCGTCAGAAAGCCGCATTGAAGGAAGCGCAAGAGAATCTGGCGGCAATGAAGCCTTGGGATGCGGAGAGAAAACTATGGTAACGCAAGGAATTGAAGCATCCCGCGTCGACGCCCTCGCCGGTTTGTTGGAAGAAATCGCCGACGCGCACGGCGAATTGCTCGGAGCAATCGACCAAAAGATCGAGGCGATGAAGTCTGCGGATACCGAACGAATCCGCGCTGCGATGCTTAAAGAAAGAGACATTGTCGTGCGCATCAACGAGCGCGAAGGCCTGCGAAGGCAGTTGACGGTGAACTTGGCTCGACCGTTTGGCATCAGTGCAGATCGGGCACGAACCTTGTCAGCCCGGCAGCTTTCGGATCGATTTTCAGGCGTGAATGGTGATCGAATTGAGCGGGCGGTTGAAACGATGCGCGGATTGACGGACCAGATCGCGCAGAGGAACCACGTCGCCCAACTGATTTCGCAGAACATGCTGCGACACATGAAGATTATCTTTGCTTCGATGACTGCACCCGCTGGCGGTGTTGGATACAGCCAAGTGGGTGACACGCAAATTGCGGCAGGCGATCGTATTTTTGATTTGGTGGGTTAGAGAAACATGTCGGACAGCCAGATAGGTGGGATACAGATGGGTGGGATAAACCGATGGGATTGGTAACCGCTGGACTCACTGCCGGACGCAACGCCTTGATTTCATACCAAGGTGCATTGCAGGTTGTCGGCAACAACATTGCGAACTCGGGCAACGTGAACTACGCACGTCAGTCCGCACAGCTTTCGACCGTGATGGGTACGCGGATCGGTCCCGGTTTGAAGCCTGGGGCGGGTGTTGCGATCACCAGCTTGAAACGCAACGTGGACGATGCGCTCGACAATCGCCTCCGCGCGTCGGTGGGCGACCTGCAGTCAGCCGTCGCCGAAAAACAAGCGGTGAGTCAGGTTGAAGTGTTGTTCAACGACTTGACGGGAACCGGAATCAGTTCGCAGTTGACCGCGTTCTTCAACAGCATGAGCGACGTGCAGAATGCGCCTGACGATTTGGCGATCCGTTCTGTGGCGATCGCAAATGGGCAAGCATTGACGCGCACGCTTCGATCGACGCGGGGTGACCTGATTGAGATTTCGCTCGGTCTCAACGATGAAATCGAGCGAATCGTTGCCGATGCGGACCGGGTCGCCAGTGAAATTGCGGAACTCAACACTCAAATCGTTTCCGTCGAAGCCGGCGGAAACGGCAAGGCCAACGCGCTTCGGGACAGGCGTGATGGATTGCTTCGCGAGTTGAGCGAGACTTTTGACGTGCAGGTTCGCGAGCAACCCGGTGGGGCGATCAACGTTTACGTTGGCAGCGAGCCTCTGATTCAGTTTGGCGCTTCGCGTGGCCTCACGACCGAGAAAGAACTCGATGGCACGTTTGAGCGCGTCACGGTCCGCTTCGCCGATTCCAACGCAACCATCAACGTCGCTGGCGGAATGATCGAGGGCATCATCAAGGCGCGCGATCAACAGGCCATCGGGCAAGTGGCCAAGTTGGATCAACTGGCGGCAGGGATCATTGCAGAGGTCAACGCTGTTCATGCGGATGGGCAGGGCCTCCGGTCGTTCACTTCGGTGACGGCAAGCAACGTCGTAGACGACCCGACGGCTGCCCTGAATAGCCTTGACGCGGGCCTTCAAAACGCACCGACGAATGGCAGCTTCTATATCACGGTGACCGACCAAGCCACCGGTTCGCCCGTTGCCTACCGCATCGAAGTGGATCTCGATGGCCAAGGTACGGATACCACGCTTGAGGATGTCGTTGCTGCAATCGATACAGATGTCGCTGGCGTGAATGCAACGATCACCGCAGACAATCGACTCAACCTGACTTCCGATGCGGGGTTTTCATTTTCATTCGGTCACGATGGCCAGGAGTTTCGAGCGGACACCTCAAAACTGCTGTCCGCCCTTGGCATCAACACGTTCTTCGAGGGATCGGGCGCAGACGACATCGCCGTGCGTCAGGAATTGTTGGCCGACTCGAGTTTGCTTGCGGCAGCTTCTGAGAATCGCACGGGCGACGGGATCAATGCAGGGCGGTTGGCTGCGTTGACGAGGGAGCAAAGCGACGTGCTCGGTGGCGCGACCATTCTGGAATTCTACAACGCAATATCCAACGACGTTGCAGCGGGCGGGGCCGCCGCTTCAAACACACTAGAAGCCGCCGACGTGATCACGAGCGCGCTCGAGCAGCAGCGTCAAAGCGTGAGCGGCGTGAGCCTGGACGAAGAGGCGATCGATCTGATGAAGTTCGAGCGAGCGTTCCAAGGGGCTGCTCGCTACATCGGTTCGGTCGATACGATGCTTCAGGAAATGCTGGGACTGATTAGATAGCAAGGGTAGCGAGATGGCGATTGGTTCAATCAACATGGGTCGCGTGACGTCCACGCTGAAGACGGAGTCGTTGCTGGCATCATTGCGCCGCAACACTGCGGAACTGTTCGTGGGTCAGAATCGGCTGGCGTCGGGAAGACGGTTCAGCACGCCCAGCGAAGATCCGGGCGGAGCTGCCCGCGTCTTGAACATGTCCGAAATTCTCGGCGAGCAGTCGCAGTTCATCAAGAATATTCGTCACGCAAGCAACACGCTGGACGCCACCGATTCCGCGATGGCGGATGTTAGTGCGTTGATCATCGATGCCCAGGCCATCGCGAGTCAGAACATCGGATCGCTCGCCAGCGCCGAGGAACGCGCTGCCTCCGCCGAGTTGATTGCGGCGATCAGAAACCAGTTGGTTGCAGTTGGAAATCGCACGTTCGACGGGCGATACTTGTTCGCCGGACGCGACACAGACAAACAGCCGTTCATCGAAACCATCAATGGTGTGCGCTATGTGGGTGACACGGGCGACATTTTTGCCCGCACCGATGTTGATGAACTGACGCCCATCAATTTGCCGGGCAATGTGTTGTTCGGTGCGCTGTCGAGTCAGGTGCAGGGTCGCGTTGACCTCAATCCCATCGTCGCGGCAGAGACACGATTGGAAGATTTGAACGGGGCGACGCAACTGGGTGTCCGGCGCGGATCGTTTCAAATTGTTGAAGACGGTGCGGCGGGTGTGGTCACCATCGACATTACGTCGGCTGACACTGCTGGTGATGTCGTCGACTTGATCAACGAAGCTGCAACAGCGGCGGGTGCAGGGTTCACCGCGGCGCTGACGAACAATGGGCTCACGATCAATCCGGTTGCGACACCGATTTCGATTCGAGACATCAGCACGGGTGCGACCGCGGGCGATCTCGGCATCACGACAGCCGCACCGACTTCGGCGGCTGTGGTTGGGGGTGATCTGGGCGTTTCCCTTTCGCGCACCACACCATTGGCAGCGCTGATGGATGGTGCGGGTCTCGATGTGTCGGCTGGCTTGACCATCACGAACGGTAACGCATCGACGACGATCGATCTATCAACGGCTACTTCGATTCAGGATATTTTGAACGCGATCGACAATTCGGGAATGTCGGTCAAGGCGACGGTCAACGACACCGGAACCGGAATCAACGTGATCAACATGTCTTCGGGTTCGGACGTGACCATCGGTGAAAATGGAGGCACAGTCGCCAGCGCGCTGGGCATCCGAACGATGGACTTGGATATTCCCCTTGCATCGCTGAACAACGGACGCGGTGTGCGAATTGTGGACGGTGAAACGGATCTTCTGATCACCGCCAAAAACGGTACATCCTTTGAAGTCAATCTGGACGGCTTGCTGACGGTTGGCGAAGTCGTCGACGCGATCAACATCGAAGCTGCGGGTGCGGGCGTTGGAATTCTTGCGGACTTGCAATCGGTCGGAACGGGAATTCGCCTGACGGACTCAACCGGGGGAACGGGGCCGCTGTCTGCGGGCAGGGCGAATTTGTCGTTTGCGATTGATGATCTCGGTTTGACCGGAACCGTTGCAGACCCCGAGACGGTCATCGTAAGCCGCGACGTCAACGGCGCACGGGCAAACGGTGTTTTGACGGCATTGTATGACTTGGAGCGGGCGCTCCTGGCGGACGACTCGCAGTTGATCACCTTCGCGGCAGAGGATGTGGACAAACACCTGGTGGGTTTCAACGAGGCGCGGGGAATCGTTGGCGCTCGTGGAAAATCCATGCGGGACCGCCAAGTGCAAACCGAAAGCGCCGTGTTCGCGACGGAACAATTGATGAGTGAAATTCGCGACCTGGATTACACAGAAGCCGTCACTCGTTTTCAACAAGCTCAGACAGCGTTGCAAGCGAGCCTGCTGACCGGTTCGCAACTATTGAATACGTCGCTGCTGGATTTCCTCCGGTAGCGAGTTGAAGATTTTGTCGGCGGTTTGCGCCGCCGGTTGGATGCAGGCGTGGCCTGCGTAGTGACTTACAAGTTGAATCGTCGCCGGTTCTCAGCAGCCGGGATCGTGCGACGTATGGTTGTCCTGCGAGGGAGATGCAGGACCACATGCACAAAGGCGTGTGAGAGCCTTCCAACGTACGGAAGTGCCAATCAAAATGGATCGGCTGCCGGGAGAGGCGCGATGACTATTGAAACGTCGCGATTCGGACCACTGGAAGTCAACGAGGAGAGGTTCATCAAGTTTGAACAGGGCATTCTGGGTTTTCCGAACCAGAATCAATATGCCTTGATTCAAACGGGTGACAACAGTGGATTCTATTGGCTTCAGGCGATTGACCGCCCTGAGCTGGCTTTTGTGGTGTGCGATCCGCGCTTGTTTGTGCAGGACTATCGCGCACCAGTGAAGTCGGAAGAACTCCTTAATCTGGGTGTGGATGATCCGGATCAGGCACAGGTCTTCATCATCGTCAACAAGATCGACAAGGTGTTGACGGGGAATCTGCAAGGCCCATTGGTGATCAACATCAAAACGCACGCGGCGCGGCAGTTGGTGCTTAGCGATCGGAAGTATTCGACGCGACATCCGCTGATGCGTTTGCCGGAAGCCCAACCGGCGATGAGCAAGACGGGTTAGCAATCATCATGGTCGTACCGATCGCTTTGCTGACGAAGTTTGTCTTGATCGGTACGCAATTTCGGTGGTGAGACAACAGCCCGAGGTTTGGGCTGGCATGGGTTCGCGACGTTTCGCCGACTCAGCGGGACCTTTGTGGTCTTACCAGCACAGTAGCGCAGATATAGGCCGACCCGAGGAAGGAGCCACGGATGTTGGTGCTATCAAGGACGCGCGATGAAACGATTATGATCGGAGACGACATCGAAATTACCGTCGTCGACGTGCGAGGAGATAAGGTGAGGTTGGGCATTAAAGCGCCCACCACCATTCCCGTTCATCGCAAGGAAGTCTACGAAGCCATAAAAACGGAAAATACAAACGCCGCAACGCTGAGTGTCGACCAGATGGCACAAGTGATTCAGCGGCATGAACATACGCAAGCTCACTAATTGGAGCATGGTGAACAGAGGCTGATCCGACAGGACGAAGGAATCAGCAGAATGCAATCAAGGAGGATTGCTCATGAGTCGTATTACGAACAACATTCCAGCGCTTGTATCGCAAAGAGAATTGGCCTCCTCGCAGAGGTCACTGAGTACCAGCTTGCAGAGGTTGTCGAGTGGTCTGCGGATCAATCGCGGTGCCGATGACCCGGCTGGCCTGATTGTGTCAGAGCGGTTGAGGTCGGAGATATCCGCTGTCCAGCAGGCGATCGACAACTCGCAGCGAGCCATCAACGTCATCTCGACGACCGAAGGTGCGCTCAACGAAGTCAACTCGCTTCTGACCGATATTCAGGCCCTCGTCGTCGAAGCCGCCAACCGTGGCGCATTCAGTGACGAGGAAGTGGATGCGAACCAGTTGCAGATTGACTCTGCGATCGAATCGATTACCCGAATCGCGAACACCACATCGTTTGCAGGGCGAAAGCTACTCGATGGATCGCTCGACTACGTTTCAAGCGGTATCGATCCCGCTCTGTTGGCCGACGTGCAGGTGGAAGCGGCGAATTTTGGACGGTCCAGTTTCATCCCCGTTCAAATCGATGTGACCGCGGCTGCGGAAAAAGCCGAACTGCAATTCCCCGGTGCAACCGTTGGATCCGCAGATGTTGCGTTCGACGTGCAAGGTCCGAAAGGCATCGTGACGTTGAACTTCCCTGCGAGCGCCCCAATCAACGCGCTCGTCATTGCGATTAACAATCAAACGGACGCAACTGGGGTGACCGCAGAGTTTATCAACTCCGCAACACAGTCGGGCATTCGTTTTCTCAGCGAGAACTACGGCACGAGTCAGTTCGTGACGGTCAAAGCTCTCGATACGGGCGGGCCATTCGATGTTGTGGATACGTCGGGTGGTACGGTGACCCGCGCCGTTGGCGTTGACGCACAAGCCACGGTCAATGGGGCTTCGACGGTTGCGGACGGACTCAACCTCTCGATGAATTCGCGCCTCCTCAACATCAAGATTTCGCTCGACGAGGATTTGGGTACGATCACGACAGCAAGCACAACGTCGTTCGCGATCACCGGCGGTGGTTCACTGTTCCAGCTTGGACCGCGTGTGAATACTAACCAGCAGTCGAACATCGGCGTGCCAGCCATGCAGGCGAACAAACTCGGAAACCGCATCGACGGATTCCTTTCGCAGATCGGAAGTGGGCAGACATTCGCTTTGCGCCAAGGCCGATTTGACGAAGCATCCGACATTGTTGATGCGGTGATCACCGAGGTGACGACCCTTCGTGGTCGCTTGGGTGCGTTCGAGCGGAACAACCTTCAGCCGAACATCAATCAGTTGCAGATCACGGCTGAGAATTTGACGGCGTCCGAGTCGGTCATTCGAGACACGGACTTCGCCCTGGAAACCACCGAGCTGACGCGATCTCAGATTCTGGTGCAAGCAGGAACGAGTGTGCTGGCGATCGCCAACGCACAGCAGCAGAACGTGCTGACGTTGCTTGGCGGATAAAATCAACGAGAGACCGAAGCTGTGCTCTCAAACAAAGTCGGCTCCATCCTCGACGCCGCGGGGATGGAGCCGCTTCTATTTTTACGTCGCGTCAATCGACGGAAGTGGTTTTGCGGTTATCGCGCGGTTGGGTGGGTCTTGTCGAGATCGGTTGTGCCTGAGCGCATCACGTCGAGGCGGACTTCAAACCGTGTCCCTTTGTCCTTGGCTGTCTTGATGCGGATCACACCCTGAAGCTCGTCCACAATTTTCTTCACGGCGGCTAGCCCCAGTCCTGTTCCACCTTGCCCCTTTGAAGAGCTGAAGGGGTCAAAGACAGCTTCCATCGATTCCGCATCGATCCCCGGCCCATTGTCGGTCACACGAATGGAGACGACGTTCGCTTCGGATTCGTATCGACTTTTGACGAGTACGCGGCCGTTGGCGGGTGGGCAGGCATCGGTCGCGTTGAGAATTAAATTGAAAACGACCTGATGAATGCCTTCGACGTCCGTCGGAATCGCGGGCACGTCGCCGAGGTCGGCCAACAGCATTACACCGAGATCTTCGGCGTGGCGTTTGGCAAGGTCGACCGCGTCTTCGATCACGCTGTTGACTTGGGCGAGTTCAATTCGAGGCACACGATCCTTACTGAACGTGAGCATGTTCGTCGTCAGATTGAACACGCGGTCGAGGTTGTGTTCGACAATGTGCCAACCAGTTCTGATCTTGTCGGAGTCGTCTTTATTCAGGCCCATGTCGACGATGTCGGCACCACTGCGCAGGCCTTGCAGAAGGTTGCGAATGTGGTGTGAAAGATACGCCACCGTTTCGCCCGTCGCAGCCAACCTTGCGTTTCGCATTCGCGCTTCGGTCAGGCGATGGTTTTCAATTGCAAGGCCAGCCACCCGACCGATGGCTGTCGCGAGTCGGAGTTGATCGTGGCTGTATGTGTGCCGCGCCATGGGGCAGTCGATATGAATGACGCCGAGAACTTCATCATGACCGGCAAGCGGTACGCAAATGACGCTTCGCAGCGCCAAGCTTTCGAGGCTTGCGGTATTGGGGTCCTGGACAAACCGCTCGTCGGCGTTCGCGTTTGCACACAGCACGCCCGTTTTGGTATCGATGACACGTTCAATGATGGTGTTGGATGTCTTGATCTGTTCGTGTTCGCGGCGCGTTTTTGAACGGTACCGAACAATCACCGGTACGAGCTTTGAACCGGATGATCCGCGGACGAGAATGAACAGGCGATCCACGACCAGGTTTCGGAGTATGATGTCGGTGATGCGCTCCAGGAATTCGCGCTCCGAGGCCATGACCCCGGCCGCTTCTGCGAGTTGGTACATCACGTTCCACGATCGAACTGCCGCGGCTGTCTCTGGTGCGGCGAGGATGACGCTTTCTTCGCTCGATTGAATCGCAGAGAGCAGGGACGAGTCGACGGAATCGCCCTCACCGGTAACACTGACCATGCCTTCGGTGGTCGTCGGTCCACCATAGCCCTGAACACCCGCCCGTCCGCGAAAAGCAAGCAGCGTACCGCCGATTTTGATCTGGTCGCCGTGGCTCAGTTCGGTGGGTTCGGTGATGCGTTCACCGTTGACGTATGTTCCGTTCGAGCTGCCGAGGTGGGTGATTATCCAGTCGTCGCCTTTGCGGACGAGTTCTGCATGTTGACGCGAGACGGTGTGGTCGGTCAGCGGCACTTCTTCGGAATGACGCCCGAGAGTCACCGACGAACCGGTGAGCTCGATCGCTTGTCCCGCATCGGGTCCCTGGAGAACGTAAAGAGTTGCCACGCCTTCATCCTCGAAGCATCATGGGCTCCACCAGGTCCTGGAACACCCGGAGCCTGTCGAGACCAAATCGAAAAGCGAAGTGACAAAGTCCATTCACTTTGAATTGATGTTTCCCACCGATCCGCAGCGCGATGGTAAAACGCGCCGCGAACGGTGTCAATTCTTTGCGGTCGTAACCTCTTCGGCCAGTTTGAAACGGGCGAGCACCGGGTTATGGTCCGAGCCGCTCGTTTCTACCGTTCCGAGAATCACGTCGTAGCTCTTGGGTACATACATTTGCGCCATCGCTGGCGATGCAAGGATGAAATCAATCATCGAAAGATAGCTGCGATTGAACGTAATGCGTTTGTCCTCCGCAAGATCGCCCACGAACGTCTTCAGTTTGGTGTCACCGCTGCCCAGCAGTCGTTGAATCGGTTCGCTGTCGAGTGTGTCATTGAAATCGCCGCAGATGACGAAAGCGGCTTGTGGGTCTTCGGTCAGCAGGCGATCCATTTTTCGCCTCGCAGCCAACGCTTCCCCAATGCGGATGGGGCGCGATTTTTCTGCACCGCCATGCTTGCTCTTGAGATGCACCACGAACACGTCAAACGGGGTGTAACCCTGCGGTTCGATGCGGACTTGCAGCAGGTCGCGTTGAAAACGCATGTCGCGGCCATCGGCGCTTTTGAAGTCGACGTGTCGATGGGACGTGACTTCGCCAACGGGCAGTCGCGACACCAGCGCAACGTCAATGCCGCGACGGTTGTTGCCTTCGATCAACACGATGTCGCAGTAGCCCATGTCGGCTAAGTGTTTGGCGAAGAAATCTTCCAAGCCGCCCCTGTTCTCAACCTCTTGCAGGGCGATGACGTCGGCATCAACCTGTCGAATGACTTTCGCAAGATTCTCGACCTCGGAGGATCGCTTGCCCGGATAGGACTCGGAGTCGGTATATGGATCGTCGAAGTTGTCGAACAGGTTCAATACGTTGAACGTGGCGATCTTGACGACGCCATCCGTCAATACTTTGGCCTTGACAGATGCCAACTGCGCGGGCTTGGGTGTCGCGTTTGTTTTGGTGACGGGTTTGGCGACCGATTTGCCGACGACGCTTGCCGCGTTCTTCGGCGGATTTGGGTCATCGACGATTTGAATGTCGTTCGCCGAAGTCATCACAATTTCGGGTTTGTTCTTGAACTTGATGATCTCACCGACGATCCGCACATGCTTGTCCTTGAACATCGTGTCGGGCGTCGATGAAAAGTCCGCGTACTGCGCCTGGTTGATCACTGCAGTGAACGTGGTCCGATAGTCTCTTGCAAAGTTCAGGAAACATCGACTGCCGATATTTTTAGAACTGATCACCGTTCCATAAACAACGCAGCGTTCACCGTAGTGATCCGCAGCATCCTGCCACGATATTTGCGGGAGGCTTGGGTCGAAGTGGTCATCGCCAGCCAAGGCGGTGGAAACGGTCCATGCGAGCAGAATCGCGATGGCGGTATTGGTTTTCATTTGCGGTGACTCCGATAAAGCAGGTTGAAGAGCGGCTATCATAGTGCGCCCGACAGATTTCACCACCTTGCCGGGGGTGGTTCGATATCATAAGTTCAAAGGGGAACAGAGCGTCTTGCGGGAGGCAGTTCAATGTTGAAAACAACGAGCGAAGATCAGCAGGCACGAACAGGCACAGCAACCTCCGATTCTGGTGCCACCGATTCCGGGTCAGCAGCCAACGGGGCGGTCGAGCAGCAGAATCCTCAACTGGAGGTCGAAAACCGACTTGACGACCTGTTCCAACAACACGAAAAAAAAATCCATCAAGAGGCCTCGATGGACCAACCCCTGGAGGAGCTTTCGCCCATCGATGCGCTTAGGCGATTGTTCGTGGACGAACTGATTCCCGTCACGAACGAGCTACGCGAAAAGTATGCCGCCAACGGGTTGAAACTCCAGATGAATGCCGGAAATTTTCTCGACGGCGGGCGCGAGATTGTAGTCGAAATTCAATTCGCCGGGATCGCAATGCGCTACGACGGAACCGTGACCACGGGCGCAATCGCCTTTCAACAAACACGCTTCGACGAAGGCGACCGCAGCGGGTTGACCGCGAGTGGTGCAGCTCTTCGCACGCGCGACCTCGATGGTATGAAGTTTCGCAAATTCTTGTGCGATCGAATTGGCCGCCTCGTTCAACAGGCATCCAAACGTCAGCGTTGACGCGGCGGGGGAAACGGGGAATCGCTTCTTGTCCGACGGCCCTCCCCGACCCTTTGCGATCTTCGCTTAGTCCGACTGCTGTTAGTCCGACTGCTGCTTGTCACCCTGCGACACGGTGGGGTCGAAGTGCTTGAGTTCTGTTAGCACCTTGTCGGGTTCTTTGCGATAGGCTTCCATACCCGGTGGGATCGGCAACACCTTGGCTGGGTCAAACGGTGGGTCGTGGACTTCGCACTGTTTTTCAATCACGGGGAGCGCCTTGTCATAGATCGATCGGCGCGTTTGTACATCGAGGGAACTCCAGACGCGCTCTTTTTGCCGCGCGCTGAACTCGCGACTTCGCAACATGCTTAGGACAATGTCTCGGCGCATGATACCGAGCGGCTGAAGTTTGCGCCGGGTGTTGCGATCGGTCGAAACATCGCGCATGTAATACTTCCACCATTTCTTGGCATTGGCGAAGACCATCAGGCTTTTGTCGACATTGCCGACGGCTGCTTCGCGCACGGAACGGAGCAGAGACATCTGGATGAACGCGGTGGCTCCGGCTTGCGTATCCAGCGAGTCTTTGAACTGGTATTCGACGTATTCTTTGAATGTAGTAACGTAAGCTGCTTTGACGGTTCCGTCAGCTTCTCGGTCATAGTTTCGTAGATAGAAGTAGTACTCTTTTGCTTCGGCGAGGTCCTTGCTTCCACCCGAAAGGTAGAGTTGACGAATGGCCCTCTTCAGCAGGTTACGATGACCGGTTGAGTAGTTCGGTCCCGCCGTCCCTTCTACAAAATCGGGTGCATCGCCAAATTGTTCTTTGCCGTATCTGAGATACGCTTCGTGCATGTGTCGGAAGAAGCGCGGGTCGGGCTGGGGGTCAATGTACGATTGGCCCGGCTCCTCGAAATTCGGCTCCAAAATGATCTTGCCGGCTCGACTGAGGTAGTCCAGTGCGAAGAATATAAATCGAACCGCGTTCATCGAGTCGGCAGCGTTCCTGTTGACGACGTCTTTGGTCACTTCATCACCCCGCGAGGCCCAATAGAGGGCATGTGAATACGGGCTTCGCCAGTCCAGCGGGCCATACTCGTCCATCAGCGCCAACATGAAATCGAGATCCATGTTGTACTTGCTGGAATCACGAAGAACGTCGGATCGCACAGCATTGCACATTTGCTCGAGAATGTCGGCATTGGCAGGGTCGCCCAACAACACCCGAAGCCGCAAGTTCGGAATCAGCGGTGCGTCGTTGTCTTCGCGAACCACGAATTTTTCCGGGTTGGAATAGGTCCTCATGCTTTTGGCGACGAACGCCAGCAGTGATTCGTCCGCACGCAATTTCACTTCGAGTTTTGCTTCCGCGCTGTCCGGTTCCGGATGGCGCAAAGCCTCCAGAAATTGCTTGGCCTCGGGCGTTTTCTTGATCCACGCTTTTAAGTTGCGCGGGGCATCGACGATTTTTTTGAAGTGGGCAATGGCCTCGGCTTCTTCCATGACGAGTGGCGGCTCGCCGAATATCAGCTCCATTTCGACAGCCAACTCGGCTTTGTAGGCCATGTGGGAGTCGTCGAGCTTGTCGCCGATCTTGTGGTAGAAGATCCAAGCCAGCTCTTTATAAAGTGTGATCGAGTTCGGGTTGTAGACGATTCCCCGCGTCCTCAAATTGTCGACGCCGTTGGATACCCACAGCCAGCGGGCTTTGTCGCCATACTGGCACACCGAAATGTTGTAGGCCATGTTCCAGGCGGAATAGCTCCATACCGTCGGATAACGCGGCGCCAGTTTGCAAAGCCAATCCGAAAGCTGCATGAGTTCAAAGAATCGGTTTTCGTTTTTGAGGTCTTCGAGGCGAATGAACAACACGTCGATCGCGAGCGCGCGAAGCGTGCCCAGCTTGGTCATCAAGGCGATGTCGGGCGGAAGGCCCTGCACCGTGTCGTTGATGACCAACTGCTCGTCTCTGCGAATGGTGTTGATGGGATTGACCAACCCCATCGCGCATAGAAGAAACGCCAACCCGACCGCGCCAGCCACCACGCACACCCAGCGGTCGCCTCGCTCGGCTTTGAGTTTGCCAGCGAGGTAGTCTTCCATTCGCGATTGGGTGGTCTGTGCCATCTACCGTGTACTCTCAGAACGACAGTGTTCTTGCAACGACAGTGTTCTCACAATGACAATGCTCTCATCGCCGAACGGGAGATTTCCCGATCGGTCAAAACGAAACTTCATCAACCTCTCTGCGCATAAACAGCAAGCACCCCGCCAGCAGCAGAATCGATGTCTTGATTAAAACGAGGCTCCCGATTCCCATGAGCAGCCACATCAAGGTGATGTTTCTGCCATCCACCAAAAGTTCGAGGGCGTTGAAGCTAGCGAAATCGGGGAGGATGAAATAGACGATTCGGATCATGTTGTTCAGCATCCACTGAACCACGCCCAGGGTTCCTTCCTCGGGAACCCAACTGACCGAATCGAGAATAAACGAGCGTGTCGAAGCCAAGAGCAAAACAGAAAACGCGCCCAGGCACGCCACCGGAAAAGAGAATACCGTCGTGAACGCGACGGCCACCGCCGACAAAAAAGCCAGCTTGCACATCACCAAACCCAACGCGCGCATCAGGTTTCCACCAAACGTACCGACGGAGAAAAACACCTGTATGGAATCGGCACCTTTGAAGACTACGGTGTTGGCGTGTTGCGCTTCTCCGAACTGGATATACGGGTTCACGTTTTCAAAAACGACCCGAAGCGTGTTGTCCTTCGCGACGCAGTCTGCGGGCACACTGACGGTGTGGATGCGGTCGATGTAATCACGGCGCGGGGCGACGTAGACCTTGGTTCCCTTTTCCTGACTGCCAAAGATCCAACTGTATTTGACGATCTCATCCGGCGGGTAATTCGAAACAGTGTGCGCGTATCGCAGGTGGATCATCGTCTCTGGTTTTTTGTCGCAGCGGACATCTTCAAAGTTGAAGACGCGGACTTCCAGCGGCCAAACCACCCGCCAGCGCTCTCGGAGTTGGGTTCGTATACGCTCCTTTTCCGCGGTCTTGTTGTGATACTCCAGCCCGGAGTACTTTCCAACTTCGACGTTTTTCTGGTACTGCGCGTTGGCAGCCGCCGCGAACGAAGGGGTGATGACATTCGACGCGTGCCTTGCTTGCAATACCTGTGTCTTGAGTCGCTTTGCATCCAACTCATCCATCGGCGGTTTTGAAGCGAGGTACATCGTGAGCCCGTAGATCATCGCTCCGCCGACCGACAGGAGCATGGCATTGAGGCAGACGATGCCCAGCCAACGACCGAGCACATAGTGCCACCGGCCCAGGGGCTTGGTCATCAGCATCAAAATTTGCTTGCCCGACAAATCGTCGGAGATGGGTTTCGCCAGGAAGATGGACAGGAACGACAGGAACACCACCACCGACGTGACCGAGTACTGAAGGAATGCCTGCACCGCACCGCTGACGGTGTTGTCCCCTTTTGAAGCGAAGGGAAGCCCAAGCAGGATCACCCCGAGCAAAATAATGAACGAGAGCGCAACCTTGCTTCGGATGCTCTCCGAAATCGTGTGACGTGCGATCGTCCAAATGCTACCCATCGCCGGAATCCTTGCCGTCCAACAGGCCTTCGATCACGCTGCGATTTGCTTTCACCGGGTCCTTTTGTGTGGTCCCTTGTTGCGGCAACTTGGATGGATCGGGTGCGGATGTCGGCGGCTCGGCAGGCGATTCGGCGGGTGTTGGTTTGGTGAGTGCGTCCAATACCTTTTGCGAAGGCTTGGGTGTATCCACCTGCTTCTCCGCCATTGCGACCGGCTCAGTGGGTGTCGTCCGGTCAGCCGCTTCGATCAACGAGCGAATGACCGCGCCACCGTCGTCGGTTGCTGTGCCAAGAAACTCGGGAATGGCGCCGGCTTCTGCTGCACCGGATGTCGCGATCTTTGCAGACTGCGCGTCTTCAACAATTTTCAGGAAGAGGTTTTCGAGGCGGCCTGTGGGGGTGGCGACTTCGATCGATTTCGATTCGCGACGCTGCACGACGCCTTTGATCTCTTCGATGGTATCGGGCGATAGCTTTTCCGATGTGATCTGCGTCATGTCTTTTTGGGCCAGCAGGTCTTTGACGGTGCCCTCGGCTTGCACTTGTCCACCGTAGAGAATGCAAACGCGATCGCAGACATCTTCCACGTCGCCCAATAGGTGGCTGCTGAGGAGGATCGTTTTTCCCATGTCGCCCAGGCGGCGGATCACGTCCTTGATTTGGCGTGTTCCGATCGGGTCCAGCCCGGACGTGGGTTCGTCGAGGATCAGGAATTCGGGATCGTTAATCAAAGCCTGTGCCAGCCCGATGCGGCGGGCCATGCCTTTCGAATATTCACCGATGCGTCGCTTTGCCTCGTGTTGCAGACCGACCATTTCAAGCAGCATGTCGCGCCGTTCGCGTCGCACCTGACGGTGCTGTCGGAATAGCTTGCCATAAAAATCGAGCGTTTCGCGTGCATCGAGGAAGCGGTAGAGGTAAGACTCTTCCGGCAGGTAGCCGATCCGCTGCTTGACCGCCACATCGGTCGGGGGCCGGCCAAACACGGAAATGCGCCCGCGTGTAGGATACAGCAAACCCAGCAGCATCTTGATGGCGGTGCTCTTTCCCGAACCGTTGGGCCCAAGCAAACCGAACACCTCACCCGGTTGGATGTCGATGTTCAGATCCTTAACCGCATGAACGCGAGGCCGCCTCCAGAAGTCCTTGAAGGTCTTCGAGAGTCCCACCGTTTGTACAACTGGAAGTGCTGCTTTTGCCATAATTGATCGCGCGATCGTCCTCTGCCACCGTTGGATCGAAGCCGTGTTGGATCGAAGCCTAGGGCATGATCCCGTGGAGCTTCTGCTCGGGAGCGAACTTGTAGCCCTCGGCTTCTTTTTGCAGGCGTTCGATTTCGTCCTGCTTCTTCTGTTCGGGGTCCGGTTCAACATGAATGCGAAGTTCGTCAGCCGCTCCTGCAACAAAGTGTTTTGTCACTCCCGGAAGCCGCAGCACGCGTTGCCGTGTTTGCTCCCACAGGCGATGCACCAACAACTCAGGAGAGGCCAGGTATTCGTCGAGAACCGCATGGTATTGGTCAACATCGCCATCGATTTGCTGAACAACCTGGGTGTAATAACCCCTCGCCAAGCGAATACGCTGACCTGCGAGTCCGGACACTTCATGCTCGAGCAGATCGTCGATCTCAGCTTCGAGCGCGGTTTTCGCAGCTTCATCGCCGTTTGCGATCGCCTCATCAAGCCGATCCAGCAACCCGACACTTTTCTGCCGATTGGCGTCTGAATGTGTAATCAGTTTTCGCCAAGCAACGCCTGCGGTAGCGTTGAGGATTTTGTTCTTGTCCTGCTGCGCTTCCTGCACCGACTTGTCGCGATCGTTCTGCGCGTTGGCTACGTTGTCAAATGCAACCATGGTCGGACCGGGAACGGATGAGTGGGGGATGTCGAGCGCCACAACACGAACGCCCGTGCGCAGCCGTTCGAGCCTGTCGTTGACCTTCGACCGCACCTTGATCGCGAGTTCGGTTGTCATACCGCGCGTGACATCCTGTGCGGAGTAGTTAGCGACGAGGTTGATTGTCGCATCGTTGAGAATCGAGGTGATCAGCCCTTCCACTTCCGTGGTGGATTCGTCGCCCACGTTGATCACATACTGCCGCAGGTCTTCGACCCGGTATTTCACGTCCCATTGAATGTGAACGATTCCGCTGTCTGCCGTCAGAAGCGAGCCATCGACGGCTGGGTCGATCGCACGCCCGCTGCGGACTTTGTTCAGCGGTTCGTTTTGCTGTCCCTCCTTGACTTTGGGCCAATGGTGCATGCTGCGGAAGGCGCTGTTCTTCTTTGTCGCAAACGTCAGCGTTTCGTCGATGGGGTAGGGGAACGCCATCGATGGCCCTGAACCGCGCACCGTCGGCAACAGCTTGCCAAATCGAAAGACGACAGCCTCCTCGTTTTCATCGATGCATCGCACACCGCTGAACATATACAGGACGATCAGCACGAACATGATGAACTTGAGGATATTGAAGCTGGCGCGCATTGCGTCGGCCAGCGATTGATTCGCCGCGTCCAGCGGAGCCTCGCCCGGCAGATCGCCAGCGGGCGGATGGTGATGATGGTGATGGGCCATTGGGCTTACCTTCTCAGAGGGTGACAACAGAACCTACCAACAAGTGCGGGTGATTATTCGCTGCCACCGGGCGTCGAAAGACTAATTCGCTTTTCTGCGTCCCACAGGTCGAACGGTTGAATATTCGTATCCAGGAAAATCTCCGTCCGCGTTGCGATGATGGCTTCGATCGACCGAAGTTTGTCCAGAAAGATTCGCAACTCCTCGTGTTCTTTGAACTGTTTGTAAATTTCGCCCACCTTGGCCAAGCCTTCGCTCTCGATGCGGGCGACTTTGCGGTCGACCACCGCCAGAATTCGACCGCGCGCTTCCTCGGCAGCCGCTCGTATTCTTGTACCTTCGGCGTCACCTTCGGAGCGGTATTTGTCGGCTTTGACTTCCTGTGTTTTTTTCATCGTCGTGAACACGGCCTGCGTCACGTTCGCGGGCAGTGCGAGCTGTTTGATTCCAAACATGCCGATTTCAACGCCGAAGTCTTTGTCTGCGTCGGCTGCGATGGCCTCCATCATTTCCGATTCGATTTCCTGGAGCTTTCGGTCAGACGCCTGCGTTGAAACGAAGTCGGAGAAATTGTGCTTGCCGATGATCGCCTTCTTCAAACTGCGGATTCGTGTGCGAAGGGCGTCTTCACCTTCTTCGATGGTGTTGTATCGCGTGTGGAATTTGTAGGGATCGACGATGTGCCAGGTGGCAAACGTCGTCACGATGATTTGCTTGCTGTCGCGCGTGGGGGCTTCCTCGATGCGCCCTTCCAACAACCGAAGCCGCGTGTCGTACTTTTCGACGCTCTGGATCGGCCATGGCCATCTGAAATGCAGCCCGGCGAAGAAGCTGTTGTTGCTGTCATCGATGCGGATGGGGTCTGCGCCCACATGTCCGAACGTTTTCTTGATGGCCACCTCGGTGGACCGCACCTGGAACGTACACCAATACATCAACAGGACGACCACCAGGATGAAGGCGGCGATGATGGATGGTAAGTTTTTCATGTCTGCTTCTCCTCGCGACCGAAAGACGGTGCGGATTGT